>DATKRE010000064.1:0-23160 GCA_035532335.1 Xanthobacteraceae bacterium | reverse complement strand
ACAGGTCGATGTGTTTTGCTACCGCCCTGGATAAGGCGATCGAGAATATCGATTGCATGAGCGCGATCCTTCGCTGCCAGGCAAAGAATCGCTTTTATGAATCAACTCAACGCCTTATCCAACCGCGTCGAGTACTATGGGAGCGGATTTAACATTCGCTACCCACCTCGCGGCAGGCTCGTGAAGCGAATGTCAAATCCAAAGCTAAGACGCATACTTGCTAGTGGTCCTTTTGATTCTAACATTCGCATAAGAAGCTGCCGAATACGGATGCGAATGTTAGAATCGGACCACTAGCGCATGATCCACAAAAGAGGAAGCCGCTTCTTGCCCGACATCAACAGGTGTATCCCCCGGATTTGCCTGCCGGATCGCTTCGCCTATAACAGGGAGCGATTCGCAGTCGCACCGCTTCTCCCGCTCGGTCACATTTTCCACGCGCTCGCGATGGCATGCTGACGCTGTTCCATCATCCCTCCTGTCCGCATTCGCGTTTTGTGCGGCTCGTTCTGGAAGAGCTCGGCTTGACCGCGCGGCTCGTGGAGGTGCGCACCTGGGAGCGGCGCGAGGATTTTCTGATGCTCAACCCGGCCGGAACCACGCCGGTCCTGGTGGAGGAAGGCGTGCCGCCGGTTCCCGGCGCCGCGGTCGTAGCGGAATACCTCTTCGAGACCCGAGGCGGAGTGGCCGCCCCGCCCGGCTTGATGCCGCCTGAAGCCAGCGAGCGCATCGAGGTCCGCCGGCTGATGAGCTGGTTCAACGATAAATTCTTCGCCGAAGCCAGCGGACCGCTGGTCACCGAGCGCGTCTACAAGCGGTTCATCCCGGCCGGGGACGGCGGCGGCCCACCCGATACCCAGATCATGCGGGCGGCGCGCAACAATATTAGATACCATCTGAAATATATCGGCTGGCTGGTGCGCAAGCGCGATTGGCTGGCCGGCGACCATCTGACTTATGCCGATCTGAGCGCGGCGGGGCATCTGTCCGCCGTCGATTATCTGGGCGATGTGCCGTGGAACGAAGACGAGACCGCCAAGGCCTGGTACGCGAGGATCAAGTCACGGCCCGCATTCCGCACGCTGCTCAGCGAGACGCTGCCCGGCCTGCCGCCGGCGCCGAGCTACGCCAACCTCGACTTCTAACCTCCGAACGAGCCGTTGCGCTCAAGGCCGCGCTCGCCGAAGCGGCCAAGACGCACGGCTTCGACGCCATCGGAATCGTGCGCCCAGATTCAATTCCGCGCGCGGCCGAACGCTTGCGTGAATTTCTGACCGCCGGGGCCCACGGCGACATGGACTGGATGGCGAATAACGCAGACCGCCGCGGCGACCCGCGTTCGGTGGCGATGGAGGTGCGTGCCATCATCATGCTCGGCTTCAATTACGGCCCGACGGACGATCCGCTGGCGATCCTCAAGGAGCGAACGCGCGGCGCGGTCTCGGTCTACGCGCAGGGCGATGACTATCACGACGTCATCAAGCCGCGGCTGAAAACGCTCGGACGCTGGCTGATCGCGCAAGCGGGCGGCGACATCAAGGTGTTCGTCGATACCGCGCCGGTGATGGAGAAGCCGCTCGCGGCCGCGGCCGGCCTCGGCTGGCAGGGCAAGCACACCAATCTCGTCTCGCGCGCGCACGGTTCGTGGTTGTTCCTCGGTGCGATTTTCACCACGCTTGATTTGCCGCCTGACAGTGCGGAAAGCGACCATTGCGGCAGCTGCCAGGCCTGTCTCGACATTTGTCCGACCGCGGCCTTTCCGGCGCCGTACCGGCTCGATGCGCGGCGCTGCATCTCCTATCTCACCATCGAGCATAAGGGCCCGATACCGCGCGCGCTGCGTCCGCTGATCGGCAATCGCATCTACGGCTGCGACGATTGCCTGGCGGTGTGCCCGTGGAACAAATTCGCACAAGCCGGGCACGAAACGCGGCTCGCCGCCCGCGAAGCGTTGCGGGCGCCGGCGCTGGCCGATCTTGCCCGGCTCGACGAGCCCGGCTTTCGCGCTCTGTTCGGCAAGAGCCCGGTCAAGCGCATCGGCCGTAACCGCTTCCTACGCAATGTGCTGATCGCGGTCGGCAATTCCGGCGATGCGGCGCTTGCGGATGCGGCCGAGCGATCGCTGGACGATGCTTCGCCGCTCGTGCGGGGCGCGGCGGTGTGGGCGCTTGGCCGGCTCGATCGCAAACGCCTGGCAGGCCTCCTGGCGCACCGGCGCAACGCCGAGCCCGACGCCGACGTCGCGGCGGAATGGGACGCAGCCCTCGAGGCGTGAGATGAAAGCCGCCAATGTCGACGCTGCTCTGCTTTGGGCTTGGTTATTCGGCCGAACATTTCGTCGGGATGTTCGGCCAAAGGTTCACGCGCATCGTCGGAACGGTGCGTAGCGCCGAACGCGCCGCCGCCTTGAACGCGGATGCACCGGACCGACTGAGGGCCGGCGTTTTCGACGGCAAAACAACGACGCCGGAGCTCGAACAAACTATCGGCCAAGCCGACATGGCGCTGATTTGTATTCCGCAAACCGAGGACGGCGATCCGGTGCTGGCGGCATTCGGCGAAAAGCTGGCCACCGCGCGCCTGCGCTCCGTCGTCTATCTTTCGACCATCGGCGTTTACGGGGATCGCGGCGGCGCCTGGGTGGACGAAAATACGTCTGCGCAGCCCGACTCGGCGCGGGGTCGTCACCGGCTCCTCGCCGAGCGGGGGTGGCAGGAGCTGGGTGCGCGGTCCGGCACGGCCGTTGCGATCCTGCGGCTCGCCGGAATTTACGGCCCTGGACGAAACGCGCTGGTGCAGGTCGCACACGGCACCGCCCGCCGCATCGTCAAACCCGGCCAGGTGTTCAATCGCATTCATGCAAGCGACATCGCGCAGGCAATCGACGCGGCCTTCACCCGCAATGCCGCCGGCATTTTCAACATCACCGACGACGAACCCGGTCCACCGGAAGATCCGATCGTGTTCGCCGCCGAGCTTCTCGGCCGCGATCCGCCGCCGAAAGTTGCTTTCGAGGCGGCGGCGCCGTCGATGTCACCGCTGGCATTGAGTTTCTGGCAGGAGTGCCGGCGCGTGCGCAACGACAAGCTCAAGCGCGAGCTTGGCGTGACGTTGCTCTACCCGACCTATCGTGAAGGACTGCGAGCGCTGTTTGAAGAAGAGAAACGCGCTGCAATCAAACCCTCTCCCCATGCGGAAAAGGTGGCGAGCCCCGTCGAGCAAAGCAATGACGGCCGAGTTCAAGGCGGTTAATCATTACAGTCCACAGCAGCTCCGCGAAGCATTTGCAAATACTCGTCCTTTTAGCACCGACATGTCCGCGGATTTTCCATCATGGTTGACGACGAATATTTCGCACGTTGCACTCACAGCCATCACGCCTGGTCACCGGAATCCGGATCGCCGTAATGCGTTTCCGCATTTCGAGGCCTTCTTCGCTTCGTCGTTGCTCGCCCGCGATCTGACGGTCGAGCATACGCACATAGCCTTCAGCGAAGGCGCGTATTTTTTCGTCGGGGTCGCGAAGCCAGCCAGCCATTTCCTGCTTTTGGGCCTGATAGGCCTGGACCAGTCCAAACTCGCCTGACACCGTTCCTATGTTTTGCAGAACGATTTCAACGTCGGACAGCAGCGCATCGTCGGCGGAAAGCCTGCCTATCACAGCACGGCACATGGTGGTCAGCGACACATCACCATGATAGCTGGAGAGCACCTGAATAACGTAGTCGATGTCGTCGCGGTTTCCGGACTGAAGATAGGCCTTTAGAGTCTCGGCAAACGGAGGTGCAAAATCCGGAAAACCGCTTGCCAGCAAGCGGCCGCCCTGATGCTGGAACATCGGATCGTCAGGGACGAACAATTTGCGCACGAAGCCCACCGCGTGCTCCGTGATTTTTGCAAATGACTTTTGAAGCTCAAAAAACCGGAAAGGGACAGCCACGTAACGTTCGTTGGCGTCCTCGTCCCGCGACCCGGCGAACCGCAGGCGGGCGCCGAAGAAATCAAACACCTTTTCCTGATGTCTTACCGCCAAATCGAGAAGCACGAATTCCGCGTGCGTGTCGATCTCGCGGAGATGCACGAGGCTGCCCAGCACCGTAGCCGCCTGGTCTGCGGTAAGATCACTCAAAAAGGATTGTTCACCCCGTAAATACCAAACGAGGTTGATCCAGCGTGCATCGTCTTTCGCGGCAAAATATCTGATCGCGGGCATGAAGATCGTATCGATCAGACCCTGAGGCGCCTCCTTATAGCGTCGCGACGCGGCCGAGAGCACCTGTATGACTACATCGTCGTTGTTATTCTTGATTCCCAGCGGTAGGATCCGCTCAAGCAGCCGCGGCTCGAAAGTCGGCGCAAATTGCATGTAATGCGCCATCTCCGGGTTCCTTCGAGAGCCATTGCTCAAGTTTTGCTTCCACATCCGCGCGACGATCGCTTTGCGCGAGGCCACTGAGGATCACCCCCAGAAATCCCGTGAGACGGTCATCAAGCCGATCGATGAAGCCGAGCATGATCGTGGGCTTCGCGACGCTCAGCTTTTGTAGGAATTTGCCGAAACTGGGAAAAGTGCCCAAGTCGTCCGACCTAGTCTGCGCGCATCGCTTTAGGATTGCCAACCATTCCTCGGCGTTGGTCTCATCAACATCGGACACAAGCTCATCGAGCCTTTGGTTGCGGTAGGCGTCCTCTCCGTGCAGGTCGAAATTCGGATCGTCCCAGGCTGGCGGAAACGCGGATTCGAAGCCGACCAGCGTCTTGTAAACCGTAAAGCCCTCGTTGGCGTCCGCGACTTCGCGAAATCTTGCGATGCTGTCGTTCAAGACATCGCGCGCTTTGAGAATGTCCTCGGTTGCGCCGGGCAGCCGGCCGATTCCCTGATTGCGCCGATACATCCACAGCAGCTTATGCTCGATCGTTTGAAGCATTTCACAGGATTCGTTCGCGGCAAGGCCCGTGAAAAAGTCAATGATGGTCGCGCTGTTCTCAAGAACGAGCACGAGCAGATCATCGGAATGTCTACCGTTGGGTATCCGCGTTGCTTCAAAAAAAGCGAGTTCCGTGTGGCGCTTCTCGGTATCGTCGCGCGCCGTTTTGTAAAGCTCCATCAACAGCGCGATCGCTTCCGTGCGCATCCGCGCGAGCGCGTCGCTGGCGACGGTAGCGCCCCGATGGAGGGTGATGCTCTTGTAAGTGCTGGAAGTGCCTTGCACTTTGGTCTTGAGCGCCTCGTCTAGGACTTCGAAGAGAATCGGACGTATGGGCTGGACGTTCGCAAGGTCCAACTTTCGTATATTTTGAACGAGTACGGTCTGCACATACGGACCCGCTTGCTTCCAGATATCGAGATCATGCCGGGCGAGGCCATGTGCGAGGCCGAGCAGGCGCTTGCGTTCCTCGTTGCTCTGTGCGCCCGGGAAAAGTTCGCAAAGCGCATCGAATGTCAGTTCGATATTGCCGTACCGCAAGAAGGAAAAGATGTCCGCGGCGACATCCACGATTTGCTCGACCGTAACGCCGGGGAAAGCACCAAAGGGCGTGTTAATCGGCCGGAGCTTCGTCGTCCGCGCCGCTATGACGGCGGCAACGAGCTGGTCCTTGATTTCAGGATAGAGGCTTTGCGGATCGTCGTAGTTCGGCAGCACGTAACCCCGAAATCGTTCGAGAAGCTCGTGGCGGGTGTTGTTATCCGCGCATTCCGCAAGTGCATTCAGCGCCCCCCGATCGAACAGCTCTTTGCCGCTTTGAAGCCGTTCATAGTCATCCAGGGCTTTCTGAAATTCATATCCCGCCGGCAACAGGTGATCCTTCATGATCTTCTGAAGGCGTTGCTCGATTGCGGTAAAAAGTTTTCCTCCGAAGCCTTGAGGGCCGCTCTCTTGTAAAGAATGTCGTGCTGCATTTCCGCCCAGGCGTGATTGAGCGTCGTCTGGACCTGGACTTCGCACCGGAGGTCCTTGAACCGCGAATACTCGGCGAGCGACGTGCGGTCGGCTTTCAGCGTAAGAACGTAATTGTTCGATATGAAAAGATTGTCGGGCTCGGTCTGTCCCGGCACCGGGTGATGAATTTTCGTTCGATCCCAATCGACCTCAAAATTGTCGGTAATGATGCCGCTTTGGAGAAAGCGGCTGACATCCGAATTGGTGTAGAAGATGAGCCGGCAGCCCCCCAAATCCTTGATCTCATCTTCGAGCGAAGACGTTGCAAGGATGCCACGGGCTTCAAGCTTCGTGCGGAGGGATGCGGGGTCCTTGGCGCGATGCTGAACTTGCTGAAGCCGAAAGCTCTGCGAGGAGGCGCTAATGGCCGCCCGTAGAACGGTGGCGACGGTCTCAGCGAGCGCCGCATAGTCGGCAAGCTTAGATCGGGCGTAGGTTTCAAAGTCTATTTTGATACTTACAAGCACGATAGGAATCGCACAAAAACAATTGGGTTATCAATAATATAGCATTATAAATTTGTTATAGTACGACATTATTGACTTGAAATAGTACGTCACTGTATACTTGTGAACGTGCAGCAGAATAAACTTGCAATGATCCAAGCGTCGGGAATCGGCTATGGCCAGTTTACACGAAAAACTCGCAGAATCCCTTGAGGCTCTTCACAAGTTGCAGGCCGATGGCCGGCGGGTGTTTCGATCCGACGAATTCAGCCGGGTAGATCGCGAGCGCCTTCTCGACCAAGGCTTTCTGCGCGAAGTCATCAAGGGCTGGGTAATTTCGACCAGCCCCCATGCCGCTCCGGGCGACACCACGCCCTGGTACGCCTCGCTCTGGGAGTTTTGCGCGCGCTATTGCGAATTTCGCTTCGGCAAAGGATGGCATTTGTCCCCCGAGCAGTCTCTCCAACTGCACGCCGAAGACACGGTCATCCCCAAGCAGGTCGTCGTGTACAGCCCCAAAGGAACCAACAATACGATCGAGTCCATATTCCACACGTCGCTCTACGATCTGAAGAGCAAGATGCCGTCCGACAGGGACCTCATGACGAAGAACGGACTTCGCCTCTTCAAGCCTGCGGCAACCCTTGTTCGAATCTCCGAAGATTTCATGAGGCGTCACCCATCGGAGGTCTTGGTCGTGCTTGCCGGTATCCGGGATGCTTCCGAGGTACTTTCTCCTTTACTGGAAGGCGGCCACACGGTCATCGCGGGGCGGCTTGCCGGTGCCTTTGCGCGCACCGGCCGTCCGAACATCGCCGACGAAATCGTCAAGGCGATGAAAGCGGCCGGGCACGACGTTCGGCCGAGCGATCCGTTCGCAGAGCAACAAAGATTGCCTTCGCTTCCGGCCGGCACGCCGCCCATCGTCGGCCGGCTTCAATCTTTGTGGAGCGCCCACCGGGACGCGGTTATGGCCGTGTTTCCGGCAGCCCTCGGCCTGCCGAACGATACCGAGGCCTACCTCAAATTCGTCGATGAAATTTACAAGAGCGATGCCTACCATTCACTGTCGATCGAAGGCTATCGCGTTACTCCCGCACTGATCGATCGTGTGCGCACCGGCACCTGGAATCCCCAAGCGAACGAAGCGGACAGGAAAAATCGCGATGCGCTCGCCGCCCGCGGTTATTGGCAGGCCTTCCAGAAGGTCAAAGACGCCATTGCGAAAATCATCGCCAGCGCCGACGCCGCCCCACTGGTTCGCGAGGCTCACCGCGAATGGTATCGGGAAATGTTCGAACCTTGCGTGGCGGCGGGACTCATCAAAGCGACGGCGCTGGCCGGATACCGCAATCATTTTGTGTATCTCAAGGGCTCGCGGCATGTTCCACCCCGATGGGAGATTCTCCCGGAGGCGATGGATGCATACTTCGACCTTCTCGAAGGTGAGAAAGAACCGTCGGTCCGCATCGTTCTGGGGCATTGGCTCTTCGGCTATATTCATCCCTATCCGGACGGCAACGGCCGCATGGCGCGCTTTCTTATGAATGCCATGCTCGCCTCCGGCGGTTATCCATGGACGATCATTCGGGTTGAGGACCGGGACGCCTATATGAAGGCGCTCGAAAGCGCCAGCGCGGACGGAAATCTCGCGCCGTTCGCAAAGTTCATCGGTGATCGCGTGAAATTGTCGATCGAGCAGCGGGCGAAGGCCATCGACAAGAAGAGCTTGGCGTGACGTTGCTCTACCCGACCTATCGTGAAGGACTGCGAGCGCTGTTTGCGGCGCCTTCGCTCAGTGCAAGCTCGGCCCTTTGAGGAAGCGGTCGCGTTCGCTCGACTCCACCCGCACGTCTATGGTCTCGCCGTCGCGGTCGACCGTGATCGGCACTTCGACTCCGGCTTGGCCTTGCGCCCAGATGCGCCGGAACATATCGGCGAGGTCGTGCACTTCGTTACCGGCGACCGCGAGCACGATATCGCCGGTGCGCAGATCGGCACGCTTGGCCGGTCCGCGATCCGCGAGCCCGACGATGACCAACTGGTTTTCCACCTCGGTGGCGTAGAATCCGAGCCATGGGCGCGGCGGCGTGGCGCGGCGGCCGAATTTCAGCAAGTCGTCGAAGATCGGCTTCAGCAGATCGATCGGGACGATCATGTTGATGTTCTGCGCGGCGCCCTTGTCGACCGTTTGCTGGAGTTGCAACGAGCCGACGCCGATCAGATCGCCGCTCGGCCCGATCAGCGCCGCGCCGCCCCAGTTCGGATGCGCCGGCGCGGTGAAGATCGCTTCGTCGAGCACATATTCCCAATAGCCGGCGAATTCCTGCTTGGCGACGATGCGCGCGGCGACAGAATGTTGCCGGCCGCCGGCGCCCGCGACCACGACGCGCTCGCCGAGCAGCGCCGCCGACGATTGGCCGAGATTGAGCGCCGGCATGTCGATTTTGGCGAGCGCCTGTACCAGACCAAAACCGCTTTCCTGGTCGTAGCCGAGCACATGGCCCGGCACCGAACGGCCATCGCTCAACGTCAGCCAGATCGTGTCCGCCTCGGTGATCAAATAGCCGATCGTAAGGACGAGCCCGTTGCTACGGATGATGACGCCGTTGCCGGCGCGCTCGGTGCCGAGCGTCTCCGCCGTGAACGCATCCGAGGGCACGGTCGCGCGCAACGTCACCATACAAGCCAGCGCTTGATTGAGATCGTAGGGATAGTCCTCCGGCTTGGGTTGTGCGGAGGATGGCACCTTCCAATCGCTCACTGAAGCCATCTTGGCCACTCCTTCGACGCCGACAGCAATGTTGTAGCCCGAGGACTGTTGTAACCCGAAACGACCCGCAACAAAATTCGGCACACGGTTCTTTCCACACCGTCCCGCGACCGCCTCAGGCGTTATTTGCAGATTGCCGGGCCGCCGATCAAGCCCATATGCCGCGCCACCGGATTCAACCGACAGGAGCACTCGAGGAGCGAAGATTTGGGATATGATTGCGGAGCGAGTGGCGGTGCCGCAGATTATTATTTCTTGCTCGCATCAACGTTCTTGCCGGCGTCGGCGTTCGGCGCCGGGCCGGCGTTCTTACCGGCGTCAGCATTCTTGCCGGCATCCGCATTCTTTTGCAGTATTTCGAGCTGCTTTTCGAGCGCGGGAAGGCTGCGCACCAATTCGCACTTTTCTTTGTCGGCCTGCGCCTCTTTCTTGACCTCTTCCCAACGCTCCTTCGCGTCTTCGATGCTCCACGGCCGTTTCTTTTGCGGATTGTAGACCTGCGCCTTCACCAGATTTTCCAGCGATAGAAAATATTCGTCGAGAAGCAGGACGCGATTGCGCAGCTGAAAGTAGAAGCCCTTGCCCTTGAGTTCGTCGCAGAATTTCAGGCCGTTGACGAAAGTCTGCGAGGCCATCCGGGCGTCGAAAATCTTGCCCTTGAGCGCGTCGATCTCGGGCGTTTGCGCGCGTGCCGCGGGCACGCAGATCAGGCCGGCCGCTGCCGTCACGCACGCCAACCACATTGTGTGATTCGACCAGCCCACCACAGACCGCCTTTGCCGCAAACCCTATTATCGTACCAGTTTGCCGGCCGGAGCCAAAAGGCGTTTGAGCGCGGGATCGCGGCGGCCGCCTCATTCATGATTCATTAGCCATGCCCCGCGGTAGCTCCATGGTTTTGCGCTGTTCGGCCTCCAGCACCCGAGTTTTCACGCTTTTTTGCCTTTGTCCCGCCTAATCTTCTTTGCAAAACAACGCGGTGTTGAGGGTGTTGGCGGTGTTGGTACGTTTGCGTCTCGCAGTATTTGCGGCAGCCTTTGGCCTGCTCGGTTCACTCGGCGCCGCGTCGGCACAGTCCTATGACGGGCCGCCGGTACCACCGCTCAACGTCGGGGCCGGCTATGCGGCCTCGGCCCCGCGCCCAACATATTCAGCGCAAGCGCCGGCGCCCGCGCCCGTGTTTGCCACAACCCAGTTTGCCACGACCCAATTTGCGACGACCCGCAGCGACATACCGCGTCCACCGGCGGATATCGGCAACGTCGCAACGTCGGCCGACTATACCGGCTCGATCCGCCAGCCCGCCGCGACAACACCCGACCGCGCGAGCGTCATCGCGGCGCTGCCGCCGGACGAACAACCCGAAACCGGCCCGGCCCAACAACTACCGCCACAATTCCATCGCCAGTTGGTCAGCTATCCCACCAGCGAGCCCGCCGGCACGATCATCATCGATACACCGCATACCTACCTTTATCTGGTGCGCGGTGACGGCAAGGCGCTGCGCTACGGCATCGGCGTCGGGCGCGAAGGCTTCACCTGGACGGGGAGCGAGCGCATCAGCCGCATGAGTGAGTGGCCGGACTGGCATCCGCCGAAGGAAATGATTGAGCGGCAACCCTACTTGCCCCGATTCATGGCCGGCGGCGCTGGCAATCCGCTCGGCGCGCGCGCTCTCTATCTTGGCAGCACGCTTTATCGCATCCATGGCACCAACCAGCCATCCACCATCGGCCATTTCGTGTCCTCCGGCTGCATTCGATTGACCAACGAAGACGTGGCCGACCTCTACAGCCGCGTCGGCGTCGGCACGCGTGTCGTGGTGCTGCCGGGCTCGCAACCCTACGCGGCAGCGGGGCAGGCGCCGGTCGCGCGCTGACGCGATCGGTTAATTCCGTGCGCTTCGTGTTGATTGTTCAGCCGGTCGCCGACGTTCGGACATAAATTTTTCTTGTCGGTTTTTCCGCGACTCACGTAGTGTCCCTCGCTGGATTCGGCGGCAAAAGTGATCGCCGCGAATCCACGTACGCGTCGGCCGAGGGTCGGGCGATGCGACACCAATAGCCTCGCGACGATCTTTGGCTGCGTGTGACGCGTGCTTTCCAACGGATCGCGCGGGCATTCAGCGAGGCAGCATGTTTCCGAATTTCCGGTTGATGGTCGCGGCGACTTTAGCCTCGATCGTAATGCTGATTTGCGGACTCGGCATGTTTGCCACGTTTCGCGTCAGTCACGCGCCGCTGCTGCGTCCGGTGGCCGCAACCGCATCACCGCAGTCGCTCGCCGACAATATGGCAAGCAGTCCGCTGGCGTTTGCACCCGCGGAGCCGTTCCATCGCCGTTTTGAGATCAGCGCCCCCGACCGTAGCGACGCAGTTGCGGCATTCACGCGTTTCCTCGCTCGTCGCGAAAATGTTGAATCGCCGCCTGCTGCCTCGCCTGCGGCGCCGGAGCCGGGCGCAACCGCCGCGAAAGAGCAGCCCGCCGCCATCGAGATGCCAAAAGACGTGCCGGCGGCTCCAGGCATGCCTGCCGTGATGCCCGCGGCGAAAGCCGCGCCGATCGCAATCGACGCTTCCGTCGCGTCGCTACCCGCCGCAACGGCGTCGCCGCCGGAAGCCGCGACGCCGCCAGCGGTTACTCCCGCGGCGGCCGTTGAACCTGCGCCGCCGCAATCGGCGGAGCCGACGCCCGTGCACGCCGCAGCGGCGCCGCCCACCGAGTCGGAGCAGCAGGCGGTAGCGGTTAAGCCCGCGGCCATCACTGTGCCGGACAGCGTGGCGCGCGAGAGCGAACCGACCCCAGCCAACGCCGGGCACGCACGCGCCGTTGCCAAGTCGCACCGTATACGCCGCGCCACAAACAAAAGCGCCATGCAAGAGACGCAGCCGACTTTCCTGACCGCGCCGCCCAATCAACAATGGCAAACGGCGCAACCGCAGCCGGTAAAAGCGCGACGGCGCAGCGTTGCGGCGAGCAAAACCGACAGCACAGCGACCGGACTAAGCAATCCCCTCGTCGGCTCGCGCCAATAAGCGCCCGCGCGGGATTGACGCGCGCGGCGCTTACGCCCACGGTTTGCGCGTGACTCCGCTGTCCGTCCTTGATCTCTCGCCGGTCACCACCGCCACGCCGGGATCGGCAGCGTTACGCAACTCGCTCGATTTGGCGCAACTGGCCGAACGGCTTGGCTACACCCGGTACTGGCTCGCCGAGCATCACAATCTGCCGAGCATCGCCAGTTCGGCACCCGAAATCATGATCGGACAAATCGCAGCGGTGACGACGCGTATGCGCGTCGGCTCGGGCGGTGTAATGCTGGTGAACCACGCGCCGCTTATGGTGGCCGAACGTTTCAAGGTACTGGAGGGGCTGTTTCCCGGCCGCATCGATCTCGGCCTGGGCCGGGCTCCCGGGACCGATCAAGTCACCTCCTACGCGTTGCGGCGGCGCCAGGACGGCCGCGAGGCCGACGATTTCCTCGAACGCTTCCAGGAACTGCTGCTGCTGGAGCGAGGCGGCCTGCCGGAGAACCATCCGTTTCGCAGCGTGACCGCGATGCCGAGCGACGTGCAATTGCCGCCGATCTGGCTGCTCGGCTCCAGCGGCTACAGCGCCGAGCTCGCGGCCGCGGTCGGCATGGGCTTCGCCTTCGCGCATCACTTCGCCGAACACGACGCCGGCAGCGCGATGCTGACCTACCGCGAACATTTCAAGCCGTCGGCGACGTTAGCGCAGCCTTACGCCATTCTGGCGACCGCGGCGGTCGCCGCCGACACTGATGCGGAGGCGGAGCGCCTCGCGGCGAGCGCCGACCTGAACTTCGTCAGGCGCGCCAAAGGCGAATATCCGCCGCTGGCTTCCCCCGAACAGGCCGCCGCCTATCCGTACACGACGGTCGACCGCGAACGCATCGCCCGCCATCGCGGGCGTTTTGCCGTCGGCAGCATCGCCACCGTGCGGGACCGCTTGCTGCCGCTGATCGATTCGACGCGCGCGGACGAATTGATGATTACGACCATGACTTACGACCACACGGCGCGGCGTCATTCCTACGAGCTATTGGCCGATGCGTTCGGCATGGCTTCTGCGGCGTGAAGTCTCGCCCAGTCGCCTTCCAAGTCATATCCGCGCCGGGTAGTGGGGCAGTTCATTTCAGTTAACGGATAATGCCTTGGGACGACGCCCCGGACGATGCTTGGCCCGATCGGCCTCGATCCATACTTCGGCTTCAACGCGGCTCTTGAAGCCATAGACCGGTTCGCGTGGTTCTTCGTATCGAGGCAGCACCTTCACAAAGAGACCGCCGCCGATCCGATTCTCGCCGATTTCATAGGTAATACCGGCGGTCGCATATTCTGCTTCCCAAGCCTCAATCATCGCTACGAGGTCGCCGATCTCCCAAAGCTTGTCGGTCACGCCGGCAGCCATCGCTGGCGTGACGCGCAATGTCTGATCCACGCGGACGAAATTGTAGAACATCTGATGCAGCGCGACTTGATACGCGAGGTTCTCAAGTTTCTTGTAGAACGCATTTGTAAGCCGAGTGAAGCGGCGCATGTGCATCCGCATCGTGAGATTCTGGCGTTCTGCGAATGACGTGCTGATATGTTTCGGGTCTGGATCGCCAGAAATTTTCGTTTTACGAGCGCTTAAAAACTTGGCGGGGCTATATCGCTTTTCGGTTTGTAAGTCCGCACCGTAGGTTTTAATGAGCATGGCGTAGTCCGCATCATCGCCGAAAACCGTATCCATAGCGATCAAATAAGGGCGATGACCGTCGCTCGTAACTTGAACGCGATGCGCCAAACGTGATTTCAGATCATCCACGAAATACAAAGCGTAATCGGTGTCGCGCCGGCCAACTAACGTCGAAATCAAAAGCTTACTATCGGCGCAAATTGCAGTCCACGTCCAAGCGTCGCCGGCGTTAGCTGGAGCGGATTTAGCGTGCTTCGCGTTATCGTTTTTTGCGTAAACGAATGACCAAATTTCGTCGAGTTGAATGCGCTTGCACGGCAGATTGCGCAGCACGCGATCCTGATACTCGCCGCACGCCCTGCCCGCGTCGATCAGTAGCCGCGTTATTGTATGCTTGCTTGCGCCCGTCAGCCGCTCAATGGCCCGGATCGAATTGCCCTCGCAAAGCAGATGCAAGATTTTGGAGCGGGCTTCCCGGTCGAGCTTGTTCATACCGTGGAACATTGCCGCAGTATGCATACACGGTCAAGCATAAGGGGCAGTTTATTTCTTCACTACCTCAAGCCGACCGTCGGTCACGCGAACCCTGTAACCGGAAGCGCCCTTGATTGACTCGGTCTTTTCGGGCTTGGCGTCCGGCGATGGGCCGCGGACAGCCCCCGACCGGACGTCCGTTTGCCGATCCTTGCGCTCCGGAGAGGTCGCGACCGCACCACTACGATTCGCGTTAGCGATCATAGGTAAACCCCACATATTGGTGTGTAAGTTCCGGCTCATTTAGGATCCTGATGCCTTTGTCTTTCGTTATAATTCCGATGTGTGTCCTTCCGCCGACGGTTGGAACACCCCGGGCGAAAAGAGACTTGCCGCCTTGAACATTTACCAGAAACGCCACAAAATTTACCGCATCTTGAAGTGGCAGATTTGCATAATCCAGATCGACACGGAAGTGTTCCCAATCGAGGGTTATCTCTTTTAGCTCGGGGACGGCAATGTTGATGCCATCCGGCATCGGCTGTTTTAGTTTATCCAGGACTGCGTTGATAGTTTCGATCATGTAAGTGGTTACCGCTGTATTGTGGTTTTTTAACTCGCTTGCGATTTTATCGCTGATTGTTTCTTTCGCGACGCCATCATAACCACGAATAAACCGTTCTACAGCGTCGGCTTGACCGTTCCACGCCGTGCCCGTCGCGCTGGCTCCAGCACCAAATTCTTTCCTCATTCGATTATTTTGAACGTCCAAGCGATACAGCGACGGAAATTCGTCGTCTCTGCCAAAACCACCCACGAGAAATTCTGGTCCCTCTTTCAATGAATCGGGGAGGTTCGATCCGTCGTAGTGGTCATCATATTTTTGACGGACGAACCTCAAAAAATGAGGTGCAATAACATCTAAATTTACAAGGCTTTGTTGCCTCGATTTTTGAATCTCGCAAAATTCAGCTGCCCAGCTCGCAATCGGCCTTTCTTTGAGCTTAGCTAAACCGGCTGTGACCGCGAACATCGGAGACGGAGCCGAGTGGATCTCAAATAGCTTTGTGACACCGCCCCACGAATTGGTGACAATGGGCTGCAGGTCCTTGAAGTCGAAAGCTAGTCGAAATTTTCCGTCGGCGCCTTTCGTAACATCGCCGTCCGATCCACGATCCCAGTCTAGTTCAAACGGATTTACATAGTGAGCCGTGGTGCTGGCGACACTATCGCAGCCGAGAATAACAGCATCGCTTGTCACCAGACCGATATTGACCGTCATCGGTTTATTCGCGAGACCATCGCTTTTTGGCCGCGAGGCGCGCGATCTCGGTGCGTCGCGCCGCCGATATGCTCTTGGCTCTCGCGTCCCCTCCCCGAAGGCCGCCCAAGCGACCCAATTCCACCGCCGCCGGGTTCTTCGCCCGCTGTTCAGGTGTGGCGGCCAGATCGTCGCCCGCGCCGGTTGCAGCGTCAACGATGAATTTCGCCAACTGGTTGGGATCGCGCGGTAGTTTCCTTGAGCGGTCAGGCATCCTGCCAAAATGGCACGAGTCAGGGTCTCCCTGCTAGGGGGTGAGGCGGTCGGCCAATACCGCTAATCATTGATCGGCCCCACTACCCCGCGCCGGTATATGCTGCACTGGGGTCTAAGATGGGTGTACCAGTCGAAGGAGGATTCTCTTGGGTAAACATTTTTCGCTAGTCGCCTCGGACAATTTTACGCTCGGCGCTTATCAAGCCGAGCCGAGCGGAACAGCCAAGGGCGGCATCGTCGTCATTCAGGAAATCTTTGGCGTCAACCACCACGTCCGAGCGGTATGCGACCGCCTCGCCGCGCAAGGTTATGCCGCGATCGCGCCGGCATTATTCGACCGTCAACAGCCGAATTTCGAGAGCGGCTATTCGCCTGACGAAATCGCCACCGCGCGCAAATTCGTCGCCAATCCCGATTGGGGCGCCGTGATGCGCGACACGCAGGCCGCCATCGACGCAGCCGGGAAGTTCGGCCCCGCCGCGATCGTCGGCTTTTGCATGGGTGGCAGCGTCGCCTTTCTCGCCGCTTCGAAGCTCAACGGCCTGTCCGCCGCCGTCGGTTTCTACGGCGGCCAGATCGCCAAGAATGCGGACGAGAAGCCGAAAATCCCGGTGCAACTACACTTCGGTGAGAAAGACGCCTCAATCCCCATGAGCGATGTCGACATCATCAAACAAAAGCGCGGCGGCGACTGCGAAATCCATGTCTATCCCGACGTGCAGCACGGCTTTAATTGCGAGGAGCGCGGCAGCTACAACGAGGCCGCCGCCAAACTCGCCCGCGAACGAGCGCGTGAATTCCTGCAAAAGCATTTAAAGAAATAATAGACCGCGGGAGGGCTTGGGGCCTGCGGGAGCGGCAGATTCAGACGCGGCCGCTTCCGCGCACGCGTGAGGATCAGAACCAGCGCTCTTGCACGCTGATCGTATCGCCGGGCCGCAGCGGGAAACTCAGCGGCACCCCAATGCGCATCTGCTGGCCGTAGTAGCTGCGGGTCAGCACCACGCTCTTGCGCGAAGCACGCGGCGTGAACCCGCCGGCGATCGCCACCGCCGTCTCGGCGGTCATATTGGCGACGTAGGGATATTGGCCGGGCTGAGTGACCTCGCCGAGGATGAAGAAAGGCCGGTAGGCTTCGACCTCGACCGCAACATGCGGTTCGCGGATGTAGCCATCGCGCAGTTTTTCGCCGATGCGCCCGGCCAGCTGGTCGGTGGTCAAGCCCCGCGCTCCCACCATGCCGATCAGCGGCATGTCGATGTTGCCGCCGGCATCGACCGCATAGGAATTGGTCAGTCCATCCTGGCCGAAGACGACGATGCGCAGACGATCGCCGGAATCGAGTACGTAACCGCCCTGACCTGGCATCGGCGCCGCGTAGCCGTAGAGACCGCCGTAAGGCGAAGGCGCGTAGCCTGCGCCCATCGCCGGCGCATAAGGCGAAGGCGCGTAGCCCCCGGCCATCGCCGGCGCATAAGGCGCGCCGCCCCCATAGACGACGTTATCGATGCCGGACATCCCCGCGCCGGGATAGGCGAAATAGGCGGTGGGCTGCTGCGTGCATCCCGCCACCGCAATCGCCACACCCAGTAACAGGAGAAAAGAGCGGAGGACCCGCATACGCGCAATCCGGCCCGGTTAGAGCAAACGTTGAGGCCTGATTAACGCTTGGTATGGTTAACAATCCCTCACCGGAGCCGATGGAACTCAGGGAAACCGCCGCAGCTGCGGGGTTTTCGGGGCCGGGGCGGGCGCGGCATGCAAGGCCTGGAGATAAGGCGAATCAGATCGGCAGGCTGCTCTGCCCCTTGCGCTAATCGGCCTTGTCGTTGTGTCGCCCAAGCCGATCGGAGATCGCCAGCAACAGCAGCGAGACAACAAACATCAGCGGGAAGGCGATCACCCAGCCGAGCTTCGCGGTATCGGTGGTCTTTTCGAGATCGAGATACCAAGCCAGCGCGTCAACCGCGGCGATGACGGCGATCGAACCTATCACCCTTTGTTTGAGCGCGCCGAAATCGATTTCGACAAGGCCCATCGGCCAGGCCGATTGTTCATCTGGACTGATCTTGTGGATGAAATTCTCGAAGCCGGAAAAGATGACGATGAGGACAAGATTGGCGGCAAGCGAGAGGTCAACCAGATTGAGCACATCAACAATGAGATCGTGCCAGCTCAACGTTGGCAATGTGATCACAAGCGCATAGAAATCCGCAAAGAAGCGATAGATCAGCAGTAGCAGACAGCCGACGAGCCCGATCAAAAACGGCGCGATCAGCCAGCGCGAAATAAACAGTATCGTTTGAAAACCGCGATCGATCTGGCGCATGGGAACCTCCGCGAGGCTAACGTCCAGACAACATTGCGATTCTACGGGAAGAGCCCCGGAGCCACGGGTCGCACGTCGTTGAAAGCGATCCGCACCCGATAGTCAAGCGCACGCCGGCAAGCCGGCCCCCGCCCTTCGACGACATAGATCGGATCCTCGCGGCCTTAGCCGGTTGACCGATCGTTGTCGCGCCCGCGCGACCGCCCCGCCAGTTGGTTGAGTGCCTCGACGCCGATTGAGAAGCCGATTGCCGCATAGATGTATGCCCTCGGAACATGAAAGCCGAATCCGTCGGCGACGAGCGCCGTCCCGATCAGCAACAGGAAACTGAGCACCAGAACCTTGACCGTAGGGCGCCGACTGATGAAACCGGCGACCGGCTCTGCCATCGCAAGCATGACGGCCATGGCAATGACGATTGCGGCCGCCATGACCCAAAACTCATTCGCCATTCCGACCGCGGTGATGATGCTGTCGAGCGAAAACACCAGATCGAGCATCACCATTTGGGCGACGATCCGGGCGAAGCTCGCGGATGCCGAAGGTCGCTGCCGATTCGGCTCGGCTCCCTCAATGTGTGCGTGAATCTCGCGGGTGCCGCTGTAGACCAGAAAGACCCCGCCGGCGATGAGAATGACGTCACGCGCGGAGAGCCGGTGGCCGAACCCCTCAAGCACGGGTGCGGTCAGCTTGGTGACCCACACAATGCCGGCCAGTAGCGCCAACCTTGTTGCCAGAGCCAGAATGAGCCCCAACCGGCGCGCCTGCGCCTGACTGTGCTGCGCCAGCCGGTTAGCCAGTACCGAAACAAGGATGACGTTGTCGATGCCGAGGACTATCTCGATCGCTGTCAGCGTCAACAGCGCCGCCCAAATCTGCAGATCGCCCGCCCACGCGAAACTCATAGTCTCCTCTTAAGCTGAAGAGTCGGGAAGATGCGGCGACGCCGCCAACCAGCGCGGGTGGCGACGTTCAATCCAGTTTAAAATCCGGGATCGCAGCGACCGCAAGGGCTGCACATCGTCGGCGAGCAATAACAGGCCGAGCGGTAACATCCAGAATCCCAAGACCGGAAGAAAGCCGAGCAGGCCGCCACAGATCAGCAGCACGCCCGCAGGCATCCTAATCCAGACGGAGGACGGCCGCCGCAGCCACCGCACGGTGGAGCGAAAACGCCGCGGCAGCCGGTCGATGAGCCGCTCGAGGCGCCGATCGCTGGTGCCCGTCGCATGCGGCGAACGCTCATCGCCGTCGCCGCACGGCTTTACGACGCACATCACAATGTGTGCGATGCCGCGTATGGCTTCTTGGTCGGCAGCGTCAACAAGAACAGCCGTATCAGCTTGAGGGCCGCCAACTCGGCCGGATGAATCTGCCAATCAGCCGCAGCGACTCGCTCTGCTGTGCGAACCACAACGGACGCCAGCGACAGACCGGCCAACGGCCGAAACGCCTTCATAATCACTTCCGGGCTGTCGCGGTCTTTGAGCTGTTCGACGCGACTGTCGAAGGCTTCGGCGATGTCGTGACTTGACATCGTGGGCACGAACCCCTGCCGGTCGAGGTAGTTCACCAATGCGTCGCGTTCAACGGCGGCAATCCGGCCATCGGCCAACGCTATGACCACGCCGGCGGTGACCAAGGCTTGCATCACCTCATAGTCGGAATGATCGGGATAATTGGTCGTAAGCGCGGCAGTTATGGGGATCGGACGCATCTGTCGTCTTGACATGGCTACTCCTGCTCGGTGGTGCGCCGCGCGCGCAACAGGAAGCTCAGACCAGCCTTGTTCGGGGAGATAGACAATGCTTCGAGCCCCGACGTCGGCCAATCCCAGCGCGCACAAACGCGGGAAAGCTGATCCGACATCGCGAGGTTGGCCGACAATGGTCGGCGTCCTCGCCAGAGGGGCCCGGATGCAATCGTTATTCAATATTTAGGAACGGCGCCGCGCCAGTCAAGGTGATCCGGCGCCAGCCGCGGAGTGGCGGATGTCAATGCGCCGCCGCCACCGCGGCAATTCCGGTTCCAATTTGGCATGTCACGCCGGTGCCGCCGAGGCCACAATAGCCGTTCGGGTTCTTCGCCAGATGTTGCTGGTGATAGTCCTCGGCGAAATAAAACGGCGGCGCCTCGCGGATCTCGGTGCTGATCGCGCCGAGGCCCTCGGCGGCGAGCGCCTTGGCGTAACTCGCACGCGATGCCTCGGCCTCCGCAAGCTGCGCCGGCGAAAACGTATAAATGCCGGAGCGGTATTGCGTGCCGATGTCGTTGCCCTGTCGCATGCCCTGCGTCGGATCGTGACTTTCCCAGAAGGTCTTGAGCAACCGCTCGTAGGAGATTTTCTTCGGGTCGTAGACGACGAGGACGACCTCGTTATGGCCGGTGTGCCCGCTGCACACCTCCTCATAGGTCGGGTTGGGCGTAAACCCGCCGGCATAGCCGGCCGCGGTCACGTAAATGCCGTCGCCCAGCTCCCAGAATTTGCGCTCGGCGCCCCAGAAGCAGCCAAGCCCGAACATCGCCATCGCCAGGCCTTCCGGATAGGCGTCCTTCAGAGGATGACCATTCACGAAGTGCGCGCGGGCGGTCGGAATCGGGGTCGGCCGCCCCGGCAGAGCTTGCTCGGCGGACGGCATTTTTACTTTTCTCGAGAAGGAAAACATGGCGGGTCTCCCGGCAGGCGAAGCCAATATAACCGCGGCTGTGGCGGATCACATCCGTTATACGATCACGATCACGAAAGTGCGGCTTTAGGTGCCCGAAAGCCGCCCTCCAGGCGACTTCCACCGGCCGCGTTTGCCGCTTATTCTGCCGCCGCGCCGCGCCAGGCGGCCTTGCTGAGGAGGGCTAGTCGAAATGTCCCGGATACTTGCGCTTGCGTTTGCGTTTGCCGCGTTCGCTATATCCGCCGGATCGCTTTCGGCCCAGCCCGCCGGCGCGACGCCGCCTTACGGCCCTCCGATCACGCTTGACGACGCCAAGCGTGCCATGGCGGCGGCGGAACTCGATGCCGCCAAGAATTCCTGGCAGGTCGCCATCACCATTCTCGACAGCGGCGGCAATCTGGTGATGTTTCACAAGTTCGACAATACCCAGCTGCAATCGATCGCCGCATCGCAAGGCAAAGCGCGCACCGCATTGTTCTTCAAGCGGCCAAGCAAGGCGCTCGACGACGCCATTGCCGCCGGCGGCGCCGGCATGCGGCTGTTGGCGGTCAAAGACATCACGCCGCTGGAAGGCGGCTTGCCGATCATGGTCGACGGCAAGATCGTCGGCGCGATCGGCGTCTCCGGCGCGCTGTCGTCGCAGGATGTGCAGGTCGCCAAGGCCGGAGCCGACGCGCTGGCAAAATAATCCGGCTAGGGAACGGTTAAGCCGAGCGACTTGAGATAGCCGGCATTGACGCGGCCGTTCTCGAACCGGATCGCCTCCAGATAGGCATCGAGGATCGCCTGCGCCTGCTCGCGCGGCGGCAACGCGTCCGGCGTCAGCGATCCCGGCGCGGCGCTGCCGGCGTCGGCGATCAGCTCCCAACCCACCGGCTTTTCGATCGAGATCACTGCGGAACGCGACTCGAGATTCTTGTACGGCCAGAAGCACCAGCCGATGCCCAGACTTTCATGCAGCCTGCGAAAGCTTTCGTTCCAGGCGTCGGTGGATTCGCCGGTTTCGCCGATCAGCAGCGGCGCGTTCCAGCGATTGCTGAAATTCAAATAGCTTTGCAGCGCGCCGCGCGTCGGGTTGGCCCAAAACTTGTGATAGGTGTAGACGGCGTCGGCGTCGAACGGCCGGCTGAACACCGCAAAATTCGTGCTCCATTGTGCGCCGGTAAGCAGCACCAGATGATTGGTATCGACGCCGCGGATGGCGGCGACGATCTCGCGGTAGAATGGCTCCAGCCGCGGGTTGAGGTATTGCTCGTCGCTGTAGGGCGAAATCGGTTCGTTCAAAAGGTCGTAGCCAAGGATCGCCGGCTCGTCGTGGAAATGCGCGGCAAGGGCGCGCCATAGCCCGATGGTCAGCCGGCGATAGCGCGGCACGTAGAACGTCAGCGGAAAACCCGGGCCGTCATCGTGATTGACGCCGGTCTGACCGCCGGGCGCGGCGTGCAGATCGAGGATCACCCGCACGCGGGATTCCCGGCACCATTGCACCAGCCGGTCGATGAGAGACCAGCCGGGCCCCTCGAAGTGGTCGATTCCGTCGGCGCCGGGCTCGACAAACAACCGCCAATTCAGCGGCACCCGCACGGTGTTGAATCCAGCCGCGGCAATGAAACGGATATCCGGTTCGGCGATATAGCGATCGCGGAATTCGCTCCAGAAACGGGAGGCTTGCTCGCGCCCAACCAGCGCCTCGATGACGCCTGCGATCTCGCTCGGCGAGCGGGCCCGCGTGAACTTGAACATATAGCCTTCGGGGACAAGCCAATTGCCGAGATTGATGCCTTTGACGTCGAAGCGCGCACCGCGGCCATCGACCAGGTGCTTGCCATCGGCGTGAACGAAATCGGCCGACGCGCTCAGTCCCGGCGCCAAGCCGCCCAGCAGGATGGCGGCCGCCAGCATGCCGGTCCGGCAAAATCCGCGGCAATCTCCGAACCCACCGGCGCGCATCAGCCGTGACCTTTCACGATCGGCACGATGCCAGAACCGTGCCGGCGGCAGAAGCCGTTGCAGCGGTCCACCGATCGGATTTTCTTTCCGTCCCGCAGCCAAGGAGGCTATTAAAACGAGCGGCATCGGCCGAATAAAATTCGGCGCGGCGCATGCGAGGGGCCATCCGGCCGGCAACCAGGTCAGTGTTTCGATGTCCGCCGCACCTCTTCTTCAGGCGGCTGCGCTGTTGACTGCGGTCATCGTGATCGCGTTGGCAACGCGGTCGGGTCGCCTGCATCCGTTCCTTGCGCTGCTGATCGTGGCCACCGGGTTCGGATTCGCCGGCGGACTTTCCAC
>DATKRE010000063.1:0-13729 GCA_035532335.1 Xanthobacteraceae bacterium | reverse complement strand
CGCACCCGGGCCTCGAGATCCACGTAGCTGAACAGCGATCCCGTTCTCTCGTCAGTCCCGCGCAAATCAGCCTCCCAAAAAAGGAGATTGAATCACGAGCCAACCTGACAGACGAGCTATTTCTTCAACAGCCTGCTAGCGATCAAGCGAAGCGGGAAAGCGGCATGATCGCCCTTGTGACCGGGGAAAGCCGCCGCTAAGTTCGGCTCGAATTTTTCGCAATTCACGCTCCGGATCGCTTGCCATGGCGTTGTCGAGCATGACGGGATTTGCTCGCCGCCACGGCGTCAGCGGTCCCTATGCCTGGGCCTGGGAAATCAAATCGGTCAACGGCAAAGGCCTTGATCTGCGCCTTCGCTTGCCGCCGGGGTGGGATGCGCTCGAGCCGGCGATCCGCGCTGCGGCTGCCGAACGCTTTGCACGCGGATCGATTCAGGCCGGTCTGACCGTAGAGCACGCAGCCTCCGTTCCGGTCGTACGGGTCAACTCTGCCGTCCTGGATGCTGTTCTCGCGACCGTGCGCGAGCTTGTGCAGCGGGTCGATGCTTCGCCGCCGTCGCTCGACGGCCTGCTGGCGCTAAAAGGAGTAATGGAAATCGGCGAAGCCGAAGAGAGCGAAGAGCAAAAGAGGGTCGCCGAGGCGGCCGCGATCGCCGGCTTTGTCGAGGCGCTTGACGCGCTGGCCGAGATGCGTCGGCATGAAGGTGCCGTGCTGGGTGATGTATTGAAAACGCGCCTCGGTGAGATCACCGGACTTGCGCAGAGGGCCGAACACGCGCCGGGACGTCGCCCGGACGCGATCCGCGCGCGACTTGCCGAGCAGGTATCAAGCTTGCTGGCGCAGTCTGAGCGCTTCGACCCAGATAGGCTGCACCAGGAAGCGATTCTGATCGCTGCCAAGGCTGATGTGCGGGAGGAGCTGGATCGTCTGGCAGCGCATGTGGCGCAAGCACGGCTCCTGATCGATCAGGGCGGTCCGATCGGCCGGCGGCTCGACTTTCTGGCACAAGAACTCAATCGCGAAGCGAATACGCTGTGTGCCAAGGCAGGCGACATAGAGCTGACCAACATCGGGCTCGAACTCAAGGCGACGGTGGAGCAGTTCCGCGAGCAGGTTCAGAACGTGGAATAGGGCATGAGGCGTGCGGGCAAAAGAAGCAATCGGATTGCGCGGCGCGGTCTCATGCTCGTGCTGTCGTCGCCGTCGGGCGCTGGCAAGACGACGCTCTCCCGCATGTTGCTGCGGGCTGATCGAAACGTCGAGCTTTCGGTCTCCGTGACCACGCGCCCGAAGCGTCGCGGCGAGATTGACGGATACGACTACCATTTCATCACGCTTGCGCATTTCCGACGGATGGTAAAAGCCGGCGAGCTGCTGGAATGGGCGGAAGTTTTTGGAAATTGCTACGGCACGCCGCGCCGCCCGGTGGAGAAAGCGCTACGGGGGGGCCGCGACGTCCTATTTGATATCGATTGGCAGGGGACACAGCAGCTTCGCGAAAAGGCGCGTGACGATCTCGTCAGCGTCTTCGTATTGCCTCCGACCGTGCTGGAGCTGGAGCGGCGCCTCAAACGTCGGGCGCAGGACAGCGGCCCGATCATACGTTCGCGCATGGCCAAAGCCTCAGGTGAGATGAGTCACTGGCCGGAATACGACTATGTCATCGTCAATCGCGCCAAAGCCGAGGCGTTTGCCGAAGTGCGCGCCATTCTCGATGCGGAGCGGCTCAAGCGCGAGCGCCAAGTCGGATTATCGGTCTTTGTGCGGGCTTTGCAGGCGAAGTTGTAGGAGCTGCGGCCTAGACCCTGATCCGATCAAGTTGAATCGGATCAAGGTCTAGTGGTCCGATTCTAACATTCGCATCTGTATTCGGCAGCTTCTCATGCGAATGTTAGAATCAAAAGGACCACTAGCAAATATGAGTCTTAGTGGAGCTTTGGATTTGACATTCGCTTCACGAGGCTGCCGCTAGGTGGGTAGCGAATGTTAAATCCGCTCCACTAGATCGAATTTGCTTTCTGGCGACAATTCGCTCTTCAAGGCATCCTTGAGCCGCTTCCGACCTGAATCGAGCAAACCGTTGAACTCCGTCTGGTCGCCGGGTTCGGATTTCAATAGTCCGGTTTGACCAAATTATCTAATTCTTTTGAGCTCATGCTCCGTTCCAATGATAAATATCTTCGGTTGCCGAGCCATCTTTCCAACAAACTGGTTCCCGTCGGAAAGTTTCTTTGTCCATTCGCTGGCACTCATCAGCGTCGGGTTGATTTCCCGTCGGAGGCGCCTCTCGGCTTTTTGAAGCGCCTTGTAAACGTCACCATAAGCAACGTCACGTCCGATAATCATAAGGTCAATGTCACTTTTGGCGGTGTCGCTTCCTTTCGCGATCGAGCCGTAAACGAATGCCAAATTTACTTTTTTGGAAAAAGCTTTGAGGGCTATTTGGAGAGGCCCAGCGATCCCGGCGGTTTTCACGATTATGCCGTGCAACTCCCTAAAGATCGGGGATTGCTTGTTAGCCTGATAGACCTTGCGGCCCGTATGGATGGATATTTCTACGATGCCCGCGCTCGTTAGTTTTCTCAGCTCGCGCTGTACGGCTCCCCGGCCGGAGCCGACGAGGGTAATTACATCGGTGAGTTGATAGCTACGGGAGGGTTGTCCGATCAGGAGACTAAGCACGCGCAATTGAACTTGCGAAAACAAAGCCCGTGCAAGACTGGTAGGTGTCTCATCCATAGAACTGCGCCGAGAATACCCAACTTGGGGCTTTATGTACCCAATTTGGGTATTCGAATCAAGCCAGACCTCCTTTTACTCCGGCGGGGTGCCGTTCGCGGCCAGCACCTCGCCGGCAAGATAAAGCGAGCCGGTGATCAGGACGCGCGGCGCCGGGTGAAGATCGAGCTTGCCGGCTATTGTCAAAGCGGTTTCGAAGTCGTCGCCCAGCATGGCCGGGATGCCGATGCTCCGGGCGACGTCGGCCAAGTCCGCCGCAGGCAGCGCCTTGTCCTGATGGATCGGCACCGCGATGACGCGGCGGGCAAGCCCGGAAAAATTGTGCAGAAAACCTGCGCTGTCCTTGGTCGACATCATGCCGACAATCAGGACCAGCGGGCGCGGCACGCGCTCTTCGAGATCTGCCAGCGCCGCGGCGATGGCGCGGCCGCCATCGGCATTGTGGCCGCCATCGAGCCAGAGTTCGCTTTCCGGCGGCAGCAGGCCGGCAAGCTTTCCCTGCGCCAGCCGCTGCATCCGCGCCGGCCAGTCGACGCGGATCATGCCGCCCTCAAAGGCGGATGGCGGAAGTTTGAGGCCGGCGACACGCAGCGCGGCGATGGCCGCGCCGGCATTCTCGAATTGATGTCGTCCGTATAGCTTTGGCGCCGGCAGATCGAGCAGCCCGTCGTCGTCCTGATAGACCAGCCGGCCGCGTTCTTCGCTGGCCGTCCAGTCTTCGCCGGCGATTTTGAGCGGCGCCTTCATCCGCGCCGCCTGCCGTTCGATCACCGCAAGCGCTTCCCCCGCCTGGCTCGCAATCACCGCCGGCACCCCACGCTTGATAATGCCGGCCTTTTCGGTAGTGATCGCTTCCAGGGTTTCGCCGAGAAAGTCGCGATGATCGAGCGCGACGCGGGTGATCACGCTGGCGAGCGGCGCGTCGACGACGTTGGTGGCATCAAGGCGGCCACCCAATCCGACTTCGAGTAGCGCAATGTCGGCGGGATGCCGGCTGAACAACACAAACGCCGCCGCCGTCTCCATCTCGAATACGGTGATCGGCGCGCCACCGTTGTTGATTTCGCACTCGCCGAGGGCTTCGGCGAGCTCGGTGTCGCCGACGAATTGGCCGCCCTCGGGTCGCGCAAGACGGAAACGTTCGTTGAGACGGACCAGATTGGGCGAGGTGTAGACATGCACGCGCTGTCCGGCGGTTTCGAGGATGGCGCGCATGAAGGCGACGGTCGAACCTTTGCCGTTGGTTCCGGCGACGTGGACGACCGGCGGCAGGCGGCGCTCGGGATGACCGAGCGCCGCCAGCAGGCGTTCGATCCGCCCGAGCGACAGGTCGATGCGTTTGGGATGGAGCGCCAGCAGGCGGGCGTGGATGGCGTCGATCGACCTCGCGCCGGCACGCGGCTCGGTCACGCCGGCGCCGGCAGACTAAAGCGCGATTTTTCCGTCCCGGCGGCCGCCGGCGCTTTCAACAACAGCCGGCACAGCCGCGCGATGGTCTCGCGCAGCTTGTGGCGGTGGACCACCATGTCGACCATGCCATGATCGCGCAGATATTCGGCGCGCTGGAAGCCTTCCGGCAGTTTCTCACGAATGGTCTGCTCGATGACGCGCGGCCCGGCAAAACCGATTAGCGCACCGGGTTCGGCAATGTGCACGTCGCCCAACATCGCATAGGAGGCGGTGACGCCGCCGGTGGTCGGATTGGTGAGTACGACGATGTACGGCTTGCGCGCCTCGTGCAGGTTTTGCACCGCGATGGTGGTCCGCGGCAGCTGCATCAGCGAGAGAATGCCCTCCTGCATGCGCGCACCACCCGAAGCGGCAAACAGCACGAACGGAGTGCCTTTTTCCACCGCCGTCGTCAGCCCTTTGATGATCGCATCGCCGGCCGCCATGCCGAGCGAGCCGCCCATGAAATCGAAATCCTGGACGCCGGCCACGATCGGTAATCCGTCGAGCTTGCCGTAGCCGAGCTTGATCGCATCGTTCAGCCCGGTCTTGCTGCGGGCATCCTTGAGCCGGTCGACGTAGCGGCGCTCGTCGCGAAATTTCAAAGGATCGGTCGGCACGTCCGGAACGGCGACGTCGAACCAGGTCGCGTTGTCGAAGATCGATTTGAGCCGCGCCGTCGCGCTCATCCGCATGTGATAGTTGGAACCGGGGATGACAAACTGGTTCGCTTCGACGTCTTTATAGAAGACGAGTTGGCCGGTCTCCGGACACTTGATCCAGAGATTCTCCGGCACTTCGCGCCGGAGCATGCCGCGGATTTTCGGCCGCACGACGTTGGAAATCCAGTTCATGGTCGAACTACGCTACCCTGAAAGCCACTATGGTGCGGCGCCTGTTGAACGGCTGTGGTATATCGCATTTCGCGGTCCTTGCGCACCTTTTGCCGCTGGCGGTATCTACTGCGGACGGTAAAGTTCGTTTATTCTTACCGGGCATATTTTCATTCTATGTGGGGCGTGATGGGGCGCCTCCCAAGTCTCCCAAGTATAGGTTGCCAGAAATGCGGGTCGGATATTTGCTGCTGGTGGGGATGTTGGCGCTTGGACTTGCCGGTTGCGGCAAAAGTCAGAAGGGCGAGGCCGGACCGCAGGGTCCGCCGGGTCCCAAAGGCGATGCCGGTACTGCCGGACCGGTTGGTCCGGTCGGCCCGCCCGGCCAAGCGGGTCCGCAAGGCGAGCAGGGTCCGCCCAGTCCGACCGTTCGCGTTATTCGGCAAAACTGCCTGGTCGGCGGCTGCTCGGCGTCGTGCCGCGGCGACGAAGTGCTGGTGAGCGCCTATTGCGGGCCGGCGCGCAACCCGGCGACCTATATCGGCGAACGGCAAGTCTCCTGCGGCGTTGAAGCAAACGCGGCGAATGCACCTTTGGTCGCCATCTGCGCGGCGTCGCCGCCATAATACAAATGTGGCGGCCGCTGTGCCGCCCATGGCGCGACGCATTTTCGCCGCTCTGGCCGCTAGAGTCAGCGTGCAGAGGGGAACCCGCCCGATTCTCTTCCGTTGGTAAGCCACGGGTAACCCGGCTGTGCGCACTATGCGCTCGCGGCGCCAGCGGCGCCTTCACGACAAGTTCGGACGTATGGGAATGGATATGAGGAAGCTATGGGTCGGATGCATCGTGGCGGGCGCGCTCGTTGTCGCGCAATCCGCCACCGCGGCCGATTTGTCGCTTGCGCCGCTGTATAAGGCGCCGCCCGCACCAACCACGCCGCTGCATGACTGGACCGGATTCTATTTC
This sequence comes from Xanthobacteraceae bacterium, assembly GCA_035532335.1. Taxonomy (GTDB): domain Bacteria; phylum Pseudomonadota; class Alphaproteobacteria; order Rhizobiales; family Xanthobacteraceae; genus BOG-931. The sequence goes on along the minus strand of DATKRE010000063.1, from coordinate 7,741 downwards.
GGCGCCAATGGCGGCGGCGGTTGGGGACATTCCAATTGGAATGCCACCGCGACCGGGCTCGGACTCTCCGGCGGCCAGGTCGGCGGCACCGCCGGTTACAACAAGCAGCTCGGCAATGTCGTGTTCGGCGTCGAAGGCGATATCGATTGGTCCGGCCTCAACGGCACCAGCAACGCCGCCGGCTGTCCCGGCTGCAGCACCAGCAACACTTGGCTTTCGACCGTGCGCGGCCGCGTCGGTTATTCAATCGACCGGTTCATGCCGTATGTGACCGGCGGCCTCGCCGCCGGCGACATTCGCGCCGCCGCGCCCGGCCTTGCCGGCGGCAACGCCACCAATGCCGGCTGGACGCTCGGCGCCGGGCTTGAGGTTGCGCTGCCCGGCAATTGGAGCGCCAAGGCGGAATACCTGCGCGTCGATCTCGGTCACTTCAATTGCACCGGCTGCGCCGCGTTGCCGCCCGACAATGTTTCGTTGCAGGAAAACGTCTTCCGTGCCGGCGTGAATTATCGCTTCGGCTGGGGCAAATAGCGCACCGCGCAATCGCTTCCCTTCAGCTCCGCTTCATCAATCGTTGACCATGTTTTTTGCCGTCGAGCGGGCCGCGACGGCGATAGGTCGAATTTTACGCAAATCGGCAAGCCGGCAGCAGGAACGCAGCGGTAGAACCACGTACGCGCACGTGGGAAATCGAACTTGCCTCCCATCACTGCAACTCATTTCATCCTCGACCTGCCGACGTTGTTCGCCGTCACCGTGTTCTTGTCGGCGACCGGCGGCATGTTGTTGCTGTTCGCCTGGTTGCAGAACCGCAATACGCCGGCGCTTGCCTATTGGGGCGCCGGTTATCTGTTCGGCGCCTGCGCCGCAGCTTTGCTCGCCTCGTCCGGGCCGCTTTCCGTGTCATGGACGGCCGGCGCCGCCAATGCGTTCGTCTGCGCTGCTTACGGCCTGATGTGGGGTGGCGCGCGCTCTTTTGAGGGGCGTCGGATCCATTTCCCGTTAATGGCGGCTGGCGCCGCGATTTGGCTCATCGCCTTTCAATTCGATAGTTTCGCGCATTCGCTGGAAATGCGCGTGATTCTGGTGTCGACCATTACTGCTGGCTACGCGCTGATGAGCGCGTGCGAACTCTGGCATGCCCGCGACCGCGACCTGATTTCGCGCTGGCCGACACTGGCGCTGGTCGTGGGCCACGCCGGCTTCCTGCTGGCGCGTATTCCGTTCGCGCATGAGCTGGTGCTCTCCGCCGCTGCCGGCGTGCCGCAGGGCCCTATCGTGCCGGTTCTGGCGTTCCAGATGCTGTTCGTGACGTTTTGCCTGCCCTTTCTGCGCGTTGCCATGTCGAAGGAGCGTGCCGAGCTTGAGCAGCGGCGCGCGGCGCTCACCGATTCGCTGACCGGCATTGCCAATCGCCGCGCGTTTTTCGATCGCGGCGGGACGCTGCTTGATTGGGCGATGGCGGATCGCGACTCCGCGGCGCTGTTGCTGTTCGACCTCGATCGCTTCAAGGAAGTCAACGACACTGCCGGGCATCAGGCCGGCGATCGGGTGCTGCAGGCGTTCTGCGATCTGGTGGCGGCGACGTTGCGTCCGGGCGATCTGTTCGGCCGGCTCGGCGGCGAGGAGTTTGCCTGTCTGCTGGCGAGCGCTTCGATGAGTCAGGCGCTCAATACCGCCGAGCGGGTGCGATGCGAATTTGCCGCCATGCGTTGGCCGGGGATCGACATTGATGCCACGGTCAGCGTCGGCGTTGCGATGGCAAGCGACACCAGCCGCGATCTGCCGGCGCTCTTGGCAATCGCCGACCGCGCGCTCTATCGCGCCAAGGCCGATGGCCGCAATCGGGTGGCCCGCGCGCCGCTCACCTTGGTCGACAACGGCGCCGGCGAAAGCGTTCGCCGCGCTGCCATGCCGGTCCCGGTCGCCAGCTAGCGCAAGTTTTTCAAAGCAAATCTTCAGTGCAAATCGTCAGTGCAGGTGCTCGGCGCCGTGCAACGCATAGTGCCAGTGCGATTCGGCATGCTGCGCGATTTCGGCGGCGACGGCATTGTTCATGTCGCCGGCAAGTTGCGACCAGTCTTGATGCGTGTGCGCCCAGTCGGTGTGATCGTTTGTGCCGGCGTCCCACAATGCGCCGGTGTTGGCGCCATTGGCGCCCGTGTGGAACACGAAGCTGTCGTTAGCCTGCGACGCAGACGGGCTTGAGGCGTTTGTTGCCGGCGGGTCGGTGATGTAAATGTTGGTTCCGTCCCGTGAGATGTCCAACGCTCCTCCAACATCAACAAAGGTGAGTGTGGCGACCGTAGCGTGCCCATCCTTCAGGGTGAGCGTGAGTTCACCATGCGATGAGCGTTCCGTGTATTTGGTGTAGGTGGCGTTTGCTAATTCGATTTCATCGGAACTGCCTGCCCCTGCTCCGGAAAAATCTTTTATATCCCCGGTGAACTGCGACGGGTCGTTGAGGATGAGTGTGCCGTATCCTTGAGTGTTATCAAACGTCGTGTCCACGTCGGAAATGTAGCCGTAGTCCAGCGTGCCGCCTTGGATTGTCGCGCCTCCGCCGGTAACGGTGCGGGCAAAATCGACCGTGCTGTCCAAGCCCGCTTCGATCGACCCGTGAGAATTGTCGACGCTGCTGTCTAGGGTCAGTTTACCGCCGCCCGTCGCTTCGAGCATGCCAGTATTATCGATGGTATGGAACTCGGTATTGATGTCGAGGGAGCCGGTTGCGTCGATCGTGCCTGTGTTGGTCAGCGCCAAATCGCCCGAAGTGTCGCCGATCGTGCCGGTGCCCGAGATCGTGTCGTCGATGTTATCAAGTGTGTTGTGGTGAGGCGACCCGCCGCCGGACGCCCCGATGATGCTGTCGCTGCTACCGTCCAACGTGACCGTGCCCGAGCCGTCGAGGGTGACCGTCTCGTTGACCTCCAGATTTGCGGAAGTACCGCCGTCAACATCGATCGTGCCGCTGTTGTCGATGGTGCCGGTGAGTTCGAGATTGGCGCCGGCGTTCACCTGCACCAAGCCGGTATTGATGACCTGATCTGTGACCGTGACAGAGACCTTCCAACTCCCGGAATTGTCGAAAAAATTATCGTCATTGACGCTGAGAATGAGTTCGCCCGAGACAGGGGCGATGAATGTCGTTCCCGTCCCAATTTCGAACGGCGTTCCCGACGTACCGATCTCGCCGACCAGGGACCAGGGGGATAGCCCGGGCGCGGCAAAGTCCTCACCGGCTGTGGCATTGGGATCGCCCGCCGGGGTCTCATGGCTGACGTTATGGCCGTGTCCGATACTGATGAGGCCCGCGATGGTAATCTCTTCGCCGGCAACCACCGCGACGGTGTCGCTGCTATCCCACTCAATCTTCGCCGGCAGGTCGAATGTGGAAGTGCTGCCGCCCGCGCCATTGAGAATGCTTATGTTAGCGTCGCCGGCCGCGACGACCTCAATGGCCCCGCCGGTACCGGCCGCGAGCGTTCCGCCATTGATCGTTGCATCGGAGAGCTGCACCGAATCACCCACCCCGACGACGGAGATCGTTCCGCCCGCGTTGTTGATCGTGCTGTTATTGACGTAGATCGTACTGACGGCGTCGGCGCACGGGCTCGTGAATGCGCGTAGCACGCCGGTATTGTCGACGGTGCTGTCCTTGAACGTAACCGAGCCGCCGTCGTAGGCGGCGATCCCGTTGCCGTCGCTTATGATGCCGCCGCTGTTATCGACATGGGTATGTTCGAAAGTGACCGAACCGCCGCCGGTGGCCCCAATCAATCCGGTATTGTCGACGTCGCTGTGATCAAAGTTGATCGTGCCGCCGTCCGACATGATCCCGTGGTTGCCGACTGACCCGTTGTTGACGATGAAATCGTGATTGAAAGTGAGCGTGCTGCAATTGTCGGCGTAAATCAGGCCGTTGTTTTCGTTCGTCAATGCGACGGAATCAATCGATCCCCTGTCGCCTGCCGCGACGGTGATGCCGCTGAAATTGTCGAGCGTGGCATGCGCGCCCTGTACGCCGACGATCTCGGCGTCATGGCCCTCGAGCGTGAACGTGCCGCCACCCTCAAACATCACACAACCGTCGAGCGTGGTCGTCCCCTGCAAGTTTAGCGACACCCCATCGTTGGTTTCGAAGTCGCCGCCAGCAAGCGTAGCGCCAACAAAGGTCGCGCCGGTTGGGGTCTGAATGATGCCGTAGTCGCGCGTTTCCAGCGTACCGCCAACGATAGTTGAGTCGAAGAGGTCGATTGCCGCGCCGTACCCGCTCGCCTCGATCGTACCGCCGTCGTTGCAGACGATCGTATCGCTAAGCACCAGTGTGGAGCAGCAGAAGGCCTCGATCATGCCGGTGTTGGTCACGATGCTGGGGTCGATGGTCAGCTGCCCGCCGTCAGTCACCTCGATCGTGCCAGTACACGAGACGGTGATGGCCGCATCGTTGATGGCGCTTACGCCAGTGGCATTGAGCAGACCGTAAACATTCACGCTGCCATAAGCGATGGTCGCGTTGTCGAGATCAATCGTCGTGCCGCAATCGGCGGTAATCGTCCCGTACGACGCCGGTCCGGTCTGTGGATCGGCGAGGAAGTCGTGCGATCCGTTGGCGTCATAGTAGACGCCGGCGATCTGGCCGGCGTCGTTGATCGCCAAAGTTTCGCTACCGCCGGTAGCGGCGAAATTGTTCAGATCGGTGTAGACGCCATTGCTATAAGTGAAGGCGCGCGGAGTGCCGCTGGCGTCCAGGTAGTAGCCGACGATTTCGCCGCTATCGTTGATCCCTTCGGCAACGGTGCCCTTGACGCCAAGCGGATCGTCCAGGGCGGTGTAGCTTCCGCCGTTGTAGAGGAAGCCGTGCTCCTCGCCGCTGGCGTCGACGTAATATCCGACGACTTGGCCAGAATTGTTGATGGCTTGGGTGTGGGTGCCGGCGCTTGCGCCGGCGGCGGCCGACGTGTCGGTGACATCGGTCCAGTTGCCGTTGCCGTTGTTGTAGATAAAGCCGTGCGCGGTGCCGCTGGCATCGTAGTAATTGCCGACCACTTCGCCGCTATTGTTGATGGCCAGGCCGTAGGTGCCGGAGTTGGCCGGGTTGCCGGGAGAAGCGTTTGGATCTTGCAGCAAGGCGGACCACGAGTTGTCGCCGCTGTCGTAGATGAAGGCCTCGGTGTTGTTGGTCGACACATAAACGTTGCCGACGATCAGGCCGGAATCGTTGATACCGACGGCGACTGTACTACCGGAAAATCCCGCATAAATGAGAGTGGTGTATGGGCTTCCGCCGTTGCTGGGGTCATACAGGAAGCCTACAGGACTGCCGTTGGCGCTCGCGTAATAGCCGACGACCTCCCCGGAACTATTAATTCCCTCAGCAACAGTGCCGTTGAAGCCAGCAGACGATCCGCTTTGGACGGCGTTGCCGTCTTGAAGAAGCGCAAAGCTGCCATCGCTATAGGTGAAGCCTTGGAAGTCATCGTTGGAATTGCCGAAATTGCCGAGAACCGTGCCGGCATTGTTTACGGCCAGAACCTGATCATCGAATTGCGGCGAGTTGGAAGGGAGCGAAGGATTGTTCAGAGTGGTGAATGAGTAGTTCGTCGTGGCTTCATTGCTGACGATCGTGTTGCTCAGTTCCAGCGTGCCGCCGCAGGTGGCTTCGAGCGTGCCGGTGTTTGTCAGCAAGACCGGATCAAGCGTCAGCGGATTGCAGTCGTTGGCATCAATAATGCCATTGTTGACGAGAAGCATTCCGCCGCCGCCGATCGTGCCGGCGCCAGAGATGGTGTTGTCGAAATTGGTAAGCTGATCGCCGATTTGCGTGACGTCGATGAAGTTCTCAGTCGAATCCGACAGCGTGATCTGGCCGCCGCCCTTCAGCTCGGCAAAGCCCTGGTCGAAATAAAGCGTGGTGGCGTCAATGCAGCAGTCGCCGCAGGCTTGCAACTCGATCGTTCCGGCATTGTCGATGGCATCCGAGCTCGCCAGCGTCAGCGAGCTGGCGTCGCTGATCTCGATAGTGCCAAAGTTGCAGATGGTGAACACGTCGGCGTTGTGCGTCGGGCCGTTCGCCGTCTCGATCTCGTTGCTGCTGCCGGGGGCAGTTGTCAGTTCGGCATCACAGGCGATCGAGACAAAGCCCTGCAGGATGGTGGCGTTGTCGAGCCCGATCTTGGAGCCGCTTTCAACCTTAATGTGGCCATCGGTGATGGTGTCAGTACTTGGATCGAAGCTCGAGTTGTCGATGGTGGTGTTTTCGATGATCAAGCCGCCGCAGCCGGTCGCTTCGATCGTCCCGGCATTGATCATCTCGTTCGGCGCGAAGTTGCCGGTCGCCGGGCTGTCGTTGTCGATCACCAGCGTCTGCCCGCTGTGGCCGTCGGCGTCGATCTTGCCGTCATTGACCAGGATGAAATTGCAATCGCCGGCGCCGATCTCGCCATAACCGGAAATGGTCGCGTTGTTATAGAGCGTGCCGCCGCCCCAGGCGCCGCTGATGACCGCGCAATTGCCGGAGAGAACTACTGGCGCGCAACCTTCCAGCGTCACCGTGCCGCCGATCAAAAGCTGCGAGCCCGAGCCCTCGACGAGAATGGCCGGGCAACACCAGTTGCCGGAACTGTCAACCGTGATGTCAGTCAGTACCACCGTGCCGTGGTGCGACGCGACGATCTGGCCGGAATTGTCGAAAGTGCTGTCGCCTGCGTTGATGACGATCTTGCCGCCCCACGCAGCCTCGATCAGATCGTAATTGGCGCTGCCGGTCGCTAGATTGGCGAAAATACGGCCGCCGTCGACCGCCTTCATCGTCCCTTCGTTCGCGAGCAGGGCGTTGGTGAGCGTCAGCGTCGCGCAATCCAATACGATGATGCAGCCAAAATTATCGACGATGCCGCTGGCGGTCACCGCCGGCGGATCGCCGCCGATCACGATCGTGCCGTAGCTGGTAATGCCGTTGGTGATCGCGAGCGTGCCGCCGGTGACGTCGAGCGTGACGCCGGGAGCGACGTACAAGCTGCCAATGGTGTAGTTGGCGTCGTAAGCGAGCGGCCCCGACAGGACCTTGACCGTATCGGCGGGGGCATTGGGAACGCCGGGCTGGCTCCAGGTGGGCGTGGTCCAGTCGCCGTTGCCGGCGGTCCAAATAAAGATGTTCGATGTATTTTGCGGTCCGGGGTTGTTGGGGGGCGCGCCGCCGCCGTTAATCGTGGCGGTGACGGTGGTCTGGCCGTAACCGCCATTCGCAATATTGAACGTGTACGTGTTGCCGTTATCGTTTTGCAAAAGCTGCAAAAGATGCGGCATGTCGTTCGGCGGCGTCGATGAGCCGGGCACCCCGGGAGTCGATTGCGGGACGGTGCCCGAATTGAGGATCTGAAACAGCTGATCGATGATCTGCTGCTCGAAGCCGAACTGCGAATTGGTCATCGGCTGTGTGGTCACGATCGGCGGCAGGTTTGGTCCCTGCGGCGTGACGAATGTCAGAAAGCCGTTCTGCGATACGAGGGCGACGACTTGGCCGTAGGTCGGCGAGTTCGGATTGTTGTCGACCGCTTCATACGAGCCGACCCGATGGGTGGCATAATCCTCGACCACGGCGAACGAGTAAGTGACGTTGCCGACATTGGCGGTGATCGTGGCGACTTGCTCTTGAACGAAACCGGTGGTGCCGCGGATGCCCATGGTCGCGACCGGCGTTTCGATCTTCATGTCGCCGGTATGGGCGACCTTGCCGGCG
>DATKRE010000062.1:0-3573 GCA_035532335.1 Xanthobacteraceae bacterium | reverse complement strand
AACGGAAGTTGAGACTTTTAACGGCACGAAAACGGCTCACAATCCGCCGAGAGTTTCAACGCAACCAGCTATTCGTTCGGCGGCACAATATCATTTGCGCAGCCGCGGCGGCCGTTGGCGCGATTGATTAGGGCCGGTGCATATTTACCGGCGTCAAATTCTTTGTCGCCAATCAAGGTCAAGCAATCGAAGCTCGGACGGCGCGGTCTCGACCGTTCATGGTCCTTTTGCCCCTACGAGAAATCTTTTTTGGCGGTAGTTTCAAATGTCTCTTGCTGGCACAAAACGTCGGATTTGTAGTGTCCGCCATCCGGACGCTATTGGAGTAACAACGGACATCTATAAACGGGGCCAATGGCGCGAATGACCCGCAAAGGAAGTCAGGTAGTGATGCGCAACGCCTTTCACTCAGCGATCTGTTCGCCCGATCCGCCGAATTCTGCCGGAAAATCTTTAAACTTTGGCAGGCCGTCGCGCATCGGCAGAACGGTCTCGGCATAATTGACGTGGACACCTGGATTGAATGTGAGAGTTGGAAGAGTGGCAGCAAATACATCCACTAAGCCGAGCGGAGGATGATTGGTCATCAGGTGACCGCCACATAGTTTGCAGTATTGGCGCTGACTGACTGGCGTTTTTTGATATATGCCGACATGCTCTGCACCGACGGTCATCCGCACCGCATCAGGTTTCCATAGCGTGAAAGCGTTAACCGGTCCCCCTGACCACGAGCGGCATGATCGGCAATGACAATACCCCATGCCTTCCGGGTCACCCGAGACTTCGACTTTAACGGCACCGCAAAAGCATTCCCCAGAATGAGTCGCCATGGCCTGTCCCTCCCCGTCGTCATGCGGATAATGGCAGATGCACAGCTCCGTCCAGGCCCCGCGAAGGCAAAGGCGCTGCCCTCAATTGCCGGAAGACGTCATGCTCCAATGGGCATCTCTTAGGTGAACCCTACAACATTTCTTCGCCCGCCTGTAGGTATATTGTCGGCTGTTGGCACTTCACGACAGCTGCTGCGCTGTAACCGCATGTCGGCTTTCGGGTTAGTGCGGAAGTCGCTGCCGGATGCGTCAAACAACGCGGCCGACCCATTAAGCGAATGTGTCGCTGCCGCAAATGTGACTTGGCCCCGCCACCCGGTAAGGCTGAGTATGGTCCCGGGTGGCCGCTCAACGACCTGTGACTGAACTCACATTGGGCCGTCCGCCCAGTTTAGTCTACAAAAATAACTCATCAGGGAGGACGTGATGGCCGGGAATATAGAACGCAAACAGTTTGACAAACCTGACGAAACGCGCCCGTTCAAGGATGGAAAAGGAAGGTTGGAGGTTGTCACAGTAGGCGATCACACTTTTGGCCGGGGCGTCTTTGAGCCTGGATGGCGTTGGTCGGAACACGTTAAGCCAATCGCTGGAACGCCGTCATGCAAAGCGGCACACACCGGCTATATCCTTGAGGGGTGCATGGTCGTGAAGATGGACGACGGTGCCCAAGTCGAGTACGGCCCCGGTGATGCATTCTATATGCCGCCCGGTCACGATGCTTGGATCGTCGGCGACAAGCGCTGTGTGATGATCGACTTTACCGGTGTGGCGAAGTACGCAAAGCCCGCCTGATCATAAGAAGTGTGCTTGCAACTTAGTGGAGGCCGTCTTGTTGGGCGGCCTCTTTCATTTCAAAACACACGCCGATGTCGGCTCGTGGCACTTCACGACAGCTGCTGCGCTGTAACCGAATGTCGGCTTTCGGGGTAGTGCGGAAGTGGCCGGACCATTCCAAAACCGCAACACAAGTTCGTTCAGGTCAAGGTGAAAAGCTATCAGTCGATGGCGGGCGAGTATTGCGTAGCTCTTTATGTCCGCGCTGAAGACTACGAGCGGGCGCAGAATTTACCTTTTCATTTTTAACAATTTGGCCGGCGACGCCGGTGGGTGTGAAGCTGGTAAGGTTGAACATAAAGGGCGCGAGCGTGAAACATTTTGGCTTATCACCTTGCTAGGCCGGCAGTAGCGCCTCCACCGCGCTGAGTACCTCGTGCAAGTTTCGCTTCCGTGCGATCTCAATAGCGCTCGGGCAATCGTCGGGCGCTTGCTTGATCCAGCGCAACCCAAGCGGCAGCGGATTATTGACGTTGCAATGTGTAGCGAGGTGCGTTGCCGACTGACAGCGATTGACCCAAAAGCGTCACTGGCGCCGCGATAGACATCCTGCCGAACGAGCCATAGACTTGCTTGTGGCGTCCTCAGTGGAGCAGTCGGCATGACGGAAGAGCGCCTGCAAAGGAGGCTCGCCGCGATCTTATCAGCCGATGTGGTGGGATACTCGCGCCTGATGGGGATCGACGAGGCCGGAACCCTCACCCGGTTGAAGGCCATGAGGCGCGACATCTTCAATCCCGTGATTGCGGCCTATTCTGGCCGGACCTTCAAGCTCATGGGCGATGGCGCGCTGGTTGAGTTCGGGAGCGCCGTAGATGCCGTCACCTGCGCGATCGAGGTTCAGAAGAAGGTCCAAGAATGCAACGCGGGCAGCCCCGAAGGCGCGCGAATACAGTTTCGGATCGGCATCAATGTCGGTGACGTCATCATCGACGGCGACGACATCTATGGCGATGGCGTGAACGTCGCAGCCCGGATCCAGGCGCTGGCGGACCCCGACGGCATCTATATATCGCGCAGTGCTGCGGATCAGGTACGCGACAAGGTCCCGATCAAAATCGAGACGCGCGGGGAGCAGACTGTCAAGAACATCGCGCGACCGATCGAAGTCTTCTGCATCATCGCTGAAGACCTCGACGCGACCGCGAAAGCCACGCACAAATCCGAAAGCGGTGTTCAGACTCCGATCGTCGCCGACAAGCCGGCGATCGCCGTCCTGCCCTTCGTCAACATGAGCGGCGAGCCCGAGCAGGAGTTCTTCGCCGACGGCATCACCGAGGACATTCTCACCGAACTGTCGCGCTTCCGCGAACTGTTTGTTATCTCGCGTAATTCCGCGTTCGTTTACAAAGGCAAGCCGATCAATGCGCAGAAGGTCGCCAAGGAGCTTGGCGTTCAGTACGTCGTCGAGGGCAGCGTGCGCAAGGCTGGCGGCCGCGTCCGCATCACCGTGCAACTGATCGACGCAGAGACCGACCGCCACCTCTGGGCCGAACGCTACGATCGGGAACTCGCCGACATCTTCGCCATTCAAGATGAGGTTACGTCGTCGATCGTCTCCATCTTGCCGGGCCGCGTCGCGGCCGCGGCGCAGGACCGCGTACAGCGCAAGCCGCCGGAAAACCTCGCGGCCTATGAATGCGTGCTCGCAGGCAAGCTACTCCACCACCGTTCTGCCCGGGCGGACAATGAAGAGGCGCTGCGGATGCTCGAACGCGCGATCGCGCTCGATCCCGGTTATGCGCACGCGCATGCCTGGAAGGCCTGCGTGCTCGGACAATCGTTCGTCTATGGCTGGTGTGCCGACGTCGAGGCCACGAAGCGCGCTGTGATCAGGGAACTGACGCTAGCGCTGTCACTCGACGAGAACGACAGCGACGTGCACCGCGTTCTCGCCGCCGTGAAC
>DATKRE010000061.1:0-19918 GCA_035532335.1 Xanthobacteraceae bacterium | reverse complement strand
GTCTTGCCACGGGAACGCTGCATCTTCACAGCGATTTCAATTTCACTGAGTCCCGGGTGGAGACAGTGTAGCTATCGTTACGCCATTCGTGCAGGTCGGAACTTACCCGACAAGGAATTTCGCTCGATTCATCTTATCTGTTTCCAGTAAAGTCGGACTTTATCTTGAATATCCTCTATTCATCTGTACTGTGATAGCACGAATTTCCTCGATGCCACCAACAGTCAAATGTATCCCCGTTTCCATCATCAAAAGAATGCGCCTAAATTTCTTGAAGTCCACATTCTTCTTTGTTTTTAACGGATGCTTGATAAAAAATGGAACGATGCGTGTGAGCAAATGCTCTTTGCTTCTCACTCTGTAAGCCATTCGATCATCGTGGTTCACTCGAACCACGCCGCAATCAAAATATGCTTTTAGAGCGTGAAGCACTTGCACATCGCGTTTGTGTTGCACGACGGTAAATTCAGGTAAAACCTGATATCCAGCTGTCATTTCCCCGTGAGGATTTATCCCCACAAAGAAGCAGCCTTCTCCGTCCACAAAGCCTGTAATCCATTGTGCATCAAGCTTCATCGGATACTCCCGAACATAAAGTCTCTGAGGGTTCCTGATGCATATCAGGTCTTCCCTGCGGATTGTCCCCATGTCTGTCAGATTTTTACTGTCAAAATATTTGACGAGTACTGGACAGTTTTTGAGGAGTTTCCCGCATATGGTTCAGTTTTACTAAGGCTAGCGATCATCAACCTTAGGACCGTTATAGTTACGGCCGCCGTTTACCGGGGCTTCGATTCGAGGCTTGCACCCCTCCTCTTAACCTTCCGGCACCGGGCAGGCGTCAGCCCCTATACGTCCTCTTCCGAGTTCGCAGAGGCCTGTGTTTTTGTTAAACAGTCGCCACCCCCTGGTCTGTGCCACCTCTTGCTGGTTGCCCAACGAGAGGTCCTCCTTATCCCGAAGTTACGGAGGCAGATTGCCGAGTTCCTTCAGCATAGTTCACTCAAGCGCCTTGGTATGCTCTACCAGTCCACCTGTGTCGGTTTAGGGTACGGTCTACGCGGGGGCTATTTCCTGGAACTGCTTCGCTGCTCGATCAATCCAGTAAGATCGAACAGCACACGCAATTCGTCACCACCCGCTGGCCCACGAATATTAACGTGGTTCCCATCGACTACGCCTTTCGGCCTCGCCTTAGGGACCGGCTGACCCTGCGCAGATTAGCTTTACGCAGGAACCCTTGGACTTTCGGCGGGAGTGTCTTTCACACTCCTTTTCGTTACTCATGCCAGCATTCGCACTTCTGCGGCCTCCAGGAGCCCTCACGGGTCTCCCTTCACGGGCTAACAGAACGCTCCGCTACCGCATGCACTTGCGTGCACACCCAAAGCTTCGGCTCGTGGCTTGAGCCCCGATACATTTTCGGCGCAGGAACCCTTATTTAGACCAGTGAGCTGTTACGCTTTCTTTAAAGGATGGCTGCTTCTAAGCCAACCTCCTGGTTGTTTTGGGATTCCCACATCCTTCCACACTTAGCCACGAATTAGGGGCCTTAGCTGTTGGTCAGGGTTTTTTCCCTCTCCACGACGGACGTTAGCACCCGCCGTGTGTCTCCCGCGTATTGCTTTGAGGTATTCGGAGTTTGGTTAGGTTTGGTAAGACGGTAAGTCCCCCTAGCCCATCCAGTGCTCTACCCCCTCAAGCATTCACGCGAGGCGCTACCTAAATAGCTTTCGCGGAGAACCAGCTATTTCCCAGTTTGATTAGCCTTTCACCCCTAGCCACAGTTCATCCGAGGCTTTTTCAACAGACACCGGTTCGGTCCTCCAGCAGGTGTTACCCTGCCTTCAACCTGACCATGGCTAGATCACTAGGTTTCGGGTCTAATCCGACGAACTGAACGCCCTGTTCAGACTCGCTTTCGCTGCGCCTACGCCTATCGGCTTAAGCTTGCTCGTCAGATTAAGTCGCTGGCCCATTATACAAAAGGTACGACGTCACCCAGGACGAACCTTGGGCTCCGTCTGTTTGTAGGCATTCGGTTTCAGGTCTATTTCACTCCCCTCGTCGGGGTGCTTTTCACCTTTCCCTCACGGTACTAGTTCGCTATCGGTCGCTGAGGAGTACTTAGGCTTGGAGGGTGGTCCCCCCATGTTCAGACAGGATTGCACGTGTCCCGCCTTACTCGAGGACGATCCTTTGCATTACCCGTACGGGGCTCTCACCCTCTACGGCACGTTTTTCCAAACGCTTCCGGTTGTCTCTGGATCGTCACTGGCCTGGTCCGCGTTCGCTCGCCACTACTAGCGGAGTCTCGGTTGATGTCCTTTCCTCCGGGTACTGAGATGTTTCAGTTCCCCGGGTTAGCTTGAAACCTCCTATTTTATTCAGAGATCTCATTCCTTCACTTGATAACGGAAATCCAAGACCTCGATCTTTGCAGATCTTCAGTCCCGTTTCCGAGACTTGAGGTCTCAGAATTCCGTTATCGAAGGTGGGTTTCCCCATTCGGAAATCCGCGGATCAAAGCTTCTTCGCAGCTCCCCGCGGCTTATCGCAGCGTAGTACGTCCTTCATCGCCTCTCAGCGCCAAGGCATCCACCAAATGCCCTTAAATCACTTGATCACTCTCATTATCAATGCCCATGCATCTCGGCGATGCTCCGCAAGGAGTTTGCACTTCTTGCAGACGGACACTGATTAGAAAGACCAGTTTGCTTCACAAGATCGACCCAACGGCATTGCGGTCAAGCTTTGCCGACGTTCCAGATTTCAGCAATCAGTTCCAGATATCAGGACGCTGTCCTGATCCCCGATTCCTATTTGCCGATACCTGAATGGAGATAGCGCGCCGCCGGTGACTCACGTCACTTAGGGCTGGCGCCCGGATCGATCTCCTCTTCACGATGTCAGACATCACGCGCGCACCGGACCCGTAGGTCAGGAGCGCGCGAATTTGAATTTCTCACGAACGAGATTTTGCAGCCAGCAGCGCGTCTGGTGGAGCCAGACGGGATCGAACCGACGACCTCCTGCTTGCAAAGCAGGCGCTCTCCCAACTGAGCTATGGCCCCGTACCAGTCGCGTCCCTTCGCGTTGCGAAGGTTGGCGTGCCAGTCGAGAAGCTGGCGGCAGCTAGACAGCCCGCCTTCGCTAAAGCTACGGCGGACAGTCTTCGCTGCGCTATGCGAGCGAAGACTGGTGGGCCTGGGAAGATTTGAACTTCCGACCTCACGCTTATCAAGCGCGCGCTCTAACCAGCTGAGCTACAAGCCCGAACTCGGAATCAGTAGCCAGGAATTCAGGCGTCGGAACAGATGCAACGCACCTGATACCTGATTTACCTACTGATCCCTGATGGCTCGTTCGTGAAGAAAGAGAAATGAAGACGGCGGTGTCCCGCAATAGGCATTCCGATTGTTGAGACCGGTCTGCCCTGATGTTTCCAAGAGATCCGATAAAGACGAGCAATGTCCCGAAGAACATCGGCGTCCTTGAAGGATCATCCTTAGAAAGGAGGTGATCCAGCCGCAGGTTCCCCTACGGCTACCTTGTTACGACTTCACCCCAGTCGCTGACCCTACCGTGGCCGGCTGCTTCCTTGCGGTTAGCGCACCGTCTTCAGGTAAAGCCAACTCCCATGGTGTGACGGGCGGTGTGTACAAGGCCCGGGAACGTATTCACCGCAGCGTGCTGATCTGCGATTACTAGCGATTCCAACTTCATGTGCTCGAGTTGCAGAGCACAATCCGAACTGAGACGGCTTTTTGAGATTTGCGCAGGATTACTCCATTGCGTCCCATTGTCACCGCCATTGTAGCACGTGTGTAGCCCAGCCTGTAAGGGCCATGAGGACTTGACGTCATCCCCACCTTCCTCGCGGCTTATCACCGGCAGTCCCCTTAGAGTGCCCAACTAAATGATGGCAACTAAGGGCGAGGGTTGCGCTCGTTGCGGGACTTAACCCAACATCTCACGACACGAGCTGACGACAGCCATGCAGCACCTGTGTTCCCGCCAGCCGAACTGAAGAGTTCCATCTCTGGTACTCACACGGGACATGTCAAAAGCTGGTAAGGTTCTTCGCGTTGCTTCGAATTGAACCACATGCTCCACCGCTTGTGCGGGCCCCCGTCAATTCCTTTGAGTTTTAATCTTGCGACCGTACTCCCCAGGCGGGATGCTTAATGCGTTAGCTGCGCCACTGACGAGTAAACCCGACAACGGCTAGCATCCATCGTTTACGGCGTGGACTACCAGGGTATCTAATCCTGTTTGCTCCCCACGCTTTCGCACCTCAG
The DNA here is from genome assembly GCA_035532335.1 of Xanthobacteraceae bacterium. Classification (GTDB taxonomy): domain Bacteria; phylum Pseudomonadota; class Alphaproteobacteria; order Rhizobiales; family Xanthobacteraceae; genus BOG-931. Next base: position 15,617 of record DATKRE010000061.1, on the reverse strand, counting down.
CGTCAGTACCGGGCCAGTGAGCCGCCTTCGCCACTGGTGTTCTTGCGAATATCTACGAATTTCACCTCTACACTCGCAGTTCCACTCACCTCTCCCGGACTCAAGCCTCTCAGTATCAAAGGCAGTTCTGGAGTTGAGCTCCAGGATTTCACCCCTGACTTAAAAAGCCGCCTACGTGCGCTTTACGCCCAGTGATTCCGAGCAACGCTAGCCCCCTTCGTATTACCGCGGCTGCTGGCACGAAGTTAGCCGGGGCTTCTTCTGCGGGTACCGTCATTATCTTCCCCGCCGAAAGGATTTTACAACCCTAAGGCCTTCATCATCCACGCGGCATGGCTGGATCAGGCTTGCGCCCATTGTCCAATATTCCCCACTGCTGCCTCCCGTAGGAGTCTGGGCCGTGTCTCAGTCCCAGTGAGGCTGATCATCCTCTCAGACCAGCTACTGATCGTAGCCTTGGTGAGCCGTTACCTCACCAACTAGCTAATCAGACGCGGGCCGATCCTTCAGCGATAAATCTTTCTCCTTACGGACGTATTCGGTATTAGCCCAAGTTTCCCTGGGTTGTTCCGAACTGAAGGGTACGTTCCCACGTGTTACTCTCCCGTCTGCCGCTCCCCTTGCGGGGCGCTCGACTTGCATGTGTTAGGCCTGCCGCCAGCGTTCGCTCTGAGCCAGGATCAAACTCTCAAGTTGAAAGAGTTTTGATCTCGGCTGATCACACGTTTGACGAGGTCCCTACACGTCCGATCGCTTGCGCGATCGGCCGATGTAGAAAACCTTGAAACGTTAGACCGCCGAAGTCTCTTCCATGACCGCTTTCATCTCGCGAAGAAGGCAAGCCTTCTCCGTTCGCGAAAGCGGCCCGCAAGGACTCCGCCGTCCACGTTTCTCTTTCTTCCGATTCACTTTTCAAACAACCCGGAGCCTTCCGGCTCCGTGCTTCGGCAAGTGCCGAAACCGAAACCCGCACATCCGTCATGGCCATAGGTCATGGCCGGATGATTCACCGTGTAGACAGTGAGGGGCTTCGCTGACGCGCCATCGCGCCGATGAAGCAGCGGCGGCGCGCCAAGAGGCCGTATATAGGCTTCGGCTAGCGGCGTTGTCAACGGTTGGACTGGCAAAACGGCGCCTGTGAATCGCCGAAAAAACGATAATTTTTGCCGGGTTTCGTTTGCCTTCGCGCGGCACGTGTATACCTCGGCCTGGCACGGCTCTCCCGCTATCTCACGCCGCACTTGGGCCACATTCCTCCGCCGTTCTTGCTTATTCGCGTCGGGGATGCCGCTATGCGGGGGATCGCAAGCGTCATATCAACATTTTGACCGCGACGGCCCAGTAAACGGATCGGGCCGAAGCGGGACGGGTGCGCTTTCGCCTCAAGCTTGCAGGCGTCAGCCGATGCGGTCGCGAGTGCAGGGGACGGGTGGTCTTGGACCAGGGAAAACTGCGCGGCACAAATCGGAGGTTCGAAGCCGAGGCGATCAGTCTCGGTAACGAACCGCCGCTGTCGGTTGACGGCGGGACCGGCGGTCTGGTCGACCGTCGCCGGCTTTCCCTGCAATGGTTCGCTGGTACGATATTGACCGGCCTGTGCGGCGCCGCCCTGATGGGGGGCGCCGTTTACGCATCGCTAGACGGTGAAACCGATTTCGCAACGGCGCCGGAGCGCGTCGAGATCGCGCTACGCGGTGCGATCGCCGGCATCGGCGGCCGCTTGAGCGGAATTCACAAGACCGATCGGCTTGCCGCACTCAACGAACCGAGCGTCGCCCGTCAAATCCTGCGGGTGCCGATCAGCACGAAGGTTCGCGATCGCGAGATCATTCGTACGCGCTCTTTCGTCCGTGTCGCCGGCACGCTCTCACTTGCCGTATCGGAACTCTCCGCCAACATTCCTCCTTTCAACCCGCAAAAACTTTTGACCGACAGCGTCGCCAACACCGACGACACGCCGGCGGCGGCGGAACCGGACGCCGAAGTTTCGTTCGTCACCTGCGATTTGCTGTCTAGCTCCGCCAAAGGCAAAGTGTCGCCGGGGGTCTGCGATCTCAACTCGCTGTTGCCCAAGGTCAAACCGGCGACACGGCTGTCGCTGGACGATGTCGCCGCGCGCGTGCGCGACGTGGCGAGCAAATTGCCGGCGACGTCGCCCTTCCTTGCCGGTACAGCCGCCGGCGTGGCGGCTGGTCTCAAGCTCAGTTATGCCGCGGAAGGCGATACCGACCCCTATGTCGGGTTCGAGGCGCGCGTGGTACCGGAAAACATCACGCTTCGCCCCAAGACCAATACCGGCAACGACTGGAGCGAACATATCGTCACGGTGAAGAAAGGCGAGACGGTTGGCTCCATCCTGCGCGAACTTGGCGCCGTGCCGGACGAGATCAAGCAGATCCTTGCGGTGCTCGGCGCGTGGGCGAAAGAGGGCGGCGTCAAGGAAGGGCAGCGACTGCGCGTTCTCGCGGCGGCAGCCGGCCTCGGCCACATGCAGCCGCTACGCGTTATTATCTCCGGCGACGGCGGGATCGAAGCCGCGGTCGCGCTTTCCGATCACGGCACCTATGTTCCGGTCGACATCCGCAACGTCGACGACGAAAGCGCCGAGAACGGTGACAACAATGGCGGCGAAGACGACGGCAGCGGCGTGCGGCTGTATCAAAGCATTTATGAAACGGCTCTACGCAACAACGTCCCCTCCCCGGCCATCGAAGACCTGGTGCGAATCTTCTCCTACGACGTGGACTTCCAGCGCAAAGTCCAGTCGGGCGATTCTTTCGACATGTTGTATTCGGAAGACGAGAATGCCGACGGCAGAAATGAAGTGCGGTACGCCTCACTGACGGTCGGCGGCGAAACCAAGCGCTACTACCATTATCAAACGGCTGACGACGGCCAGTACGATTATTATGACGAGACCGGCAAGAGCGCGAAAAAGTTTCTGGTCCGCAAGCCGGTTGCCATCGGCATCATGCGGTCCGGTTTTGGTGAGCGCAGCCATCCGTTGCTGCACTATATGAAGATGCACACCGGCGTCGATTGGGCCGCGCCATTCGGCACGCCGATCTTTGCCGCCGGCAACGGCTCGATCGAAGAGATCGGCCTCAAGGGCGGCTATGGCAAATACGTCCGCATCCGCCATGCCAACGGCTATGAGACTGCCTACGGCCACATGACTGCGTTCGCCCGCGGCCTCAACGTCGGCAGCCGCGTCCGGCAGGGCCAGGTCATCGGCTTCGTCGGCTCCACCGGGTTATCGACCGGCTCGCACGTGCATTATGAAATCCTGATCAACGATCGTTTCGTCGATCCGATGAAGGTCAAGCTGCCGCGCGGGCGCGTGCTTGCCGGCCTTCCGCTGACACTGTTCGAAAAAAGCCGCGAGCAGCTGGACGCGCTGATAGCGCGCGTTCCGGGCCGCGTCGCCCAAATACACTAGGCGATTGCGTGATACCGCCAGACGGCGGCGATTAGGCCGCCGCCGCCACGGTCTCGCCGTTGAATTTCAGCCCCTGTTTGCCGGCCGAGATCGCGACCGTCTCGCCGTCCTTGATTTTCCCCGACAGCAGTAATTCGGCCAGCGGGTCCTGGATCGATTTCTGGATGACGCGCTTAAGCGGGCGCGCGCCATAGGCCGGATCCCAGCCCTTATCGGCCAGCCATTCGCGCGCGTTGCCTTCAAGCTTGACGGTGATCTTGCGCTCCTCGAGCAGCTTACCGAGCCGCACCATCTGGATATCGACAATGCGCGCCATCTCGGACTTTTGCAGCCGGTGGAACAGGATGATCTCGTCGACCCGGTTAAGGAATTCCGGCCGGAAGCTTGCGCGGACGATCGCCATGACTTGATCGCGCACCGCTTCAGTGTCCTGCCCTTCCGGCTGATTGACCAATAGCTCGGCGCCGAGATTTGACGTCATCACGATCAACGTATTGCGGAAATCGACGGTATGGCCCTGCCCGTCGGTGAGCCGGCCGTCATCGAGCACTTGCAGCAGGACGTTGAAAACGTCCGGATGCGCCTTCTCGATCTCGTCGAACAGGACCACCTGATAAGGTCGCCGCCGGACGGCTTCGGTCAGCGCGCCGCCTTCCTCGTAGCCGACATAGCCGGGCGGTGCGCCGATCATCCGGGCAACGGAATGCTTCTCCATGTATTCCGACATGTCGATGCGGATCAGCGCAGTTTCGTCGTCGAACAGAAATTCGGCCAGCGCTTTGGTCAATTCGGTCTTGCCGACTCCGGTCGGACCCAGGAACATGAACGAGCCGATCGGCCGGTTCGGGTCCTGCAAGCCGGCGCGCGCACGCCGCACGGCGGTGGACACGGCGCGCACGGCGTCAGCTTGGCCGACGACACGCTTGCCGATCTGCTCCTCCATGCGCAGGAGCTTTTCCTTTTCGCCTTCGAGCATGCGGTCGACCGGGATGCCGGTCCAGCGCGAAACCACCTGCGCGATGTGATTGGCGGTGACCGCCTCCTCGACCATCGCGCCCTTGCCTTCGCTGCCTTCCATCGCCTTGAGCTTTTTCTCGATTTCGGGGATGCGGCCATAGGCAAGCTCGCCGGCGCGCTGATACTCGCCGCGGCGTTGCGCGTTGGCGAGCTCCACGCGCAGCTGATCGAGCTCGTTCTTGAGCTTCTGCGCGCCCGAAAGCTTTTCTTTCTCCGACTTCCAACGGGCCGTCAGATCGGCGGATTGCTTCTCCAGCGCCGCGAGTTCCGTCTCCAACGCGCTCAACCGCGAGCGCGAGCCGGGATCGTGCTCTTTCTTGAGCGCTTCCTGCTCGATTTTGAGCCGGATGATTTCGCGGTCGATTGAATCGAGCTCTTCCGGTTTGGTATCGACCTGCATCTTCAGCCGCGCCGCCGCTTCATCGACCAGATCGATCGCCTTGTCGGGCAGGAAGCGGTCAGTGATGTAGCGATGCGATAAAGTCGCGGCGGCGACCAGGGCGCCGTCGGTGATCCGCACGCCGTGGTGCGCCTCGTATTTGTCTTTCAAGCCGCGCAGGATCGAGATGGTGTCCTCGACGTTCGGCTCCTCGACATAGATCGGTTGGAAGCGCCGCGCCAAAGCGGCGTCCTTCTCGACGTGCTTTTTATATTCGTCGAGCGTGGTCGCGCCGATGCAGTGCAGTTCGCCGCGCGCCAGCGCCGGCTTGAGCAGGTTCGACGCGTCCATGGCGCCGTCGGCCTTGCCGGCGCCGATCAACGTGTGCATTTCGTCGATGAACAGAATGTAGGCGCCGGCCGCGGACGTAACTTCCTGCAACACGGCCTTGATCCGCTCCTCGAACTCGCCGCGATATTTAGCGCCGGCGATCAGCGCGCCGAGGTCGAGCGACAGTAATTTTTTGTCGTGCAAGCCTTCCGGCACGTCGCCGTTGACGATGCGCAGCGCCAGTCCCTCGACGATCGCGGTCTTGCCGACGCCCGGCTCGCCGATCAATACCGGGTTGTTCTTGGTCCGGCGTGAGAGCACTTGGATGGTGCGGCGGATTTCCTCGTCGCGCCCGATGACCGGATCGAGCTTGCCGTCGCGGGCGGCCTGCGTCAGGTCGCGGGCATATTTCTTCAGCGCCTCGTAGGCATTTTCGGCCGAAGCGGAATCGGCGGTGCGGCCCTTGCGGAGCGCCTCGATGGCGGCATTGAGGTTTTGCGGCGTGACGCCGGCGTTGGCCAGAATCTTCCCGGCGTCGCTGCCTTTCTCCAAAGCGAGCGCAAGCAGCAACCGCTCGACGGTGACGAAGCTGTCGCCGGCTTTTTCGCCCGCCTTCTCGGCGGTGTCGAAGACCCGCACCAGCGGCGGATCGAGGTAAATCTGACCGGCACCGCCGCCGGACACCTTCGGGCGCTTGGCCAACGCTGCTTCCACGGCGGCCAAAGCCTGGCGTGAGTTGCCGCCCGACCGGTCGATCAAGCCGGCGGCAAGACCCTCGGGGTCGTCGAGCAGCACCTTGAGCAGGTGCTCTGTCGCAAATTGCTGGTGTCCCTCGCGCGCGGCGAGTGACTGGGCTGACTGAATGAAACCGCGGCTGCGGTCGGTATACTTTTCGAAATCCATGTTCTTCCCTCGGCCTATCCCAAACGCCCTTTATGGCGCGATCGGAACATCGTCATGGGGTGTATCCGGTGCCAGGCGGCCTTCGTGATCCGGATCAACCCAGATCAGTCAACCGCCAAGTTAGCGGACCCCGAAGGCATCCGCTGCCTCAAATATGGGAATAAAATTGCCTGACGGAAGATCAGCCGCCTTCCCAACGCTCGCATTGCGGCGTTTTTCTATGACGCCTAATTAACGCTGCTCCCGCGAACTGCCGCGATCCGCTCTTTCAGGGCGGCGACACCGACCGCCCCCACGATCACTTTGTCGCCGACGACATAACTTGGCGTGCCATTAATGCCGAGCGCGGCAGCAAGCTTGCTGTCTTCGCCGATCGTGGCGCTCACCTCATCGGTCGCCTCGTCCCGCCCGATACGGGCCAGATCGAGACCCTGGTCTTTGGCAGCATCGAGCGCCCGCTCCTTGCTGGCGTGGCCAGGACCGCCGAGCAACTCCTGATGAAACGCCAGATATTTTTGTCCCCGCGGATCCTGCATGCGCACCGCGATGGCGACACGCGCGGCTTCCACCGAACCGGGCCCCAGGATCGGAAATTCCTTGAGCACGATCTTGAGGTTTGGATCGTCTTTGATGAGGGTCAGCATGTCGGGCAACGCCCGCTTGCAGAAGCCGCAGCTATAGTCGAAAAACTCGACCAGCGTGACGTCGCCGTTCGGATTACCAAGCGTGACCTGATGCGGAGACGAGAACAACGCCTGCGCATTGCTGGCGACTGCGGCACTGTGATCGGCGCCTTTGGCATCGTTCCCCGACGCAGGGGGAGTGCCGTTCCCGCTTTTGTTCGCGGTCGGACGTCGCTTCAGAACACTCGCCATGATCTCGCCGACCGCCTCCGGGTGTTTGACCAGATAGTCTTTGGCAATCTGGCCGACTTCGTCTGGATGGGCCGCAAGGTAATCTTTGATGATTCCCTCGATCGTGTCGCGCGTGTCTTGCGCCCGCCCCGCTGACGGTGCGAATACCGTCAATGCGGCGGCAACGCCGATGCCCAGGATCGCAACTTTCATTTTGTTTTCTCCGTCTCGCTCATTTTTGATTTGAAATTACCGGATGCCAGGAGCCGGACGCGCGCCACGTGGTGGAACTCCGATCGGCCTTCTCATTCGAGGCGGCGGCCCAATCGGACGGCGCGGCTCGCGGGGACCGATAACCGGCGGCGGTGGCGGCCCGCCGCCACGGATACAGTTGCCGCTGGCGTCGAGCGCCAAACCGGACGCGCATGGACCGGACGGCGAGCCGACCGGCGCACAGGTTCCGCTCGCGTCGCGGAATTCGCCTTTCTGACATGCCGGCTGCCCGCCGATGCAGGACATGCCGTCGTTGCCGATGAAGCGGTTGTTGCAGCAATTGCCGTCCGGCATTCGCGTATAGCCGGCCGCGCAAGCCGGCGGCGAAGCCGGCACGATCGGCCTCACGACCGGGCAATGGCCGCGATCGGTCGCGCTGACCGGCCCCGGACAGCACGTGCCGCCGCTGGTTACATTCGCTGCCGCGCAACATTTTCCGTCGCCGGTTGGAATAAGGCCGGCGCTGCAACAATGCGGACCGATCGGAATGAGAATCGGCGGCTGACATTGCGTCTTGTTCGGTCCGCTCGGGACTTGTCCCTTGGGACAGCACATTCCGGTAGACGTCATCTGACTCGCCAAGCAACAGGAATTGCCGGACTTAACATAACCACTGCCGCAGCACGGCGATCCGGGCGCACAAAGCGGCGGCTTTGGCGGTGTGTTCGACGGCTGACACCGTCCGTTCACCACCTGACCACTGCAACAAGCTTTGGCACCGCCAGAGCCGCTGTAAACCTGACTATTGTTGCAGCAGAAATTGCTCGGACCGATCGCCGTCTGTCCCGCCGGACAACTGGAGTTCGAGCATGCGGCGTTGGCGGCAATCGAATTCACCACGCAGCACTTGCCGTTGATCAGCACATTTGGCCGCGGACATTGTCCGCAAGCGCCGGTCGTGACATTGCGGGCCTGATTGGGCGGGCAATGGGTGCTTGGCGGCGGCGGCGGCCTCCCCGGTTTGTCAGGCGGTCCCGCATGTCGGCCCGGAGGTCCACCCGGGGTCGTCGGATAAATCTGGATGCGCGGCGGTAGCGGCGGCGGACAGCTCCGCGCAATCGCGATATCGCCCAGATGTCCGCGCGCGCCGGCATCATCAAAGCGATCATCGTAATCGATGAAATACGAAGCGAGCGGCGGCCGGTTGTTGGGAAGCACGCGCCAGGTCTCGTTGCCCTGCAATCCGTCCACATCGAGTGGGCCCGCCCCGCTCAGCCGCGCAGTGAGCGCGCCGTCGGAAGCGTCGCGCAAATCCTCACCGGTGGACCACATGAACCCGGCGCATGCGTCGGGCAGCAGATTGCCGCTTGCGTCATAGCGGTAGCCGAGCGCTACGCCGCCGTTGCCGTTGCGCAGATCGCGCGGAAAGCCGATCGCGTATTCGTCGGGCGTCGGCTGCCAAATACGACGTCCGTCCGGCATCGTTCCGGCAACGGCGTAACGCAGCACCCGGCCGATCGCCGGAACCGCCAGCGCCTCAAAATCAAAAGCGCCGCTCGGCGCGGGCCGCTCGGCGAGAAACATCCGGCCCTGCTCGTCGAAAGTTACTTTTGAAATTTCCGTCGGGCCCGCGGCCGGCGGCACGGCAAGCTCGATCACCGCATCGGCGCCGAACGAACCGTCGACGTTTAGTCCCACCGACCAGACCTGCAAACTGTCGGCGACCGCGTAATAAAGCCGGTGCTGATGAACGGCGAGCCCAAAGACCCGGCGAGCGGGCGCCGCGTAATTCCAGGCGTTCGGATCGGTGCTGTCAAATTGCGCATTGGTGATGTCGAGCGGCGCTTGCGACGTCCACGGCACGGGCGGTAATCCTTGCGCCTCGCGCCCGGCGTCGCCATGGTCGTAGCGGCCGGTTTCGCGGCCATCCATTCCGAACCGATGAATAAAGCCGGTCTCACGATCCGCAACGAACAGCGATTGTGAAACGGAATCGAAGGCGATGCCCCCCAACGCCGCGCCGGAATTGCCGCGACCGCCGATGGTGACGTTGGCGAACAGACTAACCGCACCGGTCACGCCGTCGATTTTCCAGATCGTTCCCGGCCCGCCCTTCGGCCCCCAAAGACCGGGCATGAAGGTCGCGTTCGGCGCGCCGATCTTGATGTGGCCCGGCTTGCCGTCGGATCCGGGCGCGACAATCGGCAGTCCGTAAGCCGACGTCGCGGCCGCATAAATGTTGGGTGGCGTGCGATCGTCCAGCACCACACCAAATACCTGCCCGATTGCCGATGCCGGGAAACTGTATGGCTTTAGCGCGCCGACGAGCTGCGCCACAGGCGGTCCGCCCACGTGCTGCAGATCGACAACGCGCAGCGACGGACCGTTCAGATCGATGAACGTCGTCAGGCCGGGATCGACACCGGGTGCGATCTCGATCGGCGGCAATGCGCCGGAGAAACCGGTCACGGCGGCGTTGCCGAGCACCACAACCGGATTGGCAACTTGCTGCGCGTTCGCGCCGGTAGAAAGGGCGGCGGCCGCGCTGACCGCAATCGCCAACCAAAGCGGCTTTCCACGCCAGCGCCGACGCCAATTCCGTCGGTGATTTTTGCGCGCCGCCGCCATCGCGTGCCTATTGGGTGATCTGATTGGGCATGCAGGTGCCATTCGACGGATTGGGCACCATGCCCGCCGGACAGCACATGCCGCACGAAGCCACCTGGTTCGGATTGCAACAGGTACCGGACGGCGTCCGCACCTCGTTTGACGTGCAAGCCGGCACACAGGTTTGGCCAACGGCGACCTGACCTTGCGGACAAACCGGTCCGGTCAGCGATCGCGGACAAGCGAGGCCGTCGGGGTTGTATTCCGATGGACCGGACTGCGCTGGCCGGCCGTTCGGGCAGACGCAGACATATTGGCCGGCGCCGGAATTCGACGCCAGCGTCGTGCCTGATGGACACTGGCACATAAAAACCTGGCAAGCCGGATCGCTCACGATGTTCGACCACTGCGCGTTGCCGCTATTCGTAACCCACGTGCCCGTCATCGGCGCCGGGCAGATGCACGACTCGACCGTGATGACGCCGGAAGCGCTGGCACCCAGCACCGAACTCACGACCACGCCGTTGCTGCTCGACGACTGCGACACCGGTGGCGCGTCATCGCCCGAGGGGCATTTGACGATGACATTGCCGAGGTTTGGATCGCAGGCACCAGTCTGGCTGTTGCAAGGATTCTGCGTGCAATTGGTCGGCGCATTGTAGATCGAGCCCGAGCACGACCCGAACAACGAGGGATCGATCTGATTGGCCAGATTTTGCAGATCGCAGAGCGCATCCGCTACACAGGCGCCGAGATCGCCACCGACCTGGGTGATGTTGTTCGACAGGCCGCAGGCGCATTGCACGATCGCAAGCGCATCGGCGGCGCTGCTCATTGCATCGAGGATCGACGACAGGAAGCTCGCATCGACACCGAGATTGCCCAGCTGGGTGACCAGACTGCTGCCGCCGCCCTGAACGTTGGTCAGCTGGTTCTGCGCGTTGTTTACGTCCTGGCAGAATTGCTGGCTCTGCGAGACGCCGGCCATCACGCCTGCGGCGACACCGACCGGCGCCCACAATGCCGGATCGGTGGTCACGCCGGCGCAGCTGGCCGATGAAATCGTACTGAGGGTGTTTTGCAGCGCGCTCCAGATATCGTTGAGGTCGCAGCTGCCGCCGGCGCGCGCCGGGCCCGACGGGATCAATACTACGGCGACCGCGGCAATCACCGCGCTCAAAACCGCTGCAAAGCGCCGCCCGTTCGCCATGGGACAGCCGTGAAATTGCAAGGTCCGGAAATACCGCCGAACGTCGTTCAACGATAGGACCAACCCTTGATTACGCACAATGCCCCGGTTCGGATCACGCGTCGGGCGCACAACCGGCGGCCGCGCCCAACCGACGGAACGATAAGTCTGATATCTAACGGCAAATCCACGCTGTAAGACCGCGTTAACTGCGGTTGCCGTAATCTTGCCATAACGAGCGCACGGTCGCGGGGACGAAAATGGGCGAACGCCGTGTCACCAGACGGCAAAAAAGCTTCCTGCACGGCTTTGTCTACTTCGACAAAAAGCGCGGCGTGATGAGTTGCCTGGTGCGCGATTTGTCCGACGACGGCGCGCGCATCATCTTCTCGCAATCGGTGACGATCCCGACAAACGTCAATCTGCACATTCCCCAGCGCGACAAGACTTTCCGCGCCAAGGTGCAGTGGCGGCGCGGCGACGAGATCGGCCTGGCGCTGACCAGCGAGGAAACCGTCGTTGCGAATTCGCAGGAAAGCGAACTCATTCAGCGGGTGGCGCACCTCGAGGCCGAAATCGCCGCGCTCAAGCGCACCATCAAGCAGCTCAAGCGCGAACAGCCGACCGGCAGCGACGTCGAGGCCGCCTGATTTTGCCGCGGCGGCCGCCAAGCTTCAGCTAAACATCCGCTCGCCCTGAAGATCGACGATCTGGCGCGCCTTCCCGAGCGTGAATGTCACCGCCTCGTCATAAGAAGCAAAAGCATCGGCGCGGATGAAGCGGTGTTGCTTGAGCACACCGTTGATTTCGCGCTCGATCGTTCCAGCCGTCTGGTATTGGCCGTCGTTCTGGTACGGCGCGGCGCGGACGATGTAGCCCTTATACTCGACCGGCTCGACGGCTTTCGCGGCCGGAGCGGCGGCGCGCCAGCCGAACAACGCGCTGAGAAAAGACATCGCTCGCCCCCGCTGCTGCTACGGCGGCATCCTATCGTCGCGGCGGCGTTCCGGCGAATCAATCTTCGCCGCAGCAATCTTCAGCGCATCAATCTTCAGCGCATCAATCTTGCCGCAATGCGCGGCACAAAAAAGGCCGCCGGCGAGCGCGCATGCGCGCCGGCGGTTTTCAAGTCAATCGAGCCGAATCAAACCCGATGATGCCGAAGGTGCCTGCCCCGAACGTCGGCATGCGATGCGGCGGCGGGCGCCGCCGGTGTTGCGAACGAAGCCTCCGACGCCGGCGTGACGAACGAAGCCTGCTGGACCGGGCGGGCGTTATAGCCGCTGGCGTAGAGCGCGACCGCGCGCGCCTCGTTGCCGCCGGCGGCGTGATAAGCGCCGGCGAGATACTTCACGGCATAGGTCATGTTGGTTTGCGCATCGAGCAGGCCTTCGGCCGAGCCGCTGTAGCCCATCGCGCGTGCGGTGCCGAGCCGGATCTGCATCAGCCCGTAATTGCCGGCGCTGACCGCACGCGGATTGTAGCGGCTCTCGCGCATGATCACGCGATGCACCAGCGAGGCCGGTACGCCATTGGCGCTCGCCTGCGCCTCGACAAGACTTGCGAATTCCGCGCGCCGGTCGGGGGCGGCGGCCACGTGCCGCTCGGGGGTGTAATTGAAATACCGCCGCGCGTTCGGGCCGGCATAGGATGCGGCAGCGGCGGCGTCGGCATAACCGCCGAACGCGTTGTAATAGGGGGAGGCCGCCACCTCCTGCTTGATCGCAGCGGCGACGTGCCGGCGATGCTGCTGTTCGCTCGCCAGTGCCGGCTGCGCCAGCAAGGCGGCGGCGGCAGCCAACGTCAGATAATGCGGGATACGCAACATCCATTCACTCCGTTTTTTATTGCGGGAAAAGCCCTTGCCCTATGGCGAGCCTTGTCACCGGGAAATCCGGCGGCGTTCCGGCCGGACCGTGCCGCTGGCGTGGCGATGTCGTGGCACGGAACGACCTGAGCCAGCGGCATAAATCGTTAACCGGGGGGATAGCCCCGGGGAACCCTGCATTGCCAAGGGGGCCCGGTGTCTCTATATACCCGCCCATTCGCGATTGAGCTGGACTTAGGGCCTAACCCAAAGAACTCGCTAAATCCGGATTTGCACCGCGCGAATGGTTTGCGCGGCCCCAAAAACGCATGACGCGTTTTCGAAAGGAACAGGCCATCATGGCTACAGGTACCGTCAAGTTTTTCAACGCCCAGAAGGGCTACGGCTTCATCGTGCAGGACGGCGGCGGCCCGGATGTGTTCGTACACATCTCCGCGGTCGAGCGCGCCGGCATGCGCACGCTCAACGAAGGACAGAAGGTCTCCTTCGACGTCGAGCCGGACCGTCGCAGCGGCAAGAGCGCCGCTTCCAATCTGCAAGCATCCTGAGGCGTTACTCTTTGGTGCGGTACCGGCGCCACACTGGCGCCGGTATTGTCGTTTTAATCGGCAGCAGCGCATGATCCCGAAAAGTGAATACCCGGTTTTCGGATCAAGATCATGCGCCAACAAAAGCATGATCCCGAAAAGTGAATACCGGTTTTCGGATCAAGATCATGCGCTAACAAAAAGCGAAACACGTCATGCCGCGCAAGCCCGGACTAAATTCGGAATTCGTCATGTTCGACGTCGTCTATGAAGACGGCACGCAGCGCTCGAATCGCAAGGTGCCGCGCGAGTTGATCAGCGGCGCCGACGGCGATAAGCCGGCTTACGGTTTCCTGATCGAACAGGACCGCGACATTGCCGAAAAGTCCGGCAGGCCGCTGGCCAAGATCAAGAGCATCAGCCGCTCGGGCGCCAAGAAGAAAGACCGCAATTACGGCGAGCGCCACTACGGCTGACTCTCGTCACGTCGTCATTGCGAGCCAGCTGGTCTGACCGTCACCAACCGGCTCAAGGCGCGCCATTTCACTTGCCACATTCACTTGCCACCCAGTTTGAACAAACGCTGCGCATTGGTGCGGCCGATCTTGATCCGATCGTTCTCGCTGATCGGACAATTATCGAACCAACCGGCGGCCTGATCGATATTCTCGAACGGCCAGTCGGCCGAGAACATAATCCGGTCGGCGCCAAGCTCGGCCATGGCCGCAATGAGCGACGGGGTATGAAAATTACCTGACGTCGTGACGTAAAAATTCTCGCGGAAATAATCGCGGATCGGCCGCTTCGCCGGATAGTTATTGCGCTGTGGGACCCACGCGTTGGCATTGTCGATGCGCCAAAGCCCGTACGGCAGATTCTCGCCGAGATGGCCGAGGATGATTTGCAGCCGTGGGTGGGTATCGAATAATCCGGAGCCGATCAGGCGCAGCGCATGCACCGCCGTCTCGTGCCCGAACGCCCACACCGGGCCGAGGAGCCAAGCGTGACCTTCGTAGATTTTGGCGTCGCGCGGCAGCGGATTACGCGGATGCAGATAGAACGGCACGTCGAGCCGCTCGACCTCAGCCCAGAACGGGCGGTATTGCGGCAAATCGTAATAAGCGGTCGTTTCGGCGTCGCCGACTTGCGAAAAGCCGTTCACCATCGCGCCGCGAAACCCGAGCTCCTTGACGCAGCGCTCCAGTTCGCGCGCCGCACGCTCCGGATCCTGCATTGGCAGCGCCGCCAGGCCCTGAAACCGGTCGGGCCGCTTGCGCACATTTTCCGCGATAAACTCGTTGGCCTTGCGCGCGACCTCTGCCGCACGGCCGGGATCGGCAATGCCCTGCACCGCCGGCGCGTTCAGCGACAGCAACATCGTTTCGATGCCGTGCTGGTCCATTTGCTTAAGCCGCCGGTCTTGCACGTCGATGAGTCGGCTTTTGAGCTCCTGCCAGACCAGATCCGGAAACGGCGTCCCGAAATTGCTCGAAGTCTCCTCGATCGCGACGTGTTCTTCGAGCGTAATCTTGCCTTGCATCGATCGTCCTCCCGCGCCGGCATTTCGTCCGGCCGAATTTCATGAGCCGCGGAGCTTACGGCGCGCCGCCGCCGGATCAAGTGTGGCAGAAGCGTACCGTCATTGCGAGGAGCGAACGCGACAACGCAATCCATAGCGGCGCTGCGGCACTGGATTGCTTCGCTGTCGCTCGCAATGACGAATATACGAATTCGTTCTCGCGGCGCCCGCAGCTCGTCATTCCGGCCGAGCGCCAGCGAGAGCCGGAATCCATAACCACAGACGTTGCAGAAAATTCCGGACGGACCGGGGCTATGGATTCCGGGTTCGCGCTCGCGCGTGCCCCGGAATGACGACATAAAAATCCGTTCTCGCGGCGCATCCCTTGCAACCCGTCATCCTGAGGTGCGAGTGAAGCGAGCCTCGAAGGAGGACGGCCCCAACACCTCGGTTGCATCCTTCGAGGCCCGCGCTCATGCGCGGGCACCTCAGGATGACGGCAACAGTTCATCATTCTCGCGGCGCATTATCTGCGTCCGAGTCATGCGCACGACAACGACGGAACGACAAAGAGGGGGTGGAGCGCCGAAAGGCGCATCCAGCCATGGCCATGCCCTGCGAGGGCACGGCAGCGATCCTTGCGGGGATCGCTCGCCTTCCGGCGTTCCACGGCGGCACTTGCCCCGACGAGCGAACGTCAGGACTCAGCCCAGGCCGCGCTTCACGCGAATTAAAAGAGACACGCAGGCGTTACCCGCGCCGTCATTCGCGCTTAAGCGGAGCACCCCGCGCGCCGGTCATACTGCCGGCGG
>DATKRE010000060.1:0-9246 GCA_035532335.1 Xanthobacteraceae bacterium | reverse complement strand
GTGAATGCCGCGGCGAAGCGCCGATAGGCGAGCGCGCTGACGTTTCGGCGCGCTTCCGCGCCCGGCATTTTCGGATGGCGACATCCGGGAATGTGGCGCGGACAATGGATGGCATGCGCTTGTCGGCGCTCCGCCTCCCTTATTTTTTCGTTGTTGTCGTCATTGCGAGCGATAGCGAAGCAATCCATGGATTGCTTTGTGGCTGACGCTCCTCGCAATGACGGATCAGCAAAACCCGGACGCGATCGCGTCGCGGGATTAAGATTCGTTTGTCCGCACCAGCGCGCTCGCCGCCGTCGCTGCGCAGCGGCTAAATCCGCTTTTTCTTGTTCTTTTTCTTGATCGGCGGCTGCACCGGCGCCGCGTGGTGCTCCACATCCTGCGCCGGCCCACGCACGCCGGCCTTGGCACGATCGAGGACGAAGCGGGCGTAATCGTCCATATCGCCTTTGAAGGCCTTGATCTGGCCGTCGGCGGCGAGCCACAGCCGGTCGGTCACCAACTCGATCAGCGAGCGGTCGTGGGTGATGAGAATGACGGCGCCCTCGTAGTCATTGAGCGCATCGAGGAGCGCGCGACGACTTTCGATATCGAGGTGGTTGGTCGGCTCGTCAAGGATCAAGAGATGCGGCGCCGCCATCGCCACCAGATTAAGCAGCAGCCGCGCGCGTTCGCCGCCGGAGAGATTGGCGACCGTGGTTTCCTGTTTGTCGAAGGACATGCCGAACTGCGCCAGTCGCGAGCGGCGCGAGGATTCGCTGTCATCCGGCCGCGTGCGCCGGATGATGTCGAGCGGCGTATCTTCCGGATCGAGCGCTTCGATTTGATGTTGGTGAAACCAGCCAACCTGGATGCGGCTTTCGCGTTTCATGCCGCCGGCTTGCAACGGCAGTGCGCCGGCGATCATCTTGGCGAAGGTCGATTTCCCGGCGCCGTTGACGCCAAGGAGCCCGATACGGTCGTCGACGTCCAGCCGCAGGTTGAGATTGCGGAGCACCGGCGTGCCGTTGTAGCCAACCGCTGCCGCTTCAAGCTGGATCAACGGCGGCGCCAGCGGACGCGCCGGTGAGGGAATGGTGAACGGCGCCACCCGCTGCTCGATCACTTCGGCTATCGGCTCAAGCTTGGCGAGCCGCTTGACGCGCGATTGCGCCTGCGCCGCCTTGCTGGCCTGGGCGCGGAACCGGTCGATGAATTTTTGCAGATGCGCGCGTTCGGCGTCCTGTTTGACCCGCGTCGCCGCCAAGAGCCGGGTCTTTTCCGCACGCCGCTTCTCGAAGTCGTCATAGCCGCCGGTATAAAGATCGAGCTTGCCTTCGCTCAAATGCAAAATAGCGTTGACCGAATTGTTGAGAAGCTCGCGGTCGTGACTGACGATCAGCGCGGTATGCGGATATTTCTTTAGGCGCGCTTCCAGCCAAAGCGCGCCTTCGAGGTCGAGATAGTTAGTCGGCTCGTCGAGCAGCAGCAAATCGGGCTCGGCGAACAGCGCCGCTGCGAGGGCGACCCGCATCCGCCAGCCACCGGAGAATTCCGCCATCGGGCGGTCGAGATCGGCGGTCGAAAAGCCAAGCCCGGTGAGAATTTCCGCTGCCCGGGCGGGGGCGCTGTCCGCGCCGATATCGATCAGCCGCTGGTAGATTTCGGCTAGCTGCTCCGGCGCGGCGGTTTCGAGCTTCGCGTTCAACTGGGCGCGCTCGACGTCGGCTTCGAGAATCGTGTCGATCAGTGAGACCGGCGTTGCCGGATGCTCCTGATCAACCGAGCCGATCCGGGCCGCTTTCGGGACGATGATCTCGCCGCTATCCGGGGTCAGATCGCCCAGGATCAACCGGAATAGCGTCGATTTTCCGACGCCGTTTCGGCCGATCAGACCAACCTTCGAGCCGACAGGAACAAGCACGCTCGCCCGATCGAAGAATTTCCGGCCCCAGCCGTTAAAAACCAGATTATCGATCTGAAGCATGCCAAGTGCGCCGATGGGCTGGTGGTACGGAGGAGGGAGAATCGCGGGCGGACTTGTAAGATGGTAAGCCGACGTGGAATGGCAAGCGGCGATGATGCCGGACCAGTGTGGAATATCGGGCGCGACGCAACCAGTGTGTAAACCATGACGGCGGAGATCGTAACAATATTGTTCCTGCTGGCGGTGTTGGTCGCCGCCGCCATTGCGGCGCGGCGGCTTAACACCGCGCCGTCGATCCTGCTCGTTGTCGCCGGCATCGCGGTTGCTTTCATTCCCGGTCTACCGCTGATCGCGCTGGCGCCAGACCTGGTCCTGCTCGGCATCCTGCCGCCGCTGATTTATTCGGCGGGCGTCGCCATGAGTTGGCGTGAATTCCGCTTTAATCTGCGGCCGATCACGCTGCTCGCCTTTGGCGGCGTGATCTTCACTGCTTGCGCGGTGGCGGCAGTCGCGCATTTTTTGCTCGGTATGCCGCTTGCGGTCGGCTTCGTGCTCGGCGCCATCGTGGCGCCGACCGATGCAGTGGCGCCGCTTGCCATCGTCCGCCGTCTCGGCCTGCCACGCCGGCTCCTGGTGGTTCTCGACGGCGAAGGTCTCGCTAACGACGCGACCGCGCTGATTCTCTATCGCTTCGCAGTCGCCGCCGTCAGCACCGGGCTGTTCTCGCTCGGCCAGGCCACCGCGACATTCGCGCTGATCGTTGTCGGCGAGATTGCTTTTGGCATCGGCGTGGGGTGGGCAAGCCTGCGGCTGCGCCGCTGGGCGCGCGATCCACGTGTCGAGATCACGCTGTCATTGATGACACCCTATGTAGCCTTTCTCGTCCCGCAGCATTTGGGCGGTTCCGGTGTGTTGGCCGCCGTCGCGGCCGGCCTGTTCGTAAGCTGGAACGGACCGCTGCTCATTCCGGCGGCGACGCGGCTGCAGGGAATTTTCTTCTGGGACCTGATCATCTATTACCTCGAAGGTTTCATTTTCCTGGTGACCGGCATGCAGATGCGCGCACTGCTCGATCAGTCGAGCTCGGTCTCGCTGCGCGAGCTTGGCATTGCGCTGGCATTAACGGTCGCAGTGATCGTGGTGGCGCGGTTTGCCTGGGTCTATCCGACGGTCTATCTGCCGCGCTGGCTGAGCCCGTCGCTCCGCAAGCGCGATCCACTGCCGCCGTGGCAATGGTCGATCCTGCTCGGGTTCGTCGGCGTCCGCGGGGTGGTGTCGCTCGCCGCAGCGCTCGCCATTCCGTTTACGACCATAAGCGCCGCGTCGTTTCCCGATCGCGATCTCATTCTGTTCGTCACGTTCGGCGTCATCGTCGTCACGCTGGTCGGCCAGGGCCTGATGCTGCCGCCGCTGGTGCGCTGGCTTGCCTTGCCGCACGACGCCGAAGATGAGCGGCAACGCGAGCAGGACGCCGAGATCACGGCGCGGCTCGAAGCGCTCAACGTCTCGCGCGACCGCGTCAAGCGGCTCTCCGCCGACGGCAAAATTCCCGCCGACGTGCTGGAGATCCTGCACGGCCGGCACGATCATCGTTCCAGGCAATTGCCGCGCAACGCCAAGGACGGCCTCAAGGCCGCGGCGGCGGCAGCGGAGCTTCGGGCGGAACTGATCGCCGCCGAGCGCGAATATATCTATCGGCTCCTCCAGCAGGGCCAGATCACCGACGAAGCGCGTCGGCGGATCGAACGCGAACTCGATCTCGAAGAAGAAAGCCTCGCATTCCGGCGCGGCAGCGTAAACGACCCGCCGCTGTAGAGGATCTTCGCCGGGCTACCCGTTATTTCAACTGATCGGCTATCTTGTCGAGCCCGGCCTTGATGCAAGCTTCGTCCTTCTCGCCACCCGGCGCGCCCGAGGCGCCGGCCGCGCCGATGGTTTCGTCGCCGACTTTGATCGGCAGCGCACCCTGAAACGCGATGATGTTGGTGAGGTGAATGAACGGCAAAGTCGGATCGGCCTTCACGCGTTCGGCCAGCGCGCCGGACGGGCTGCGCAAGGTGCGCGCGGTGTAGGCCTTGCGGAACGAGTTTTCCATTGTATGCGGCGGCGTATTGTCGCCGCGCACCTGCAAGATGATTTCGCCGTTACGTCCAACCACGGTTACCGATACTGCGTGGCCGTTGGCTTTGCAGGTTTCGATCGCGGTCTGCGCGATAGTCATGGCGATGGACGCGGTCAAATCCTTGTGGCTGAGCAACTGCGCTCCGGCCGGCGCGGCCAATGTGCATACGGACGCAAGCGTAACGGTTGCAAGACGGAGCCCGGATGATGACATGATGTTTCTCCCCGAAGGTTCAGTCGCAGCGTTGTTTTGATGTGGTGGCGGCAGATAAACGCATTTCCGACGAGCCGTCAGCGCCGTGTTTTGGTGCGTTTGCGCGCCGGTTTGCGGTCCACGCCGCGGCGCGGCGCGAATTTTTTCCGTTGCGCGATGGCAAGTGCACGGTGTGCCCACGCCGCAAGCTCGTCGGGATCGTCGTAGAGCCGCTCGGGCAAACGCCAATAAGACAGCGAAGCTCGGCCGACGCGACCTTTGCTCTTGGCGCGCGTATAGACGAACGGGCGACTGCCCTCGCGCTCGAAGTCGGGGACGCTGCTCGCGTCGACCTTGAGGAAGATCGCTCCGTCGAAGACGAGGCCGAACATCAAACCGTCGGACCAGATGCCGGCGCCGCCGAACATGCGTTTGACCGTCACCGGGCCGAATGGCGCGAACAGTTCGCCGATGAATTCCGGGTCCAAGCGGAAAATCCTCCGCGCTTTTTAGCTGCTTTGCCGCGAACCGGGCGGCAGCGCATCGGCGTCGACAATCATCTTGCCGACCGGCCACAGCGCGAGAACGGCGAGCTTTAGATGTGCCCAGGCGAACGGGATGCCGACCAGCGTCACCGCCAAAAGAATGGCAGTAATCAGGTGGCCGAGCGCCAGCCACCAGCCGGCGAGAACCAGCCACACGATATTGCCGAGCAGCCCAAATGGCCCGGTACCGAAATCGTCGGCGCCGAGAAACTCTTTGCGCGACACCGCCTTGCGACCGAACGGCAGCAAAGTATAGGAGGCGATATTGAACGCCGCGCGGGCCCAAGGAATGCCGATGACGGTGACCGCCATGATCGCGGCGCCAATGAGCCAGCCGACCGCCATCCAAAGACCGCCAAAGACGATCCACAAAAGATTGAGTACAAGGGAAAAAGGCGACATGAAACTCCTCAAAGCCCCCGCGACAATGCCGACCGACGTCACGGTACGGCTTGCGCGCGATTTAAGCACGCGGCCGGTCGTCCGCCAGCCGGTACCGGTAGGCTTTGCCACTGCATGGAGCGCGCCGTGAAAGCAAAGGCAAAAGTCTATCTGGCGGGTCCGCTGTTCACATTGGCCGAGCAGAGCTTTAATGCCGCGCTGGCGCGGTACCTGGAAAGCAAGGGATTCGCGGTCTGGCTGCCGCAGGAGCATGAGCCGCGCCGCAGCACCGCGCGGGCGATCTTTCGAATGGACGTCGAGGCGCTTGACTGGGCCGATATGGTCGTTGCCTGCATGGACGGCCCGGATCCGGACAGCGGTACCGCTTGGGAATGCGGCTACGCGTATGCCAAAGGCAAGCCGGTGGTCTGCTATCGCACCGATTTTCGGATTTCCGGCGATACCAAGGGCGCGCCGTATAATCTCATGCTGACGGAGAGCGCCGCTGCGCGGGTCGAACTGCCGTTTCGTATCAAACCCGGCACATTTCATCGGCGCTTGCTGGCGCACATCCGCAAAGCATTGCGGCCGTCGCGAATAAAGTCCAAGCGCAGCCGAAGATAGGTGGCACGACCGTTTGCCGGCGCCGCGCTTACATCATCTTGACCGGGATCGCGCCGATGAAATCCCGCTTACCGATATCCACGCCGCAATGGCGCAAAACGGCGTAAGCCGTGGTGAGGTGAAAATAATAATTCGGCAGTACGAAATGGTTGAGGTAATCGGCGCCTTTCATTTGTCCGGATTTGCCGCCGCCGAGCGGGAAGACGATCTCGCGGTCGGCCGATGCATCGATCGCCTTGATGTCCAGCGTTTTCAAATTTGCGATCGTTTTGGCTAGCCGCGCCTTGAGCTGGGCAATTGTCGTCTCGGTATCTTCAAACGCGGCCGGTTCGATACCGGCGAGGCGGGACGCGCCGCGCCGGGCCTGATCTGTCGCCACTTGCACCTGACGCGTGAGATTGAACATGTCCGGAGCCAGCCGGGTATGGAGAAGCACCGCCGGATCGAACTTCTTGGCGGTGGCATAGGCCTCGCTTTTGTCGAGAACCGCGGACAATGCATTGAATCCGATTTCAAAAACCGGAATGGAGGCTTGCGACATTGATAACGGCATTGCGGTGAATCCTCTGGTTTGGAATGACGATGGGCTCGGCGCTAAAGCGCTGGATCAATCGGAGTGCTCGCTGAGCAGCAAAGCAAGCGCCAGTTTTCCCGCACGGTCGGCTTCCGTCATCGATCCAAAAAATTTTTTCGAGCGTTCAATCGGACTGGTTCTGCCGGTGCGGTAGATTTCCCAGCGCCACGATTTCGGCGATGACGCCTGGGGCTTAACCGCAACGGAAAAGTCTTCATGTTCGATCATGGTGCGTCTAGTCGTTTACGGCTGCATCCGGTCTGCAGCTTTGAATAATGTCGGGTATGACGTGGGCGCGGCATTGCCGATATCGCGCGGCGTTCGTCACGATGCCGCGGCCGGCGCTTCCACGAGGGTGTTGGTATTGTCGACGCTGTCGTACACCGACACTTGAACGATCGGATGGGCGGTCTTGATGACTAGCGCCACCGCTTGGGCGGCCTCGGCGGTTTTATATGAACCCTTGGTCTGGCGGTCCACTTGCAACAAATACCGGCCGCTCTCCGGCCGTTTGCGCTGCGAAAACGCCTCTTCCATTTCTTCGGCGGAGTCGTCCTTCACCGGCAGTTTCATTTGGCGCGGGGCCATTCGCTACTCCTTTGTCGGGGGAACGACCTGATGTAGGCGTTCCGGGCGCCGACCGCCAGCACAATCGGGGCGACCGGGTGCATTAACTCAGCGCATTTGAAAGACAAGCTTGCCGCGAAAGTGCCGGCCTTCGCTTACGCGATGCGCGTCGGCGGCTTGCGACAGGCGATAGAGCCTGATCTCGGGCGGACGCACTGCGCCGGCCGCGACCAATGCGGTGACGCGCTCGAGCGGTGCGCGGGCGCGGCCGACCGCGGGACGGAGTGAGGTTACGTCACTGCGTCCGGGCTTTGGCGCTTGCGGCCCGGAAGCGATGAAAGCGGCGCGGCCGCCGGGTTTAAGCACGGCGAAGGATTTTTGTGCCACGTCGCCGCCGACCGTATCGAACACGGCGTCGCAATCGCTCACCGCCTTGGTGAAATCGATCGCGGTGTAGTCGATCACTTCGTCGGCGCCGAAGCCGCCGACATAATCGATATTGGCGGTGCTGGTGGTGGTGATCACGCGCGCGCCGATATGCTTGGCAAGCTGGATAGCGAAACTTGCCACTCCGCCCGCGCCGCCTTGAATAAGAATTTTCTCGCCGCGCTTGAGTTGCAAGCAATCTTCCAGCGATCGGATCGCGGTGAGCCCGGCGAGTGCCAATGCGGCGGCGTCCGGATGCGAGAGCGACGGCGGCTTCTTAGCGATGACCGCTGCCTTGATTGCGACTTTCTCGCAGTAGGTGCCTTCACGGCCCGGTTCGAGCACGCCGAACACCGCGTCGCCGACCGTCAGATCGGCGCCGCTGCCAACCGCGGCGACGGTGCCGGAAAAATCCCGTCCCAGAATGAGCGGAAACTTGTATTGCGAATATTCGCCGGCGCGCACCTTCCAATCGGCGGCGTTAACGCTGGCCGCTGCGACGTCGACCACGACTTCGCCTTGAGCGGGCGTAGGATCCGGCAAGTCGCCGTAACGCAATACGTCCGGGCCGCCGAATTGTTCGATGAAAACCGCTTTCATTGCCGCCTCGAATGCCGTGTTTATTCGCGCGGCATCCTACATAGTGCATGCGATCTGGGCTACGCTTGTAGCCGGCGGGAGGCATCGGCCATGGCGCACGGGGTTTTTGTCGACGGCGTATGGCACAGCGAATGGTACGACGCGTCCAAGACCGGCGGTAAGTTCGTGCCGGCCGACCCGGTGTTTCGCAACTGGGTGACGCCAGACGGCGGTCCCGGTCCCTCCGGGGAAGGCGGCTTTGCCGCCGAACGCGGCCGTTATCACCTTTATGTTTCGCTTGCCTGTCCCTACGCGCATCGGACCGTGATATTCCGCAAACTCAAGGAGCTCGAAAGCGTCATCTCCATCTCGGTTCTCGATCCGGTGATGGGCGATCAGGGCTGGCAGTTCGGCAGCGGGCCCGGCACGACGCCCGACGCGATCAACGGCAAAGAGCGGCTCGGAGAAATCTACCTGCTTGCCGACCCGCGCTATACCGGACGGGTTTCGGTGCCGGTCTTATGGGACAAGGAACGGCGCGCCATCGTCAACAACGAGTCGCCCGAAATCATCCGCATGCTCAACTCAGCGTTCGCGGCCTTCACCAACGATCGCGCCGATTATTATCCGCCGGAGCTGCGCGCTGAAATCGACCGCGTCGATGCGCGCGTCTACAACGATGTGAATATCGGCGTTTATCGGGCCGGCTTCGCGACCAATCAGAGCGCCTATGAGGAAGGCTGCCGCACGGTTTTTGCGGCACTCGACTGGATCGAGGGGATTCTGTCACGCCAGCGCTATCTTGCCGGCCCCCGGCTGACCGAAGCCGACTGGCGGTTGTTCACGACGCTCGTCCGCTTCGACGCGGTCTATTACAGTCACTTCAAGTGCAATCTGCGGCGGATCATCGACCACCCCAATCTGTCGAATTACGTCCGCGATCTCTATCAAGTGCCGGGGATCGCCGACGCGGTGAACTTGGATCACATCAAGCGGCATTACTACATGAGCATGACCGCGATTAATCCGACCCGCGTCGTACCGCTCGGACCGAATCTGGATTTTTCGGCGCCGCACGATCGCGCCCGCTTCGCGCGCTAGACGCAACCCCGCGCGCGGCCGATTGCGAGATTTTCTGAACGCCGGTCATCGAAGCAAAAATCGGCTCGGCAGAAATCAGCCGGCAACCTCGGAAAGCAGCAATGCGTCGTCGGCCGGATCGATGATGCCGGCGAGCGGCGCGCCGCATTCATGGCACGCGAAGCTGTAGCTCTCGAACCCGCACGCGTCGATCGGGGGAATGGCGTCTCTACGGAACGTCAATTGTGCG
>DATKRE010000059.1:0-2624 GCA_035532335.1 Xanthobacteraceae bacterium | reverse complement strand
GCAAAACGCGGCTGATCGACAACGTCGCCGTCTGACGTCCTACGCCACGCCACTGGTCTGCATCGAAACCCTTGCGGCCGGACCGTTGCAAATTCCACGCTCTAAAGCTGGCCGTTCACCTTGAGGAACGTTAGACCCGTTGTAAGCGCTGTTTTCAGGCCACGTGTTTGAGGGATTGCGCGGCGTGATAGGCCCAGGGCAGGAGTTCGTCGATGCGGCTGTTGGGATGGCCGTTGACGATCCTTGTGATCACGTCGGCGAGGTAGACGTGCGGGTCTACGCCGATGAGTTTGCAGGTCTCGATCAGCGAAGCGATGACCGCCCAATGCTCGCCGCCGCCATCGGAGCCGGCGAACAGCGCGTTTTTGCGATTTAGCGCGATGGGTCTGATGCTGCGCTCCACGACGTTGGAATCGATCTCGATGCGACCGTCGTCGAGGAAGCGGGTGAGACCGTCCCAGCGTGAGAGCGCATAACGGATTGCCTCGGCGAGTTTGGTCTTTTGGCTGATCAGGGCGAGCTTGGCCCGCAGCCAAGGTTCGAGGTCGTCAATGATCGGTCGGCTTCTGTCTTGGCGGACGGCACGCCGCTCGTCGGAACGGCGACCGCGGATGTCCTTCTCGACGGCATAGAGACCTGCGAGGCGCTCGAGCGCCTCGCTGGCGATCGGCGCCGGGCCGGCAGCAGCGAGTTCGTAGAAGCGGCGGCGGACATGGGACCAGCAGAAGGCGAGCTGCACCTCACCGCGTTCGGCGAGGACGCGATAACCGCTATAGCCATCGACCTGCAAGATGCCCTTGAAGCCGGCGAGGTGGGCGATCGGCCGCTCGGCCTTGCGATCAGGCGCGTAGACGTAGGCGACGCCAGGCGGGTCGGTGCCGCCCCATGGCCGATCGTCCCGCGCGTAGGCCCACAATTGTCCGAGCTTGGTGCGCCCACGGCCGGGATCAAGTACCGGCGCCGTGGTCTCATCGGCAAATAGTTTGCCAGAGGTCTTCAGCGCCGCGAGCAAGCGTTCATGAACCGGCCGCAGCATGAAGGCGGCATGGCCAACCCAATCGGCCAGCGTCGAGCGGTCGAGCTCGACGCCCTGCCGGGCGTAAATCTGAGCCTGGCGGTAGAGCGGAAGATGATCGGCATATTTGGAGACGAGAACTTGTGCCACAGTTGTCTCGGTCGGCAATCCGCCCTCGATCAGCCGCGCCGGCGCCGGCGCCTGCACCACCACATTCTCGCAAGCCCGGCAGGCATATTTGGGACGACGAACAACCAGCACCCGGAACTGCGCCGGCACAATGTCGAGCCGTTCGCCCGTATCCTCGCCGATCCGATGCAGCACCTTGCCGCAGCACGGGCAGGCACGGTCATCGATGTCGATCACCATCTCGACGCGCGGCAGGTGTACGGGAAGCGATCCTCGATTCACACGCCGCCGTGCGGATCGATTGGCCGGCGCGGTCGCATTGGCGGCTTCACTCTCGGCCTCGCCGCTCGCCGCAATCTGCTCGACCTCTTCGAGCCCGAGCAACATCTGATCTTCGGGCAATGTCTCGGCGCGCCGCCCGAAGCGATGACGCTGCAATTCCTTGATGATCTGGAGAAGCCGCTCGTTGCGGACCCGCTCGGCAATCAGCATCGCCTTTAGCGTGCCGGCATCGTCGGGTAGCGAATCCGCTGCAACAGTCATGGCGGGATTACAGCATGCGTCGCAGTACGCCGCGAGCGTTTCCGGCGCGCTGATTCACTGTGCCGCAATCATCCAGGCTGCATCGGTGCCGGCATCTCCCGCGCCGCGTGAACCCGCTTCCAATCGAGCCCCTCCAACAAGGCCGACAGCTCCGCAGCCGACAGCCGCATCACTGCGTCCTGCACACTCGGCCAGCGGAACTTGCCATCCTCCAGCCGCTTGGCGAACAGACATACGCCGGTGCCATCCCAGTAAATCAACTTCACCCGGTCGGCCCGTTTCGCCCGGAACACATAGATGGCGCCCGAGAAGGGGTCGGCCTGAATGGTCTCACGCACCAGCGCCGCCAAACCCTCGGCGCCCTTGCGGAAGTCGACCGGCTTGGTCGCCACCAGCACCCGAACCGCGCCCGTCGGGCCGATCACGTGCCGGCCTTCAAGGCGCGAAGCACCGCCGCCACCGTCTTCGCGTCGGCGCCGCGCCCGATCCGGACCGTGACGCCTTCAATCTCCACCTCGATACTTCCAGAGATCCGATCTGTCCGGCGCATCCGCTTGCGTTGCCGTCCACGCGGCGCGCGTTCTGGCAATGCCGTCTCCACAACCGCCGGCACAAAATGCGGAATCGTACTGTCCGTGCCTACCGCCGGCTGGCGCGCCTGGCGGCGCCATCCAAACAATTGCTGCGGCGATAGCCCATGCCGTCGCGCCACCGCACATACAGTCGTGCCATCCGTCAGTGTCTCGGCAACAATCCGCGCCTTGGCCGTCGCGCTCCAGGTGCGACGCCGACCGGCCCCCGTGAATACCTCAATCCGCCGAACCGGCTCCGTGATAGCACTATGATCAGTGTCCATTCTAAGCCTAACGATCCAAACCGAATCGCAGACTCACAGAACCGCTATCAATCCGAAAGGTGGGATCAGCACACCGCTTAC
>DATKRE010000058.1:0-18203 GCA_035532335.1 Xanthobacteraceae bacterium | reverse complement strand
TTCATCAGATGGTGCTTACTCTCGAACGCCAGGGTTTCATTAGCCGAACGCCCGGCACCGCTCGAAGCATCCGACTCCGCATCGCCCCGGAAACTTTGCCAAAACTGCAACCTGTCATATCCTCTGTGCAGAGATACTAGTCGTTTGAGGCAGATTTGGTTGAGAGCATCAGATTGTCTGCCCAGGCTTAATGAGTTCGTTTAAATTTGGCTCGCCGCAACGCGCCAGGACAGCCTGTCGAGCTGCATCACGCAACCGCAAGATCGCGTCGAAATCGGTACCACGTGGGGTAATGGGATCGAGAATTTCGACATCGACACGGCCCCGGCGAGGAAACCATTGATCGCCGCGAAGGATAGAGCGGGTGCCGCGCAACACCCCAGGATAGACCGGGATGCCGGCTTCGCTCGCAATTTTGAAGGCGCCGGTGAAGAATTGCAAAAGGCCGGGCTGGCGCGTGAACGTGCCTTCCGGAAACATAACCAACAGGCGACCCGCCTGAGCCAACGCCGTCGCGGCCGTAGTATCGGCAATGCCACCGGCGAGATCGTAGCGTTCGACAAACAAAACCCCCAATTTGCGCAGCAGCGGACCTGCGAAGAATTGGCCGGAGAGCTCACCTTTGACCAGATAGGCAGGTTCGTATGGAAGTGTTGCTGCAAGCACGATCGCGTCGACATAGCTGGCGTGGTTGAAGACCAGTAGCGCGCGCCCCTTTGGCAACCGCTCGATCCCGTTCACCGCCAGCGGGATGCGCATAGCGTCGAGCGCCGCCCGTGCCAGCGCGCGGACGCAAGTCCACCGCCATGAGCGACGCGGCATTGCGATGACCGCCACGGCTCCAGCGGCGACGCAGATCGCGAGGACCGCCCACCACCAGACCGCGTAGACGCGTTCGCCTGCCGCCCAGCGCAGTCGTTCCAACCGACCGCCAATGCCCGCGAGCCAAAGGCGCATGATCTGCCTGCGCAGCGCGCGACTGGGCAGGTTGAACTGCCGCGTCAGATAATGCTCCCTCGCGGCAGCGCGACGAATCTTGCCGCTCGACGTTTTTGGCACGGTTCCGGGATCGAGCAGCACGATGTCATCGGGCGGCGAACCTATGATGGCGGTAGCCGCGTTCCGCGCAGCAGTAACAAGTGTTTCCCTTTTAGCGCTGTCGGCTTGCCCGGTTTCCCCGAGCACAACGATCCGTTCCGTTCCGGACGCAGGATCGGTGACCCCAAATGCCGCTATGCCGCCCTTGACGAAACCATCGATTTCCCCGATTGCCTCTTCAAGTTCCTGTGGATAAATGTGCTGGCCGGCACGAATGATAATGTCCTTGATACGACCGGTAATGAAAACGTCTCCGCTCGCGATGTACGCGCGATCGCCGCTGTCGAGCCAGCCGTTCCGAAAAAGCTCCCGAGTTTTAGTCTCATTGTGGAAATAGCCGGAAGTTGCGGATGGGCCCCTGAACTCGAGTCGGCCTTCGCGCCGCTCCTCAACTTCCCGCCCAGCATCATCGACGATGCGGATCTCGTGACCGGGCAGGGGACGCCCGCAAGCGACGATTTCGATGGCACGAGCATCGTCGGCTGCTGCGGGCTCCGCAATTCCGCGACTGGTGAGT
The DNA here is from genome assembly GCA_035532335.1 of Xanthobacteraceae bacterium. Classification (GTDB taxonomy): domain Bacteria; phylum Pseudomonadota; class Alphaproteobacteria; order Rhizobiales; family Xanthobacteraceae; genus BOG-931. The sequence continues at coordinate 16,588 of DATKRE010000058.1, read as the reverse complement.
GCCTCGCGATTGACGCGATCGATCAATGGTTCGCGCCCAGGGGGCGGCAGCGCGACGGCGACCGCGCATTCGGCCAGCCCGTAGACAGGTGCCATTGCACTTGCCTTAAATCCATATGGGCCGAACCGCTCGATGAATCGGCGCAGCGTGTGGATGCTAACCGGTTCAGCGCCGTTCGCGACGAAGCGAAGCGAGCTCAAGTCCAGTCCTTTGCGGTCCGCGTCATCGATTTGCTTGAGGCAGAGTTCAAACGCGAAGTTCGGCGCGGCCGAAATGGTGGCGCGATAACGATGGCAGGCCCATAACCAGCTTTGCGGATGCGCCAGGAAACTTAATGGCGACATGATGTAACACCGAGCGCCAACGTAGAGGGGAGCAAGCCAGGCACCGATCAGGCCCATGTCGTGGTAGAGAGGCAGCCAACTCATCAAAACTTCAGCCGGGGTGGCGTCGATGGCCGTAAATATGGCTCGGATATTGGCCAGCAGATTTGCATGGCTCAGTACGACCCCTTTCGGATCTCCTGTGCTGCCCGAGGTATATTGGATCAGCGCTGTGGCTGTCGGATCGTCGATTTTGGGTAGCGATGCCGCTTTAGGTCCGGCAGTCAGATTTTTAACACTCTCGAGCGCGTTCAAGGATGGAACGAGTCCGCGCAACAAACCGCCGAGACGCAAGGCGTCCGGAACGGTGACCAGCATTTTTGTCTCGGCATTGCGCAGTATCGTTGCCTGTCGCCGCAAATAGTCCTCGAGCTGCGACAATTGCATAGGCGGATAGATCGGTACCGGCACGGCGCCGGCGTAAAGGGTGCCGAAGAAAGCTGCAAAGAAATCGGCGCCGGTCGGAAGCATAAGCGCGATCCGATCGCCTGGCAGAATATCTTGCTCAATTAACCCGCGCGCGACTTCGCGCGCGGACCCTGCCAGCTCGGCGTACGTGATCGTGGCAAGAACGATGTTCTCGTCTTGCAGGACGGTTACCTGAGGCCGATCTGGGTTCCGTGCGACATGCCATTCCAAGGCTTCGATTAACGTATTGGCTTCGGTTGCGGGAGCGACGGCGAGCGTTTCGGCTTTGGGAGTTTGTTCGACCACATGCAACTGCAAAGGGCTCGCTTGGGATGTGGCCTTTTCCAGTGCTCTCATGAGATCGGCGACTGTGTTCGCTTCGGCCATAACGCTAATAGGCAGCCGCACTCGGAACGCCCGTTCGAGGCGCATAACCAACTCGGTTCTCCCAAGGCTGTCGATGCCGAGATCGCGATCCAGCTTGCTCGATGGCAATATGGTCGGCACAGAAGAGTTCGAGCCATGTAGCGCCTGAACGAGATCGGTGAGCACACTGCGTAAAGTCTGCACCTGCGGCGCGTCGCTAAATGCTCCATTTTGATGACTGCTAAGGCTCATAATTGACGGTAGCCGAGCCGTTCATTTCTACGTTTGACCAAGATCAAACCAGGCATCGCGTTTTTCGGCACTATTTCAAAAATTCCCCGCCCTCCGAAGGCGAATGAAGGTGAAGCGAGGTGGAAGGCCTTGAGGCCGTGAGGAGCTTGTTATGACGTTTTCGACCATAATGGTGTATGTCGATGTCGAAGCCTTCGATAATTCGAGCCTTGGTGTCGCGGTCGATTTAGCCGAGAAATTTGACGCTAAACTCATCGGAATTTCCGCCGCCAGTCTAGCTTGGACATATTATGCCGAAGGCTTGCCCCGGGAATTGCTCGAGCAGCTGAATGCTGATGTCGCAAAGCGGTTGGCTGATACCGAACAGCGCTTTCGCTGCGCGGTGACAAAGCGGGTACGACGGTTGGAATGGCGGTCGGCGATAACGGCGCCTGAGAGCTATGTCCCGCATCAGTCGCGGGCAGCGGATCTTGTCGTGGTGGGCAGGAACCGCGACGGCCTTATCCGCAGTCCGCTGGATGTGGGCGATTTGGTGATGCGCGCCGGTCGGCCGATTTTGGTTGTTCCACCGACTGTTGACAAGGTTGCGCTAAAATCGGCTGTGGTCGCGTGGAAGGATACGCGCGAAGCGCGGCGCGCTGTCAACGATGCTTTGCCGCTCCTAAAGAAGATGAAGGACGTCATCGTCGTTGAAATGATCGATGATGAATCCGATCGGGGCGCGGCCCATGCTCGCCTTACTGATGTCATCGCATGGTTCGGCACCCACGGTATCTCAGCATTGTCCAGAGTTTTTCGTTTTGCCGAAAGCAGGGACCCCATGGAAAGGCTATGGGAATACGGTGCGGATTTTATTGTGGCCGGCGCATATGGGCACACGCAAACGCGCGAGTGGGTGTTCGGCGGCTTTACCCGAGATCTCCTGAGGCGTTGCCCCCACTGCGCATTACTTTCCCATTGAAAAACTCACTGTCCTTCCTTTTCGAGCTGCTGGATCCAGTGCCAGATCGTGAGTGGTCGCAAAGCCTCACTTGTTCACTTTGATTTAGGTCAATGACCTATTCCACGGGGTGATGTCCCGTAGGCAGGTTCAAATTCAGTGAACAGGAGATTGCCATGGGTGCGCTTCAATTACAACGGGACGTTGTGGAAGAGCTGGAATATGAGCCAAGTGTAAATGCTGCTCATGTCGGTGTGAGTGCCGAAGCGGGAATTGTAACTTTAAGTGGACACGTCGGAAGCTACGTTGAAAAATTGGCAGCTATCGCCGCGGCACGTCGCGTCAAGGGTGTCAAAGCAATTGCCGATGAGATTGCGGTTCGGTACGCCACCGATAAAAAAGCGGCCGACAATGAAATTGCCCAACGTGCCGTGGGCATTCTCGGTTGGGATACCCTGGTTCCGAGCGGTTCAATCCAGATCACGGTTCGCGACGGCTGGATTACGCTCTCGGGGACCGTCGACTGGTTCTACCAGTGCAAGGCTGCCGAGGAAGACGTCAGGAAGCTTTCGGGCGTACATGGCATCGTCAATAACATAGAGATCAGGCCGCACGCGAGAGCAGACGATGTTAAGAAAAAAATTGAGGGTGCATTGAAGCGGCACGCCGAAGTCGAGGCGGAGGCGATTCGTATTACGGTCCACGACAACGACCGTGTCCTTCTCGAAGGCAAGGTCGATAATTGGAATGAGCGGCATGCCGTTGAAAACGCCGCTTGGTCCGCAGCCGGCGTGAGGTCGGTCGATGACCGTATAACTGTCGGCTGACCTCGTCGTCGGCGAATTAGCGGAATGGTGCGCATCGACGGCCGATCACAAGGGATCATGTTGCGCTGACCTTGAGATGCATCCGGAGGCGAGACTGCTGGAGCATCCGTGGTGCATTACTCGGCCTCGGCCGTGGATTTCAGGAACCAGACCGCGGAATAAACAAAGATGCAGGATCAATAAACAAAGATGCAGGATCGATGACTGGGACAGCCAAAAGAATATCGGCGGGACTCGACTTCCCAAGGCAACGGCGAAAGATGGTCGAGCATCAGATCGCCGGGCGCGGCGTTCGTTCAGACTTGGTCTTGAGTGCCATGCGTGCCGTGCCGCGCGAGAAGTTCTTACCGGCGCATCTGCGAGAATTTGCCTACGAAGATACGCCGCTGCCCATCGCTGGGGAACAGACGATCTCTCAGCCTTACATCGTCGCACTGATGGCCGAGGCGCTGCTGCTCAAAGGCGGTGAGCGGGTTCTCGATATCGGCACCGGGTCTGGCTATGCCGCTGCGGTGCTCGCCGAAATCGCCGGGGAGGTGTACTCCGTCGAACGGATTGGGCAATTGGCGGAGAAGGCTGCCGCAACCCTTGCCGAATTGGAATACGACAACGTGCATGTGCTGCATGGCGATGGCACCAAGGGTTGGCCGGAGCACGCGCCGTACGACGCAATAGCAGTCGCGGCAGGCGGTCCAAAGATTCCAGAATCGCTACAGTCGCAGCTCAAGGTTGGCGGGCGCCTGGTGATACCGATCGGCAATGAAATCCGGACTCAGGAACTCGTACGTATCACCCGCATCTCGAAGACTGAATTTCGGCGAGAGGATCTGGCCGACGTACGTTTCGTACCGCTCCTTGGGACGGAGGGTTGGGATCTCGAAGCTCAACCCTCGCAGCCAAAGCTCCGCGTTCGGCCCGCTGCGCAGACTTTGCCGAAGATGATCGGTGCAGCCGCGGAGCCCTTTATCTCGATCGAAACTGCCGATCTCGATCCGCTGCTTGCCCGGATCGGCGATGCACGCGTGGTGCTAATTGGCGAAGCATCGCATGGTACGTCGGAATTTTATCGTATGCGCGACAAGATTTCGCGCGCCCTAATCGAGACCAAGGGGTTTGACTTTGTCGCGATCGAGGGAGATTGGCCCGACGCTGCGCGGATTGACCACTATGTGCGGCACCGCGAATATCGCCCGTCCGAATGGACCGCTTTCTCGCGTTTTCCGACCTGGATGTGGCGCAACAATGAAGTGCGAGCGTTCGTCGATTGGCTGCGCGGCCACAACGCCGCAAGAAACCCGGAGACGCGCGTTGCGTTTCATGGATTGGATTTGTACAGCCTCTATGATTCGATTCGCTTTGTATTGCAATATCTAGACGAAGTTGACCCGCAATCTGCAAAGGTGGCGCGTGAACGATATGGATGTCTAACGCCTTGGCAGTCCGATCCGGCCACCTATGGTTATGCGGCGCTAACGGGAAAATATCCGGTGTGCGAAGCCGGTGTGGTGGGCGCACTTAGCGATCTGCTCAAACAGCGGGAAGCCTACGCCGCCCACGATGGCGAGCGCTTCCTCGATGCCGTGCAGAATGCACGGCTTGTCGCCAACGCGGAACGCTATTATCGCACCATGTATTACGGCTCGCGTGCGTCATGGAATTTGCGTGACGATCACATGTTCAGGACGCTGAAGACGCTGCTTGCCCATCATGGTCAACACAGCAAGGGCATCGTTTGGGCGCACAATTCTCACATTGGCGATGCCAGGGCCACCGAAATGTCCGCCCGTGCCGAGCACAACATTGGAGAATTCTGCCGCAAGGAATTTGGCCAAAAGTGCTACGCGATTGGATTTGGCACCGATCACGGCACGGTAGCGGCTGCCTCGGAATGGGGCGGGCCAATGGAATTCAAAAACGTTCTCCCTGCACTTGAGGACAGCATCGAGAGGCTGTGCCATGAGAGCGACCTGCCGCATTTTATGCTCTCGCTCCGCAACCGTGAGAGCGCGCACACCAAAGGCCTATTGAAACCGAGGCTGGAGCGGGCAATTGGCGTGATTTATCGTCCGGAAAGTGAGCTTGCCAGCCACTATTTCGAGGCGGTGTTGCCCGAGCAATTTGACGAATACATCTGGTTTGACGGGAGCCGAGCGGTGTCTCCTCTCAAGACGCACGAACTTAAAGGGCTTATGGATACTTATCCATTCGGGGTTTGAATACCGCGGCAACCCGCACTTTGTTGATGTGGATCAAGGCCAACGGTTTCGCTTTTTTCATAAGCTGTTTAAACAATCGCGAACGGTGCCATGCAAGCGAAGCTTCGCTCCTTTCGACAAAAAATCGGTTTGATAACCGTTGCCATGATTGCGGCGATTGTTTCCGGCTGTGTAGAGTCGCATACGCCTATCTTAACTAAGACCGAGCCGGTCTTCGGGTCTCAGTTCGAGGTACATTTGTACAACACTTTCGTCGCTGGAAGGGCGCAAAACGTCGAAGTTTTGGTTTATCGCTGGCATGACCACGGATACAAGCGAGCGGAGCAACGATCCGAGGATGCCGCTGAATTGGTCGTCGAGCCCCTCGACGAAACGAGCTTCATCGTTCAGACGCATAATGACGACGCGCCGTTCCATTATTCAATCGCACAAAAAATTTTTGATGGCGTGTTTTTGGTTCGTCCGATTGAAGAATCGGATGCGGCGCCCGAAACACAAGCTAAAATATGCGGGAATGATGTATCGGGGATTATTTGCATGATTAGAAACAGCGATCAGCTCGTAGAGCTTGCCCATGCCACGGCTGGGAAACCACCGCACAATCCTTTGCTCGCCGTGATCGTCCGCTCTGGCGAATAAATGGCGCGGTACTAATTCGTCGGTCCGGCAGCCTTAGCGTGGCCGCGTAATCTCGCGCAATCTAAGCTTATACGACCTCGGCTGGTCGGATTCTTACCCAGCCTCATGCGTCAGATGCTTTTCAATTTGCCAGATCGGCGAGTTGGTAAGGTCTTTGCCGACTTCCGCGATGATCTTACCCTTCACGCTGGCGTCAAACGCCTCACGCAGCTCCGCGAGCGTGCGCGGCGGCGCGACGACGACGATTTTTTTGATTCCTTGGATGTGAACAAACTTCTCCATCGCGGTAGCGACGTGTCCAACAAATCGATGCTTTTCGAGCTCATGCCAGTCGGTCGTCTCGACGCTGCTGCGGAGATTGGTGCCGGCCCGCTTGAAGGCCCGACCTGGCCGGTCGGTCCCCTGCTCGTGCGTTGGCGGATTTTCGTCGGTGAAGACGCGTTCAACTCTCAGATTTGGGACTATACTATCGCCCTTGTTGCGCAGGAACAGCGCCTTTTGCCCATCGCCGACAAAAACCAAAGCATCGTGCGGAATATGCATGGTTTACCTCACTCGTTTGCGACGTTATTTCTCCAACGTCGTTTAACATTCATCATACCCAGGGGGGCATACCCAGCCTTGATCCTTGTCAATATTAAACGATCCATATCATGATTGTTTCCGGGCTGGATTGTTTCGACTTGGGAGTTCAAATGCCGGCCGATAACCTAGCTGCCTGGGCGGTTGATCCATCGAATTTTCCGGCATCTGCGACGGTAGTCGAGAAAGCACGGTTTGCCGTGCGCTACGCCATCCTTGCGCCCTCCAGCCACAATACGCAGCCGTGGCGGTTTGTGATCATTGGCGATGAGCTTCTGGTTTGCGCCGACCGGACGCGAAGCCTACCGAACATTGATCCGTACGATCGCGAGCTCGTCATCAGCTGTGGAGCTGCGTTGTTCAACTTGAGAGTTACGCTGGCGCATTTCAACGTTCCGATGGAGATTACGACATTTCCGCAAAGCAGCGAACCGGACGTTGTCGCGCGTATTGTGTTTCCGGATCGCGGGCCGCCACTGAGGGATCTTGCCAATCTTTTTGAAGCAATCAGGATGCGCGCAACGAATCGCGGTCCTTTCATTGAAGAAAGCGTGCCGGCTTCGGTCATCGAAAGCCTTAAACATGCGGCCGAGGCAGAGGGCGTAGACGTAAGTTTTGCTCGAAGTTTGCCTGAACGAGAGCGTATTGCCGCATTTGTCGCTCGAGCGGATCGGCGCCAGTTTGACGACGTCCGTTTCCGCCGTGAGCTGGCGAGTTGGATACACCCCTTGCGGAAAGACGATGGAATGCCCGCGTCGTCCCAGGGCCTCCCCACTCTTGTTGATTTTGCGACCCCAATTGTCGCCCTGGCTGTCAGGACCTTCGATCTAGGGAATGGAGTTGCTGCGGCACATGGGCAACTCGCACGGGGTTCGCCGTTACTTGTGGTCTTGTCGACCCTTTCGGACAACAGCGAGGGGTGGCTCGCCGCAGGTCTAGGTCTGGAGCGCTTGCTTTTGACTGCGGCTACGGAAGGTTACTCAGCATCCTATCTCAATCAACCGATCGAAGTTTTGGAGTTTCGCAAAGCGCTGGCGGCCGAATTGAACGTGGAAGGCTATCCGCAACTATTGCTCAGAGTTGGGCGCGGCAACCCCGCACCGCATTCCCCGCGGCGCTCGATTTCCGACGTTATGCTGTGATCAAATCCTCAAGACCAGTTGCAAGGAGGGGACTGGGCGACAAAAAAGGTGAGAGTAGCGACAAATCAGCACATAAAAAAGCGACGACTTGAGCAAGGAGCTCGCGAAATAGCACATTGCAGCGATGTATTTGATTGCGGATGCTTCGCGGGCACAAGAAGGAATCTTCGCTATGCGCTCATAATTCGCTATGCGCTCATAATGAGTCGATAACCTTGCGCAGGAGCGCCTGAACGCGCTGCGCAGCCTCCTTCAACAGTGAATTGTCGACTGCAGCCATGGAAGCAACGGGATCGATCGCTGCGATCTCTGTTTGGCCTTTGCCAATCTCCTGCACAACGACGTTGCACGGTAACATCGTTCCGATCTTATCTTCCAATTGAAGCGCCTCATACGCCAGTTTCGGATTGCAGGCACCGAGGATCCGATAATTGCGAAAATCAACGCCGATCTTCGCCTTCAAGGCGTTTTTGACATCGATCTCGGTGATTATGCCGAAACCTTCGCGCTTGAGGGCATCGGTCGCACGCTGCAGGGCTTCGTCGAACGCGAGCGGCACGGTTTTGGCAAAATAGTAACTCATGGGAAGAAATCTCCGACCGGTTGATTGAGCAGAAGCCCGCGAATGACAAGCGTTAGGCCGCCGGCCGTTTGATCCTTCCGATATCGAGAATCTTCATCACGATCTTTTCGTAATAGGGCTCCGTGGTTCCGGCGCGCACCTTGTGCAGGAAGTACTTCTCAAACGCTACTTTGGCGACATGCACCCAGCGCCCGCTCGATGCCCAATTGACGTTGCGCGGCGGATTTTGCGGTATGGCAACGAAGGCAATGCCGGAATCGCCAAAGTCGGCGAGACAGATGGCATTCCAAGTTGCTTCGTGGGTTGTCTCTTCGTGGCGCACCAACTGGCCGATGTTAAGTGCAGTCGCTGTCACCATCGATTCGATCATGTAACCAGTCTTCGGCACGCCGACGGGCACGGGGGTCTGCTCCAGCGGAGCAATCGCGATGCAGACGCCAACGCCGAAGATATTGCGGAATTTCGGGTTACGCTGATGTTTGTCGACAACAATGAAGCCACGCGGATTGGCCAGTCCTTCGATCCCGCGCACGGCGGCAATGCCGCGGAACGCCGGAATCATCATGGCGAACTTGAACGAGACCTCATGCGTCTTTTTGCTGCTGCCGGCCTCGTCGACCTCGGTGACCTGCACCTTGCCGGGCTCAACCTTGTCGACCTTGGCATTGACGATCCATTTGATGTGACGCTGGCGCATCTCGGATTCGAGCACGCCCTTGGTATCGCCGACGCCACCCACGCCGAGATGCCCGATATATGGTTCGGCGGTGACAAAGGTCATCGGCACCTTGTCGCGAATGCGCCGCCGCCGCAAATCGGCGTCCATGATCATGGCGAATTCGTAGGCCGGTCCGAAACATGACGCGCCCTGGACGCCGCCAACCACGATAGGTCCCGGATTTTTGCAGAATTGCTCCCAGCGGCCGTTCGCCGCCGTGGCATGATCGACGTCGCAAATCGAATTGGTATTGTGCTCGGGCCCGAAACCCTCGATTTCGTCGAAAGCCAATTCCGGCCCGGTGGCGATGACCAGATAATCGTAGGCGATCGAAGAGCCGTCACCCAATTCGATCCGGTTCTCATCCGGATAAACGCGGCTGGCGCCGCCGGCGCTAAATGCCACTCCGTGCCGGGGCAGGACCGATGCCAAATCGACGATCACGTCGTTTTTCGATCGCCATTTGACCGCGACCCAGGGATTGGACGGCGTGAACTGAAAGAACGGCTTGTTGGAAACAAGCGTGACTTTGTCTTCTCGCCGCAGGGTCCGTTTGAGTTCGTAGGCGCAGGAAACGCCGCCGATACCGCCGCCGAGAACAACGATGTGGGACATTTTTCTCTCCCAATTTTGAGCATCTTTCGCGCAGGAACGGCAGCAGCGCCTTGATCTGGATCAAACGACGTCGCGCCGGAACTTGTCGATTACATTAGATTATACTAAATAAGTCTAAGCTAATCTATAGGCCAGACGTGAGCTAATGAGGGCCCTGGATCGAGCGAGAGCGCCGGGCGCGGTTGATGCAGGTCAATAGATCACCTCCGATTTAGCCGGATATTGTGAGGGGATCCGTCGGAGAGAAAACTTGTCAGTGATCGTTGAACAGGTTCGCGTTCGTCCTGCGGTTGACTTCGGTGGCAAGGTCAACCTGTATGCCAACCCCTATGTTATCGGCGCCGCTATCGGCGTCTTGAGCTGGATCGTTTTCGCGATCGCCGATGATCCGCTCGGGATCACGACGTCCTTTTCCGCGCTCGCCGGCTTGGCGGCGATGCCCTTCGTTGGCGCAGCTACCGTCTGGCACAACAGCTACTGGGCACAGAACGCTCCGAGTCTTTCGTATGGCGCGCTTTTTCTGGTTGGCGTGATCGCCGGGGCGTTCGCGGCGGCATGGTTCAACCGGCAAATTCGTTTGCAGACCGTGCCGGCGACATGGGGCCAACGCTTTGGATATGTTCCGCTATGGCGCTACACGGCGGCTTTTGCCGGCGGCGCCTTCGAGATGTACGGCGCACGCCTCGCCGGCGGTTGCGCCAGCGGCCATGGCCTCAGCGGCACAATGCAATTAGCGCTGTCGAGCTGGATTTTCACGATCGTGATGTTTGCCACCGCCGTGCTCGCCGGCTCCGCCATGTTCAATAACGAGTCGCAAATGAGCCTTCCCGTGACGGATCCGCTGCTGTTGCCGCTCGGCATTGTTTTCGGTTTTGCCTTCGGCTGGCTGCTGCAGCGCGGCGGCCTTGCCGATACGGAGGTCATTATCGCTCAATTGCGGTTGCGCAATTCGGCTTTGTTCAAGGTCATGTTGACCGCCATCATTGTCGGCGGCGTCGGCGTTTTTGTTTTGCATCACGGCGGGTTGGCCGTTTATCACGTAAAGTCGACCAATCTCCTGGCGGTAGCGCTTGGTGCTGTTCTATTCGGCCTCGGCATGGCGCTTCTCGGCTACTGTCCCGGCAGCGCTCTCGCCGCCGTCGGGACCGGCAGCCTGCATGCGTTTGCTGGCGTTTTCGGCATGCTTGGCGGGGCCATCGCCTTTGCTTTTTCCTTCGACTGGATCAAGGCCAAGCTATTGCCGGTCGGCGCCTTTGGTGCGCTGCGCCTGCCGGAGATGACTGGCATCCCCGATCCCGTGTGGTTTGCCGTCGTTCTGCTGTTCGGCCTGTTCCTTCTCATTATTTTGGACCGTCGGCACCCATAATTGAGTACTTGCTGAATTAGCTTTCTCTAATATATAGGTATGGCGCTGCAAACAGCGGGAGGAAGGTGTCGTGTGTCGTCAACCGATCATTCATTCGTTTTTCGACGAGCCCACCAATACAGTAAGCTACCTGGTGGCCGATCCCGCCAGCAAACGGGCGGCGGCGATCGATCCGGTTCTCGACTACGATCAGGCCGCGAGCCAAGTGGACACCCGTTCGGTCGATGCCATGCTGCGCGTGGCCAGCGAGCTGGGATACCGGCTGGTTTGGACGCTCGAGACTCATGCCCATGCGGATCACCTCTCCGGCTCGACTTACGTCAAGGCCAAGACCGGCGCCAAGATCGGAATTGGCGAGCACATCAAGGATGTGCAGCGAATTTTCCGGCCGGTGTTCGATGCCGCCGATCTGAAGACCGACGGCAGCGATTTCGATCGCTTGTTCGCTGACGGCGAGCGCTTCAATATTGGTGAGCTGGAAGCCGAGGTGCTGTATACTCCGGGGCACACGCCAGCCGACGTGACGTACAGGATCGAGGATGCGGCGTTTGTCGGCGATACCCTTTTCATGCCCGATTACGGCACCGCGCGCGCCGATTTTCCCGGCGGCGATGCGCGTCAGCTCTACCATTCAATTCATCGGCTGCTGACGCTGCCTGACAATACGCGGCTGTATATGTGTCACGATTACAAGGCTCCCGGCCGCAACGTCTATGCATGGGAGACCACCGTGCGCGAGGAGCGCGACAAAAACGTTAACTTAAAGAATGGCGTGAGCGAAGAAGCGTTCGTGGCCATGCGCAACGCGCGCGATGCCGCCCTGGCACCGCCACGCCTGCTCCTGCCCTCGATCCAGGTTAACATCCGCGCCGGGAAATTCCCGCCGGCGCACAACAACGGCGTCCGCTATCTCACAATTCCGGTGAAATTCAAAAATGGCGAGACACTCGCGGCCTAATGGAGATATCTTGATGCTGCAGGTTCAGGACGCCGCGCAATTAACGCACAACGCCGCCGAGGCGGCCCGGCTGTTGATCGCGCTCGCCAACGAGAACCGGTTGGCGATCCTTTGCGAACTGGCTGACGGCGAGCGCTCGGTCGGTTCGCTAGTCAAGGCGGTCGACCTGACCCAGTCGGCGCTTTCGCAGCATCTCGCCAAGCTTCGTGCCGCGGGCATCGTCGGCACACGGCGAGAAGCGCAGACGATCTACTATCGGTTGACCAGTGAACCGGCTGGCATCGTCATGCAGACGCTCGCCGACATCTATTGCCGACCGCGGCGCCGGGGGAAGACAAAGCATTAGTCGGGAGCATGCAAATGCCAATCAAATCCATCGACGCGGTATCCTTGAAAAAGCGTCTCAACGCCGGCGACACCGTGCTCATTGATATCCGCGAACCACACGAGCACGCACGTGAACACCATCGAAGGCGCGCGGCTGGCACCTCTCTCCCGGCTGGACGCCGAGGACTTCACCGGGCTGCGCGACACGCTGATGCGGACCGGAGTGCCGGATTTTTTTTCATGACGCGAGAATGAGCCATGGCAGCGTTCCTGACTATTCCCTGTCCGCATTGTCACACGCTCAATCGTGTGCCTCAGGAAAAACGCGACGTTGGCGGCAATTGCGGCCGCTGCCATCGGCCGCTTTTTGCCGGAACGCCGATCGATCTTGATGCGGCGCATTTCGATCGCCACGCCAATGCCGATTTACCGCTGCTGGTTGATTTCTGGGCCGCCTGGTGTGGTCCATGCCGGGCGATGGCGCCGGTCCTCGCAAGCACTGCTAAGGAATTCGAGCCGCAGTTGCGCTTCGCCAAGGTTGATAGCGACGCGGAACCAAATCTAGCCGCTCGTTTCAATATCCGCGCGATACCAACGATGGTCCTCGTCCGCGGCGGCCGCGAAATAGCGCGTCACAGCGGCGCCCTGCCTGCCGATGCGCTCCGCGCCTGGATCCAACAAAATTTGGGCACCTGATTTTGCCCGACCTTGCCCTGGGTCTCAAGCGTGTCCTGTAGGGCAGGTACGCAAACGGGCTTTGTAGTTCCGTTTGTCGCTTAAAACGTTGTTGGGTAAACCTCGGAATTCAATCATTGAGGTTCGGGGGTCGCGAATTTGCCGCGTGCGTCCCCGAATAGATTGTGCATGTCCGTCGCATCTTTTGAATGCCGCGGCTCGCTGTTACGGGGTGGACGCTAAAATTGCCCCACGGCGAGACCATCGATGGAAACGTCTGAGAAGCTGGCTTGCAGCTACTTTTGACAAACGTGCGCGCGGAGTGCGCCAATATCATTCCTCGTATTCAATCGCCCCTGTCCGCCGATTTATTTTTAGTCGTTGTACTAGGGAGTTATCGACGGTGACGATGTCAGCTGTGATCGTACTATCGCCGACTTTAACTTCGCCGACTTTAAGACGTTTGTTTTTTAGACGCTCAAGTTGCTCGTCTAGGTAGCCGCGCACGTCATCGACTGATAGATTCATTATCGGTGTGACGCGCGTCCCGAAAGGTGTTGCGGCAGCACGTGCGATGCTACCTTGCATCATGCCCGGATCCATTTGTCCCATGCGACCGTGATAACTTTGCATCATGCCGGGCATCATACCACCTGGGCCTCGTTGCATCATACCCGACCCTGATTCATCCGCGTTCTTTTGAGTATTTTGCGCAACTGCCGCACCAACCGTCGCGAGAGCAATACCGAAAGTCAAAACCGTCGTCGCAAGTTTTCTGCTCGTTTTCATATGCTTCCCTTCTGCATTGATGAACCTTCTGCATTGATGAAAAAATTACAATCCGAAATTTATCCGATAAGGTTCTTACGATTATTGATCCGAATCAACTCAAGCCGCGACACGTCCACGCGCCACCGTTGCTGAGACGATTGGCATGGACGGGCCCATTCTGGTGGCGTCGATCACCCGGGAATCGCCCTTGGGCTCTGAGACAATGCCGCCGTCTCGAACCGGGCCGCAATGAGCGAATCTGAATATTGAGGCGCTTTGGCGGTTTAGCTCCCGTTTTGCTAGCGCTTAGCTTATAATTTTGCCTACACAGCTCGCTTTGGCCAAGGAACACTCGGGCTGTAACCCAGTCTGGTCCAATGAAAAGTGTTTTTGGCGCTCGCATATTGATTTCTGTTGCTGTCGGGGCAGCCGACGCGGAGAATGGTAAGATATCGGCCTTCGGCTATATTAGTTCCCGGAAGCTGCATAGTGTCGTCGCTGGGCTTCACTTCCAAATTGGAGCCGATAAGTCCGGGCGTGTCCTGGAGGACAACCTTTAATGCCGTGGGCAGCGCTGACACGCGCGGCAATGTAACTGAAGCTGGTCAATCAGTGGACAGCGCATCATTCGGCGCCGGGCCGCGCATGCACAGTTCGGCCGCAAACGCGTACAGGGATACGTTCGTGGCCACGCTGACCGGGCCGAACGCCGATGGCAGTTCCAGCTTTCGATTGGGGATGGCGAACGGCGCTTTTGTAGCAGGGCCGAATGCGGGCGTGCGCTTTACGATTTCAAATTTCAAGCTCAAGGGATGGTCGGTGGTCGGCGGCATCAAAACTATGCAAGCAGTGCGACTCCGGTGATTCAGAAATCTCGCTTTCAGACGGCGCAAACTTTCAGCGGATTTGCACCATGCTCATCGTCTTGATTTCACCGCAGCCATGAACTGCTATCAAAAGCTGCCGACATCGCGCGAAACCGTCGGCGAAGGCGGCATGCCATAGAGCTGTGCGGCGCTGCGGCTGCTGGCCGCACGATGGTGAGGTCGCCGGCGGCGCCGTCGACATTTCTTTTTAGCGGAATTGTTGTTCGCAGATTGGTGGCGGACGATGGAGCTCGGACGCCGATGCCGATGGTGCGGCGCCGCTCGAGCGCCGCTGGCTACGGGGTCATCGACAACGATCGCCAAATTCTGCAGCACCGACAGTGGCCGCCGGGTTACTCCTAATTGCAGCCCTTAGCCATCAACGGGATCTTCGTAAAGGCCGCAAAGCACTTTGGACATTTGGGCCTTTTCGACCGTGCAACTTACATGCTGAGCTCCGAGGCTTAACAATCACGGCTTTCAAAAGCGTGCCTACGGACTTTTTACGACATGCTCCGCTAGCTCCTTGGAAGCTTGGGATGACGAAGCACGCTGGCTCGACTGCTCTTGGTGTGGATTTGGACTGAAGTGGCTGAGCTTGCCCGGAACTCCATCCCATTCCTTGGCATCGGTAGGCGGCACCTCCATTGCGGTTATGTTCGGCCACTTAGCCCCATACTCGCGGTTTAGCTGCAGCCAATTTTCCAATCCGGGTTCTGTATCGGGTTTGATGGCCTGAGCCGGGCATTCGGGCTCGCATACGCCGCAATCGATGCATTCATCCGGGTGAATGACGAGCATGTTCTCGCCGGCATAGAAACAGTCGACTGGACAGACTTCGACGCAGTCCATGTACTTGCACTTGATGCAATTTTCAGTGACGATATACGTCATGATCCCGCTCCGCGAGCTTACACGGCGCTGCGAGCCATCGCGCCAATAACATATATTTTACATGTATCTTTATAGCTGCTTTGACAAGAGCCGCATTGTCAGAAAGCGGCCCTGCTATGCGCTTGCCAATTTATGTTGAGGCAATGGCGCCTTTCGGGAGGCTGACTCGATCGCAATATTACGTTGGATTCCCTACGCCGCCGGCGCACTTAACAGGCGCGCCAGGTTCTGGCTGGGCTTCACCAGATCGGCCAGCGTGTACCCGTCAAGGACTTCAAAAAACGCGCCGAGCGCCGCGCGAAGCGCTTTCTTCAGGACACAGGCCGGCTCGATAACGCATAGACACCCCTGCTCCTGGAAACACTCGGCCAGAACAAAGTCTACCTCAGTTTGCCGGATTAGCTTGCCCAGATTGATCTTAGCCGGATCTCTTGCCAAGCGAATGCCGCCCCCTTTACCTCTAAGGGTGTGGAAATAGCCGAGTTGGCTCAACCGAAATACCACTTCCTTTAAATGATTCCGATTGATCCTGTAGCGTTCAGCAATCTCGTCTATGGTCGAGAGTTCGTCGCCCTTGACGGCAACAAACGTCAGAGCGCGAAGACAATAATCCGTGAACGTCGTAAGGCGCATCAGGCCAGCCCTTGACACAGCTCATTTAAATATAAGTGGTCCACAAAACGTCTATAGACAATTAGATGAATTGTCGAAGGTTTCTTCTCCAGATGAGTGCATCCAGAACCATCGGTCCGCGGGTTGCAGTTCCCATATCGAAAGCTACGAGATGGATCTCGCTGACTGCGATTCTAGAGCGGGATCCACTCATGGCAATTGGGCGAAGGCCGATTTCGGTCGACGCCGATCTGGCCCGCTGATTCACGTCGGCAACAGCGACGAACCCATCAAGTATTTATCGACCGCGTGCGCGGCTTGGCGGCCTTCGCGGATCGCCCATACCACCAGCGACTGTCCGCGGCGCATGTCGCCGGCGGCGAAGACCTTGTCGATCGAAGTGCGGTAATCGTCGGTTGAGGCGGCGACGTTGCCGCGCCGGTCGAGC
>DATKRE010000057.1:0-4722 GCA_035532335.1 Xanthobacteraceae bacterium | reverse complement strand
ACCCCGCGTTATAGCGCTTCGGACGGCGGCTATCAATCGTTAAAGCGTGTCTATCACGGAACGGGCGTTATTTCTTGGACCACCGTTTGTTGGCAGCGTCCTGCGCGATTTTCCTGCGTTCATCCGGTGTTAGGGAATCGGCCCTGACACGGCCTCCCTTCAAGCCGCCCCGGCGCCCTAATGCAACAGCGGCAGGGTCTTTGTTGGCGTCGGCGGGAGCGGGGTTGGCGCGATCTTCGACCTGGCCGGTGAGAATGTCGCCGATCAGCTTGCCTAGCTGGACGGGATCGCGGGGGCGCTTAAGGCGCTTTGCTGTCATCGTGGCATTATGCCATCGGATAGCGCACGACGCCATCGGTCGAGATTTCAAACTGTACCACTACCCAAGGGAAAGGTGACGGCGCTGAGAGCCGCCATTCCGGCCGAGCGTCAGCGAGAGCCGGAATCCATAACCACAGACGATGCAGAAAAATTGCTGGCACACCGGGACTATGGATTCCGGGTTCGCGCTTCGCGCGCCCGGAATGACGAAGCGCACATTCTTCCCCTCTCCCCTTGTGGGAGAGGGTGGCGAGGTTGCGCATTCCGCGCGACCAAGCCGGGTGAGGGGTTTATAACTCAAGCCTCGCAAGCAACCCCTCACCCGCCTCGCTTTCACTTCGTTCGCTCGGCACCCTCTCCCGCAAGAGGAGCAAAATGCGAAACCGTTCTCGCGACGCAGCTATTTGTGCTCGTGCCGGTGATGCGGCGCGTGCTGGTAATGCAGCCGCAAGAGATCGATGCCGTAATCGTTGCCGTTCGGCGTACGCACAATGGTGTGAACGTGAAATTTTGCCGGCTCGGCATTGGTCAGGAACACGCCGGCGTGGTGATCGAACTCGATGAAGATCACCGGGCTCTGGATGCGATAGTAGAACGGGCTCGCTTCGCCAAATCCGCCGATCCAGCAGAAATGGGTGTCGGCCAAATGCCGCTCGACCTCATCGAGACGCGCGGCGAGCGGGCCTTTCGGCAGCGGCACGACATAGGCCGCGACCAAATCCATCAAATCACGCCGCTGTTGCGCCGACAACGCCGATCCGCGCAAGCCTTCATACGGCACGATCCGGTTGTCCTGAAACGCGCCGCCGAGATGCAAATTGTCGGCGAAATGCCGGCGGTCGGCCGGCAGGTCGCCGCCCATCATCGAATGTGCGACGATCGCCGTCTGTTGCTGCTGCGTCGACAACGAGCGCATCAAGGCAAGCCCGGCCCGCTCTTCGTCTTCGAACAAGCGCGTGCCGGCGAACGGCCCGGTGTCGGCATAATTCGGCTCGGCGCCGAAGAAACACGGGGTGAGCACCATCTGTCGGCCGATCACCAGGCAATTCAGCGACAGGTGGTGCCCGAACAGTTGCCAGCCCCACGGCTCCGATTCCGACGGCTCGCCGAACAGACAGAAAATGTAAGCCCATTCGCCGAGCACGTCCGGCCCGCCGACCAGATCGCCGAGAAAGCGGTTGAGCTTCATCACGCCGCGGGCAACGTCATAACCCTTGCCGCTGAGGCTTGCGCGCAACACCGCCATGGTTGCCGCGCGAAGCGACGCATCGACTTCGTCGAGGCGAAGCCCGTGATGCTCGACGTAAATTTCGGTGTTCTGCCAATGCCGCCAGAGTTGCGAGTCAATCGGATAACAAGTGGAGCGGCGCTGCTCCGGCGATAACCGCCGCAGCAAATCATTGACTGCCGCCACCATCGCCGGCGTCGGCGCGTCCTGCGGCTGCAACGAAAACAGACCGGGCTGAACGTGACCGTCGGCGGTCAGGCCTTTGAACGGCGCCGCACCGAGTTTGGCCCAAGTGCCGAATAATTCCTTGGCGCGCGGATTTTGCATGCGCGCCTGCGCATGCGAGCGCGGCGTCGGTCCGACGATGTTGCTTTGCCCCGGCGCGGGAACGAACGGCCGGTAGTCGGGACGGGTCATAGAAATTCCCGCATAAGAGAGATTAGCTGGCGGGCGGACGCAACGACGCCGCAAGGTCACGAAATGCCCGGTTCAGGCGCATCTCGAAAACTTCGCCGTATTGGGCACGGAAACGTAGCTGTTCGGCTCCGGAGCCCGCGGCGGGAATTTCCGCGAGCAACAAATTGCCAAGGTTCTCGAGGGGAGAAAATGCCATCGCTGCGATCTGTCTAATATCAATCTGCATTCGTTCGGCGAAATCGAGAACAACGGGCATCGCTTCGGCAAGCGTTTCCTTGTGAATGACGTCAACGCGTCCGGAAACGGCAATGATGAGCCGGGTGCTGCGCGCCGCGCCATGCGCGGCGAATTCGCTTTTCAGCCGGACGCATTCCGCGCGCCCTTTCTGCTGCGCCGCGAGCTCGATGGTCGAGAGATATTGAGCCACATCGGCTGCGGTCGGAGTTTCGGACATGATTTCCTGTCGGTCCCGCGGCGGCAGCCGCCGCAACACATCAATCCTTGATCGCCAGCACCACTATCGGGTTAGCGGGTGGCCCGCCACCCGTAGCCCGATAGGGCGTAGGGTGGCGGAGAGGGAGGGATTGTATTCGAGGGCCAAGCCTTTGATCCACTACAATTTTCAGGTTCGCTCTTTTCTGAATATACACATGCAGCGACAATCACGCCAAGCTGTTCGGCGAGCATGGGCTATGACTGACGGCCAGATTTGGAGTGAGCGATGGGAGGCCCCGGCGTCGAAGCCCGAATGACCATCCTGAGGCAAGCTGCCGAACAGCAAATCCTCAAGCCGCTGCGAGATCACGGATGGGAGCCGTCCATCGCCTCAGAAATTGCGGGCGGCGAATACCTCATCATCAAAGCGCAAAAGGCGGACAAGGTTCACACCATTGCGTTCCTCTACACGTCGGCTACCGCAAACCAGATTTACAAGTTTCTCGATGGGCAGGTTGAACATATCTTTATCAACGGTGCGCTCTATCGCGTCGAGAGCTACGCCCATGGCATTTCAAAGCCCGTCAGCCCAATAGATCAGTTCTTTGCCACGCTGATCGCTTGGAACAAGGAAATTGCGCCAGCGGTCGCCGCTCCAACGGTCAAGCCTAAGCCTCACGCCATCAGGCGGATAACATCCGAAGCTCCGCTCGACGCGATATGGGCGCGCTTGGAGCAATTCCGCAGCGTCCACTTGGCGAGAAAGCTAGTGGAACGACGGCACGTTGGCGAAGTTCGGCCAATCGCAATGGCCGTCAAGGCGGAAGGTATTGCTTTCACAATCAGGAATGCCGCTGACTACTTTCGGACGGGCAACACTGAAAGTCTCAGCCGCAGGATACTCAATCTCTATTACGGCGTTCTTGCGTTAGCCTCAGCCGAAATGTTGGCGTCACCATCGGGCGCTAGCGACCTCGATGAAATCGAGAGCTTCACAAAAAGTGGTCACGGCTTGAATACCGTGCCTTCATCGGCAGGCGGCTTCGCTGGCTTTCACGTCCACGTTCTTAATTCCGGCTTCTATGCCCGTTGGGCGTCATTCCTTGGGTCCGACATCACCACCTATCCAAAGCAGAGGGCAAAGACGGATGGCGATTTGCAAAACCTGCCCCCCGATACGCAAACTACAATCAGTCGCCTGCTCTCTGCCATTCCAGAGCTAGGCGATTTGTATTTGGAGGTGTTCGACGGAGAGCCGTCATGGATTGTGCTTCTCTATGATGCAGAGGCGAGTGGCGGATTTGCTCGCTCTTCAAACGGCGCTCGCCCGGACAGCAGCTATGTAACGCTGCTCGATCAATCCGGTAGAATTTCTCAGGAACGCATCCAAGCGGCGAATTGGCCGATAACCGAAATTGCCCTAGGGCAATCGGAATATTCCGGCAAGGCATTCCGGGCGCGCGTGGACCATGCGGGCCACGAATTTTGGCACGGTGCTTTGCCGCTACATGACAGCGCGTTCTTACCTGATCACACTCTCATCATGCCGGTGTTGTCTGGGGCCGGAGAATACCGCAGCCTCGCTTTGGTAGTCCTCTATGCGCTATCGATTATCGTTCGATACATGCCGAGCATTTGGCGGCGTATCGAAGGGGGCGATTGGGACCAATATTTGGCGGTCATCAAGACGACCATCGGAATTTTCGAGCGCGTTCTACCGGAGGAATTTCTTGAGACAATCATCGGTGAGCGTGTGCATGCACGTCAGCCGGGATCGAGGACCTGACAGAGCTTTTTCATGCTCACATGCCCGAATCAAGTGGACCTTTGGGAGACGCCACTGCAAGCTCGTGATGCATCACGACGCGGGCGCGGCATGACATGACCCTTCCGCGCTGTCGCCAATGACTGTCGCCACTGTCGCCATAAAGGTCGACTAAGTCATTGATTTTATTTATTGGCGGAGAGGGAGGGATTCGAACCCCCGATACGGTTGCCCGTATGCCGCATTTCGAGTGCGGTGCTTTCAACCACTCAGCCACCTCTCCAAACCATTGAGATTGCTACACAATCTCGGATTTGGCTGATCGTGAAAAGGGCCGGTTGCTACCCTTTTGCTACCCAATCGTTTTCGTGCGCTTGTTTATTACGTCATCGAGATCGCGGTCAACGCGCGCGGCCGCGTCTTCCTGCATTCCCGGCATGACGTGCGAGTACAAGTCCATCGTGATCCCGACCTTCGAGTGTCCGAGACGCTCGCTGGCGATCTTGGGATGCACGCCGGAGGATAGCATGTGCGTCGCGTGAGCGTGACGCAAATC
>DATKRE010000056.1:0-24393 GCA_035532335.1 Xanthobacteraceae bacterium | reverse complement strand
GCCCCCACAAGGGGGAGGGGAACATCACGTCGCCTGCGCAGCCGCGCCGGCGCTGTGGTGCTTATGCCAGTGTCGCGCGATGTCGAGACGGGTCGCAATCCAGACGCGGTCGAAACCGCCGACGTAATCGAGAAAGCGAATGAGCCCGGCCGTGCGGCCGGGCCGGCCGGCCAACCGGCAATGCAAGCCGACCGACATCATTTTCGGCGCGGTTTCGCCCTCGCGGTAGAGCACATCGAAGCTGTCGCGCAGGTAAACGAAAAAACTTTCGCCATCGGCGAAGCCCTGCGGGTTGATGAACCGCATGTCGTTGGCGTCGAGCGTATAGGGAATAATGAGGTGCGGCTTGTCGTTCGGGCCGCTCACCCAATACGGCAGATCGTCGGCGTAGGAATCGGACGAATAGAGAAAGCCGCCGTCGGCGAGCACGAGGGGAAGTGTGTGCGCGGAGCTGCGTCCGGTATACCAGCCGAGCGGCCGTTCGCCGGTGGCGGCAATGTGCAGGCGGATCGCCTCGCGCATGTGCCTGGCTTCGGTGGCCCGCGAAAAGTCCTTGTAGTCGATCCATTTCAAGCCGTGGCACGCGATCTCCCAGCCGGCCTCGCGCATGGCGGCGACCACTTGCGGGTTGCGCGCGAGCGCGCTGGCTATACCGAAAACGGTAACCGGCATCTTGCGTGCGGTGAACTCCCGCCACAGCCGCCAGAAGCCCGCGCGCGAGCCGTACTCGAACATCGATTCCACGTTCATGTGCCGCCGGCCCGGCCACGGCTCGGCGCCGAGCACATCGGAGAGGAAAGCTTCCGACGCCTTGTCGCCGTGCAGGATCGAGTTCTCGCCACCCTCTTCGAAATTGACCACGAATTGCAGCGCCACGCGGGCGCCGCCCGGCCAGCGTGGATCGGGCGGATTGCGCCCATAGCCGGCAAGATCGCGCGGATACCCGGCAGAAGACGGTGACATCGCGGTTTTCGTTGCGGCTTTCGCTGCGGTTTTCTTGGAGCGTGGCACACCCCACCTTGGCAGAGCCGGCGCCTCCGCTTCAAGTCTCCACAGACCGGTGCCGCGACCATGCGATTGACCAAGCCGGACGATGCCGCCATTAAAAGCGTCATCAAAGGAGCAACCGGGGATCATGCAGGCGGCGGGCCATAGCGCATCGAATGACGCACCGGATGGCGCATCGGATGGTGCGTTGGGCGAGGCGATCGCCGCCCGCTTGCTTGAACTGGCGGCGATCACCGACGAGCCGGGCCACCTGACAAGGCTTTATCTGAGCCCCGCGCACCGCAAGGCCGCCGATTTGGTGGCGGGCTGGATGCGCGAAGCCGGCATGACGGCGCGGATCGACGCGCTCGGCAACGTCATTGGCCGCTACGACGCAGGCGATCCCGCGGCGCGCACGCTCGTGCTTGGGTCGCACATCGACACCGTGCGCGACGCCGGCCGGTTCGACGGCGCGCTCGGCATCGTCACCGCCGTCGAAGCGGTGAAGGCGGCATTCAAATCCGGCAAGCGCTTTCCGTTCGCCATCGAAGTGGTCGCCTTCGGCGACGAAGAGGGCGTGCGCTTTCCCTCGACGCTCGGCGGATCGAAGGCGCTCGCCGGCACATTCGACGCGAGCGCACTCGATCAAACCGGCGACGACGGCCACTCGCGCCGCCAGGCCTTGATCGCTTTCGGCTGCGATCCGTCGCGGCTGCGCGAACTGACGCTGTCGCCGGACCGCACCCTCGGCTACGTCGAAGTCCACATCGAGCAGGGCCCGGTGCTGGAGCAAGAAAACCTGCCGGTCGGCATCGTCACCGCCATCGCCGGCGTCACCCGCGCCGCCGTCGAGATCGATGGTGTCGCCGGTCACGCCGGCACCGTGCCGATGTCGATGCGCAAGGACGCGCTGATGGCTGCCGCCGAAATGCTGCTTGCGATTGAAGCCGCGGCGCGGTCGCGGCCCAATCTGGTAGCGACCGTCGGCAAATTGGACGTGCCCGGATCGGCCGCCAACACCATCCCCGGCCGGGTCCGCTTCACGCTCGATATCCGTAGTCCTTCCGACCAGGAGCGAAGCGAAGCGACAGCCGAGATCCGGCAATCGCTCGACGCCATCGCGGCGCGCCGCGGCGTGTCGGCGCGCGTGCTGGTCGGCCATGAAGCGCCGGCCGCCGTCTGCGACCGGCGGCTCTCCGATCAACTGGCGGCGGCGGTCGAGAGCTTCGGCATTGCGCCGCGGAGGCTGCCGAGCGGCGCCGGCCACGACGCGATGGCATTCGACAAGATCATTCCGTTCGCCATGCTGTTCGTGCGCTGTCGCGGCGGCGTCAGCCATAATCCGGATGAATACGCCTCTCCCGCCGACATCGACATTGCCGCGCGCGTGCTATTGAGCTTCCTCGAAAGGATCGGAACCCAATGACCGTTCTTCACATCAAGGCCGGGCCCTACGATTTCGAGGCGCAGATGCAGCTTGAGACGGCGCCCGAATCCTGCGCCAGTTTCAGCCGCCTGCTGCCCTACCGGCAGCAGATCATCCATGTCCGCTGGAGCGGCGAAGGCTGCTGGATCCCGCTCGGCGATTTCGACTTCGGACTGGGCTATGAGAACGCCACCAGCCATCCGGCGCCGGGCGAGATCATTCTTTATCCCGGCGGCATCAGCGAGACTGAAATCCTGCTCGCCTACGGCGCGGTCGATTTTTGCTCAAAGGTCGGCCAGCTCGCCGGCAATCATTTCCTCACCATCACCCAAGGCCGGGAGAATTTGCGCGAGCTCGGCAAGCTCTGCCTCTGGAAAGGCGCGCAGGACATCGTGTTCGAGTTGAAGAAATAAGCGCGGCTTGCGGCCAACGCCGAGTTCCGGCCGGCGTCCGATCGGCGAAATAATCCGGCTCGGGCCAGGGCGACAAAACAGCCGCCTGCGGATTTTGCGATAACTGTGCCAAAACATTTGCGCTATTGTTGCCGCGTTCCAGCCCGGGAGGACTTGGCATTGTCTCGCGCGTTTCCATCGCGCCGGTCGACGGCGGCAATTGCGGCGTTGCTGCTCGCCGCGGCATGGCTTTTTTCAGCCGGCGACGCGCGGGCCGCCGGCCTGTTCGGCAGCTGTAGTGACGCGGGCCAGGTCGCGATGCTGCCGGCGCCGCTCTCGCCGTGGAAAGGCGCGCCGCTGCGCGTCCTCTTCACCGCGGACAAGCCGCTCGACGGCGAGCTTTCGCTGATCGCGCCCGACGGCAGCGTCGCCGTCAAATCGAGCGCGCGGCACGGCGGCCCGCCCTATTACTGGTTCGCCGAAGTCGGCGCGCCTGCGCCGGGAATGTGGCAGGCCAAGCTCGCGACGTCCGGGTGCAGCACGATCACGCGCGAGATTGCCGTGCACGACAACGCACCGCCACGGCCGCCGGCGGCGGCGGGCGCCATTTGGCCGGTGCGCGCCAACTGGAATCGCGCCAACGAAGATTTGTTTTCCGCCTGGATCGCCAAACTGTTCGACGCGCCGCTCGACACCGAACCCTCCTGGAAGGCTCTGCATGAGGTGTTGCGCGACCGCTCGCGCAACATGCTGCTCAATTATCTCGGGCACGGCGAAGACGATTCGAAAATGGCGCTTCGCCCCGACTGTGCCGACCTCGTCTACTTTTTGCGCGCGTATTTCGCGCACAAGACGGGGCTGCCGTTCGGTTACGGCAAATGCTCGCGCGGCAAGCCGCCGCGATGCTACGGCTGGTTCACCAACATAAACCCGGACCCGTCGCGGCCGGCGCAGAATGCATCGTTCGGTGAATATCTGCGCGTCGTCGCCGACGCCGTGCAATCCGGCGCCGTGCGCGTGCCGGCGAACGACGACAACACCGATTTTTACACGGTGCCGCTCACCCAGGAGACGCTGCGTCCGGGAACGGTGTACGCCGATCCCTATGGGCACGTGATGATGCTGGTGCGGCGTGTGCCGGAGGCGGGCGGCGCGGCCGGCGTGTTTCTCTCGGTCGACGGCGAGCCCGACGGGACCGTCGCGCGCAAGCGTTTCTGGCGCGGCAATTTCCTGTTCGCGCATGAGCCCGCGCTCGGCAGCCCCGGTTTCAAGCGCTTCCGGCCGATCGTGCGCGAAGCGAACGGCGGTTTGCGGCGGCTGACCAACGCCGAAATCGCCAAAGATCCGAATTACGGCGACTTCTCCCTCGAACAGTCGCAGCTTTCGGTCGAAGACTTTTACGATCGCATGGACGAGGTGATGTCGCCGGAGCCGCTCGATCCGCTGCGGGCGATGAAGGGAGCGATCGATTCACTTGAAGAGCAGGTGAAGACGCGGGTGGGATCGATCGAGAACGGGCGCAAGTTCCAGAATAGCGGCAAGGGCGAGGCCACCATGCCGGATGGCGCGGCGATCTTCGCAACCACCGGCGCGTGGGAAGATTTCGCCACGCCGGCCCGCGATTTTCGGCTGTTGATAGCGATCGACGTCGTGCGCGGCTATCCCGATCGGGTCGCCCGCAAACCCGCGCGCTACGCCATGCCGGCAGGCAAGAGCGTGGCCGACGTCAAAGCCGAATTGCAGAGCGCGCTGGCGGCCGAGCTTTCGTCGCGCAAGTTTTCCTATACGCGCAGCGACGGCTCGCAATGGACGCTGACGCTCAAGGACGTCATCGATCGCGCGGCGGACTTCGAGATGGGCTACAACCTCAACGACTGCGTCGAGCTGCGCTGGGGCGCGCCGTCCGGCAGCGAAGAGGCATCGACCTGCAAGCGGCATGCGCCAGCGACGCAACGCGCGAAGATGACCGATTACCGCGGCTGGTTCCGCAACCGGCATTGGCCGACCGGCGCGTAAATCCGCCTTGCGCGTCGGCGACATTGCCGACCCCAAGCCAACACGATAGGACAAGCCCGTTTTTGATGCATAATGCCGGCCGGCCGGCACGATGCGTGATGCGGAGCGTTTGAGTATGAGCGGTCGTGCGACGTTACGAATCGGCATCGATACCGGCGGCACCTTCACCGACATCGTCTGCGTCGACGACAAGTCCGGCGCCATGCGCGTCACCAAAGTCGCATCGACGCCGGCCAATCCCGCCGTGGCGCTGGTGCGCGGCGTGCACGCCATCCTCGGCGAATGCGGCGCCGGCGTCGACGACCTCGCCGTGCTGGCGCACGGCACCACGGTCGCGACCAACGCCCTGCTGCAAGGCGAAATCGCGGGTCTCGGATTGATCGTCACCGAAGGCTTCCGCCATATCCTGGAAATCGCCCGCCAGGCGGTGCCGGAAGGTTACGGCAATTCGTATTTCTGGGTGAAGCCGGAACGCATCGTGCCGCTGCGCCACGTCCGCGAAGTCGGCGGCCGGCTCAATTACCGCGGCGAGGAGTTGCGGCCGCTCGATGAAACAGGCGTCCGCACCGCCGCGCGCTATTTCCGCGACGCCGGCATTCACGCGGTCGGCATCTGTCTTATTCACTCGTATGCCGACGCGGCGCACGAGCGGCGCGCCGCCGAAATCGTGCGCGAGGAATATCCCGACTGCACGCTGTCGCTCTCCTGTGACGTGCTGCCGGAATACCGCGAATACGAGCGCGCGGTGACCACGCTGGTCGACGCCTTCATCAAGCCGCACATGAGCCGTTATCTCGATCGCATCCGCGACGAGCTCGGCCCGGCACTCAACACCAAGCCGTTTTTGGTGATGCAATCGTCCGGCGGCGTCGCCTCGCCCGACCAGGTGATGCGCAAGCCGATCACCACCGCATTGTCCGGCCCGGCCGCCGGCGCGCTCGGCTCGGCGGTGATCGCCGAGATCGCCGGCTTTCCCGATCTGGTGACGCTCGATGGCGGCGGCACCTCGACCGACCTCTGCCTGATCGAAGCCGCCAAGCCGAAGATCACCAACGGCGGCCGCGTTGGCCCGTTCCCGGTCCGCATCCCGATGCTCGACGTGCGCACCATCGGCACCGGCGGCGGCTCGGTCGCCTGGATTTCGCGCGAAGGCAAACTGCGCGTCGGCCCGAAAAGCGCCGGCGCCGTGCCGGGACCGATGTGCTACCCGAACGGCGGCAGCGAGCCGACGCTCACCGACGCCAATCTCGTGCTCGGGCGGATCCCGCCGGCGCTGATCGGCGGCGGCATTCCGCTCGATACCGCTCGCGCGCGCCAAGGATTGACGACGCTCGCGGCGCGGCTCCCCGGCAAGCTCACGCCCGAGCAACTGGCGGCCGGCATTGTCGAAATCGCCAATTGGGACGATGCCAACGCCATTCGCCAGCTCACCGTACAGCGCGGCATCGATCCAGCCGGCTTCGCGCTGTTGGCGTTCGGCGGCTCCGGACCGGCGCAGTCGCCGGCGGTGATGGAGCTGATGGGCATGAAGACCTGTATCGTGCCGCCGAATCCGGGCAACCTCTCGGCATTCGGTCTGCTTGCGGTCGATTGGCGCACCGACCACATGGTCACCAAGGTGATGCATGAGGAGGCGATCGATCGCACCGCCATCGCCGACATCTACGCGTCGCTGGAACAGGAAGCCGCCGCCGCGCTGAAGAAAGACGGCATCGAGCCCGCGCGCATCGCGCTCATTCGCGAAGCCGACGTGCGCTACGCCGGGCAGTCGATGGAAGTGCGCGTGCCGGCGCCTTCCGGCACGGTCGACGCGCAATTCGTCGCCGACCTCATCGACGCCTTTCACGCCGCGCATCGCAAGACCTTCGGCTACAATTACGCCGGCCAACAGAAAGTCGAGCTGGTGAATTTCTGCGTGTCGGGCTTCGGTCGGATCGACCGGCCGAATATCCCGGCAATCAAGACCGCGGGCACGCCGAAGCAAACGAGCCGCCCGGTTTATTTCGACGACGGCTATCGCGACACGCCGATTTTCGACCGCGCGTCGCTGCCGTCAGGCTTTAGCTGCCAAGGGCCGGCGATCATCGAGGAATTCGGCTCAACCACGGCGATGATGCCGGGTCAGCATCTCACCGTCGATCCGCACGGCATTCTGATCATTCGCGCCGCCGGCACGGCAAGCGGCCATAAGCCATAGCCGCGCACATCGTGCCAATTATAGTGCAGCGCTTCGCAGCAGCGGAATCGTCACCGCGCCGAAATCGCGGTAGTAGTCGGCCATCAGCGCCGGCGGCGCCATGCGGTCGAACAGGGCGGCGAAATGCCCGGCGCCGGCGCTGCGACATTGCGCGATGATCTGCTCGGCGACAGCGACCGCGCCGCCGAAAATGAATTCCTCTTCCCCGATCGAAAAGGCGTGCGCCGACGGCGAATCGAGCGCCGCCGGCTGGCCGGGCAGGTTGACGCGCGGATCGAACTTGATGAATTCGCGAAACGCTTCGCGGCGTTGGGCGATCTGCACTGGATCGTCGAGCATCACCACCTGGCGGCGGAGGCAAAGGTCGTCCGGCCCGACGTGGCGGCCGATCTTCGCCGCCTCGTCGCGGTAGGCGTCGAAAATTTCGATGACCTTGCTTTGCGGATGAAACGCGGTGGAGATTTTGGCGCCGCGGCGCGCCGCCTTGCGTGCCGACGATACGCTGACCACCGTCACCCATTTTGGCGGATGCGGCTGCTGAACCGGACGTGGCGTCAGCCGCAGATTGTCGAAATTCCAGAACTTGCCGTGATGCGAGATGACCGGATCGAGCAGCGCCTTGTCGATGATCTCGGCGGCTTCGTCGTGACGCGCCCGTGCCTCATCGACGCTGAGCCCGACCACCGCCATCTCATTGGGGATGCCGGGCGCGGTGCCGATTTCCAGCCGCCCGCCGGTGAGGTGATCGAGCATGCCGATCTCCTCCACGAGCTGCCACGGTGCGTGGTAAGGCGCGACCATGCCGAGCACGCCGAGCCGCAGTTTCGTCGTGCGCGGCGCGATGTGCGCGATCAAAAGATTCGGCGACGGCGAGTAGCTGGCGCCGAAATGATGTTCGCTGAAAAAAATGCCCTCGAAGCCGAGCGCTTCGGCACTCGCCCACAACTCGATATAGGCCTTGAAATAGGCTTGCGAGGCTTTCGGATCGAACTGCTGCGCGAGTTCGGCGGGCGTAGCGAAGAATTCGAAAATCCACGGTTTAATCATGCGGCCTCCCCGTACTGGAATTTTCGCACGTTGCCGCCCGATTCCGAAGCTCGCAAGCGGGACACCGACGGACGCAAGCTCATCGCGCTCCTATCGCGCGCTCGATCCCTACGAAGTGTTGATTACCGTCGGCCGGTGCAGGGGACTATCATGGCGACGGTATTCAATGATGGAGGGCACCATGCCGATGGGCGAGACGAAACTGCTGTTTCCAGGGCTGGCAGGATTTTACACGTCCTGGCGCGATATCGCCTACACGGTCTTGCGCGTCATCATCGGCATCATTTTGCTGGTGCATGGCTGGACCAAGATCGGCACTTTTGGCTTGGCCGGAGTCACCGGCTTCATGGCGAAGTCGGGGTTGGAGCCGGCCATGGCCTTCGCGATTGCCGCCATGTTTCTCGAAACCGTCGGCGCGATCTGCATCATCATCGGATTGTTCACCCGATTTTTCGCCGCCGCGTTGGCGATCGAGATGCTGATCGGTTTACTCGCCGTGCATATGAAGGCCGGCTTTTCCGCCGCTCACGGCGGCTATGAATACATATTGCTGATCGGCGTCGTTCTGTTCGCCATCGCGATCCGCGGCGGCGGCCCCTACTCGGCCGATCAAAGGATCGGCAAAGAGCTATAGCGGCCGCGAACTCGGTACCGAGGACGCACCGCAATCGCGGCGGATCAGACTTTTTGCTCCGCCGCGACTTGCGTGATGATTGCATCGGCGCGGCGAAAGCCTTCCGACGCGATCGGGATGCCGGCATAGACGGCGGTGTGCAGCAGGATTTCGGCGATCTCCTCCGCGGTGACGCCGTTATTGAGCGCGCCCCGCACATGCACCTCGAATTCGTGCCAGCGCGCCAGCGCCGCGAGCATGCAGACATTGAGCATGCTGCGCGTCTTGTGCGAGAGCCCCTCGCGTAGCCAGACATTGCCCCAGCATTGCGTCTGGGTGAACTCGATGAAGTGCTCGGTAAACCCGTTGGCCTTTTGCCGCCCGGCATCGACATAAGCGGCGCCCAAAACGTCGCGCCGCACCTTGGCGCCCTGCCGCGCCCGTTCCGCGATTGAATCCGGCAATGCCATCGTGACCTCCTCTTGGTATTACGGAATGTGGACATCGGCGTTTGCCCGCTATCGAATTGTATTTTCTATCGAATTGTATTTTACCGACAATCGAAAAGTTTCACCCGCAATTTGTCAGCCTTACTGACTTTTCACGCGCCGGATCGCAACTTTGTGAAACCGTATTTCGTACAGCCGTCCGTCTGCTATGCTTTATTTGCGGGCGGCGGCGGTCTCGGACTGCCATTGCACGGGGCGACGGCGATGGCTCACGAACGGGCCCTTAATATCGTATTCATTCCCGGCGGCACGTTCCGCATGGGATCCGACAAGCACTATGCCGAAGAGGCCCCGGTTCATCGCGTCAGCGTCGACGACTTCTGGGTCGACCGAACGCCGGTAACCAACCGTCAATTCAAGGAATTCGTCCGCGCCACCGGGCACGTCACTTTTGCCGAAACCGTGCCCGATCCAAAAAATTATCCCGGCTCGCTGCCGCACATGATCTTCGCCGGCTCACTGGTGTTCGCGCCGCCCAATCGTCCGGTCGATCTGCGCAACTGGGGAGAATGGTGGACGCTGCTTAAGGGCGCCGACTGGCGTCATCCCTACGGGCCGAAGAGCAACATCAATCATCTCGACAATCACCCGGTCGTCCACGTGACGTTCGCCGACGCGCTCGCTTACGCGAAATGGGCCGGCAAGGATTTGCCGACCGAAGCCGAATGGGAATACGCCGCCCGCGGCGGGCTCGACGGTGCCGAATATGGCTGGGGCGACGAGTTCGCGCCCGGCGGCCAGCATCGCGCCAACACCTGGCAGGGCAATTTCCCGCACGAGAACCTGTGCGAGGACGGCTTCGACCGAACCTCGTCGGTGCTGGCATTTCCGCCAAACGGCTACGGCGTCCACGACATGATCGGCAATGTGTGGGAGTGGACCACGGATTGGTGGTCGGCCAAGCACGAAGCCGACGCGACGAAGGCATGCTGCGTTCCGGA
This sequence comes from Xanthobacteraceae bacterium, assembly GCA_035532335.1. GTDB lineage: Bacteria > Pseudomonadota > Alphaproteobacteria > Rhizobiales > Xanthobacteraceae > BOG-931. Next base: position 14,265 of record DATKRE010000056.1, on the reverse strand, counting down.
GAACCCGCGCGGCGGGTCGGAAGACGCCAGCTACGATTCCTGCCAGCCTGAAATCAAAATTCCGCGCAAAGTCATCAAAGGCGGCTCGCATCTGTGCGCGCCGAATTATTGCCGGCGCTATCGCCCGGCCGCCCGCCACGCGGAGCCGGTCGACACGTCCACGAGCCATCTCGGATTCCGGTGTGTCATGAGGGAGAGCGCTTCATATGGCGAACAATGATGACGTGGCCCGATGCTGAAACGATGACGGGGCTCGGAGGCCAATGAGCTAACCGCACCGCAGCAAAGGAGGGCGAATCATGCATCGGGGTTTCTGGATTTTCTCAGCGATGATCGGGCCGCTCGCTGCGGCCACAATCGCAGGCGGCGCGTTGGCGCAGTCCGCCGGCGTTCCCAAGCTCAATGTCGATCCGGTCTGCCGCGGTATCGCGCAACAGGCGGCAACGCCCGGCGAAGTTGGCGGCCCTGACTTAAGCTTCCGCCGATGCATCAAGAGCGAAATGACGATGCGTCACAGGCTGGCCCGGAGGTGGGCAACGTACACCCGGGACGAAAAAGTAAACTGCATCGGATCTGAAACCGGCGGATTTGCCAGCTACACCGATCTCGCCACCTGCCTGCAAATGGCGAAACAGGCGCGGCAGCTCAACCAGTGAAGGCAACACGATGACGCTTCCATTTTCGAATACCGACAGACGCACCCTGGTCTCGGCGCTGAGGACGGATATTGCCGCCGTCGCAGGAAGCATGCCTACGTCTTGGCGGCATCCGCGACGTCTGCGCACGCTGTTTATCGCGGCCGTTGGCCTCGGGCTCGCGTTAACATTTACCCATGGCGCGCTCGCGCAACAACATGCGTGACAGCGATCGACATTGCGCTTGAACCGGACGTGACCAAGATTCAGTACGCCATGGCCGCCAACGCCCGTCTGCTTAAGTCTTTCCCGAAGGGTTTCGCTCTCGATGAGACGCATCACCCGCACATCTCCCTCTTGCAGCAGTTCGTCCGCACCGACGACCTCGACAAGGTATATGCAGCCGCGAACGCGGTAATGGCGAAAGAGAAGCCCACGACGTGGACGCTGAAGGCGTACAAATATTATTACATCCCGTCTCCGCCGATCGGCCTTGCCGGCATCGTCGTGGAACCGACTGATGATCTGCATCGGCTGCAAGACGATCTCATTGCAGCAGTTACGCCCTACACCGTGAAGACCGGAACCCCCGCGGCCTTCTACAGCGACAAGAATGGACGCGACATTCAAAAAGACCTGATCGAATATGTGGCTTATTTCGTGAAGGCGGCAGCTGGCAAGCGATTCAATCCGCACGTGACGATCGGCGTCGGGACTGAAAAATATTTGAACAAGATGCTGGCGGAGCCATTCCCGTCGTTCACGTTTTCCGCGAACGGCGCGTCGGTCTATCAGCTTGGCAGCTTTGGCACGGCTCGAAAGGAACTCAAGGCTTTGACGCTCGCCCCCTGAGGCGGCCGGCAAAATCGCGTTTAGGAGAAGAGTTATGAAGTCCGACCACTCGTCGCCGGGAATTGACCGTCGGGCGCTTCTTTCCGGGTTGGCTTTGTTGCCGGCGCTTCCCGAACTGTTGTTGCCCGTATCCACCCAAGCGCAGACGGCTCCCGGCGCGCCGCTGGCGTCGTGGAACGATGGTCCCGCTAAACAGGCGGTCGTCGATTTCGTGCACGCCATCACCGATCGGGCGAGCCCGAAATTCGTGGCGCCCGAACAGCGCATTGCCACCTTCGATCAGGACGGCACGCTCTGGGTCGAACATCCGATCTATTCGCAGGTGGTCTATTGCCTGGACCGCGTTCCGGCAGTCGTCGCGCAGAAGCCCGGGCTCAAGGATGTCGAGCCGTTCAAGACCGTGCTGTCCGGCGACCGGGAAGCAATGGCCAAACTGTCGAGGCACGATCTGGAGATCATTCTTGCCGCCACCCTGACAGGCATGCCGGTTGATAAATTCGAAGCCGAGGTGAAGAGCTGGCTGGAAACCGCCAAGCACCCGCGCTGGAAGCGTCCCTATACCGATCTTGTCTATCAGCCGATGCTCGATGTCCTCCAGTATCTGCGGGACAACGCCTTCAAGACCTATATCGTCACCGGCGGCGGTCAGGATTTTGTGCGCGTCTACTCGCAGCGGGTCTACGGCATTCCACCCGAACAGGTGGTCGGCACCATGGGCGGCACGAAGTTCGGTTACGACGAGGACGGCAAACCGTTCCTGACCAAGGAGCCGAAGCTGCTCTTGAACAACGACAATGCCGGCAAACCCGAAGGCATTCATCTGATGCTTGGCCGTCGCCCGCGCGCGGCATTCGGTAACTCGGTCGGCGACCGCGAGATGCTTGAATATGCCGGAGCCGGCGAAGGCGCGCGGCTGATGATGCTGGTGCTGCACGACGACGCACAGCGCGAATACGCCTACGGCCCGGCCCGCGGCCTGCCCGACAGCAAATTCGGTACCTTCACGCCCGCACTCGACGGCGAGGCGAAAAAGAACGGCTGGACCGTCATCAGCATGAAGAACGATTGGAAGAGGATATTTCCATTCGACTCATAAAATCAGGTGAATTTCGTAAACTGAAGGAGAAAGAGCAATGTCAACTAAAGACCGCGAAGCTAATACAAAACCAAAGTCAAATACGCTCAATCGCCGCAACATGTTGCTGGCCGGCACGAGCATTGCCGCGGCATCGGCGCTGGGAACGGCTGCCTCGACTATCCAAGCGACCGTGGCGCAGGCGCAAGCATCCGGCAAACAACCGAACATCCTCGTCATCATGGGCGACGACATCGGCTGGTTCAACATCGGCGCCTATCACCAGGGCATCATGTCCGGCAAGACGCCGAACCTCGACAAACTTGCCGCCGGCGGCGTCCGCTTCACCGACTATTATGCGGAAGCAAGCTGCACTGCCGGCCGCGCCAATTTCATCACCGGGCAAATCCCGTTGCGCACCGGCCTCACGACGGTCGGACAGGCCGGCGCCGACGTCGGCATGCCGGAACAGTCGGTGACCACCGCGCTAATTTTGAAGTCGATGGGTTATGCGACCGGGCAATTCGGCAAGAATCATCTTGGCGATCTGAACAAATACCTGCCAACGCTGCACGGCTTCGATGAATTCTTTGGTTACCTTTATCATCTCGATGCGATGTCCGATCCGTACTGGTTCGACTATCCGCAAGACTGGATCGACAAATCCGGCCCGCGCAATCTCGTCCACTCTTGGGCGACCGAAACCGAGGACCAGACCGTGATGCCGCGCTGGGGCAAGGTCGGCAAGCAGCGCATTGTCGATGAAGGTCCGCTCAAGCCATTCAAGAACATGAGTGCCGACCACCAGATGTGGCAGAAGGGCCGCGACGCCAAATACGACATGGAGACCTTCGACGAAGTGCTGGTCGAGCAGTCAAAGGGCTTCATGGACAGGGCCAAGCAGGCGGGCAAGCCGTTCTTCATCTGGCACAACACCACCCGCATGCACGTCTTCACCTACCTTCAGCAGAAGTATCAGGCGAAGATGAATTACGAGAGCAATTACGGCCTCGAAGAGGCCGGCATGGCGCAGATGGACGACGACATCGGCGATCTGCTCAAGCATCTCGACGACACCGGCGTTGCCGACAACACCATTGTCATCTTCACCACCGACAACGGCGCCGAAGTGTTCACCTGGCCGGACGGGGGCATGACGCCGTTCCGCGCCACCAAGGGCACCGTGTTCGAGGGTGGCTTCCGCGTGCCGTGCATCGCCCGCTGGCCCGGCAAAATCAAGCCGGGCACGGTCGAGAACGGCATCTTCTCCGGACTGGACTGGCTGCCGACACTCGCCGCTGCAGCCGGCAATCCGAACATCGCCCCGCAGCTCTTGCAGGGCTGGTCTTATGGCGGCAAGACCTACAAGAACCATCTCGATGGCTACAACCAGATGGACCTGCTCACCGGCAAAGGTCCGTCGGCGCGGCACGAAATCTTCTATTTCGGCGAGTCGCAACTCGGCGCCATCCGCATCGATGACTTCAAGTTCCAGTTCTATCAGCAGCCCTACGGCTGGCCGGGTGAGAAAGTGTCAACCAGTATGCCGACGATCGTCAACTTGCGTCAAGATCCGTTCGAACGGACGCCGTCGATCCGCGGCGAAACGCTCAACGACCAGGGCGGCGGTTACATGAACGACTTCATGGCGCGCGAATTCTGGCGCTTCGTGCAAGTCCAGCAAACTGTTGCCACGGCGGCGCAGTCGTTCATCGACTTTCCACCGATGCAGCAGGCTGCCTCGTTCAATCTGGATGACGTGAAGAAAAAGGTCCAGGAAATGATGAGGATGCACGAAGGGCAATAACGACGACGACCAGCTGCTGGCGCGCCTGCAGGCGCGCCAGCATGAGTTCAGTGACCGCACGCCGCACGGAGCCGCTGGGTAACGCAACGAATCATCGTGGACTTAGGTTTGCATCAAAGGGAGCAGGCAATGAATAACGACAAGGGCCGGGACGATTCGCATTCGAAAGCAACCGCACTCGATCGCCGCAGCGTGCTGCTTGGCAGCACGACGCTCGCCGCCGCGTCGGCGTTGGGTTCGGCCGCCGCGACCGTCCAAGCGACCGTCGCGGAGGCGCAAACTGCCGGGGCTGGCAAACCGAACATCATCATGATCGTGTCGGACGATTTCGGCTACGGCGATGCGGGTGTTTATGGCGGCGGACCGGGCCGCGGCATGCCGACGCCACACATCGATCGCTTGGCGGACGAAGGCCTGACGTTCTTTTCGTTCTATGGCCAGCCAAGCTGCACACCCGGCCGCGCGGCGATGCAGACCGGCCGCATCCCTAACCGTAGCGGCATGACGACGGTGGCGTTCCAGGGTCAGGGCGGTGGGCTGCCGCATGCCGAATGGACGTTGGCTTCAGTGCTGAAAACGGCCGGCTACAACACCTTCTTCACCGGCAAGTGGCACCTGGGCGAGGCCGATTACGCGCTGCCGAACGCGCAAGGCTACGACGAAATGAAATACTGTTTTCTTTATCATCTCAACGCCTACACTTATGCCGATCCGGAATGGTTTCCCGACATGCCGCCGGAGCTCCGTGCCATGTTCGAAAAGGTAACCACGGGCGCGATGTCTGGAAATGCCGGCGAAAAGGCTCGCGAAGAGTTCAAGGTCAACGGCGAGTACGTGGACACGCCCGACAAGGGTGTCGTCGGCATTCCATTTCTCGATGCCTACGTGGAAAAGGCGGCGACCGACTATCTCGACCGAGCTGCCAAGGCCGGTAAGCCGTTCTTCATGAGCGTCAATTTCATGAAGGTACATCAGCCGAACCTGCCGCACCCGGACTTTGTCCATAAGTCCCCGTCCAAAAGTAAATACGCCGACTCCATTGTCGAGGCCGACGCGCGCATCGGTCACCTGATGGATAAGCTTCGTTCGCTCGGGCTCGACAAGAATACTTACGTGTTCTGGACCACCGACAACGGTGCATGGCAGGACGTCTATCCCGACGCCGGCTATACGCCGTTCCGTGGCACCAAAGGCACTGACCGCGAAGGCGGCAACCGCGTACCGGCCATCGCCTGGGGACCGAAGATCAAAGCAGGCTCGAGGAATTTCGATATCGTTGGTGGCCTCGATTACATGGCGACGTTCGCCTCGCTCGCCGGCATCAGCAAACTTCCGGAAAACGATCGCGATAACCAGCCCATGATCTTCGACAGCTATGACATCTCGCCGATATTGTTCGGCACCGGCAAGTCGGAACGCAACAGCTGGTTCTATTTCACCGAGAATGAGCTATCGCCGGGCGCGATACGTCTGCACAATTACAAATTCGTCTTCAATCTCCGTGGCGGTGATGGGCAGCCGACCGGCGGCTTGGCTGTCGATTCAAATCTCGGGTGGAAAGGTGCCGAGGCGTACGTCGCGACCGTGCCGCAAATCTTCGACCTATGGCAGGACCCGCAAGAACGCTACGACATCTTCATGAACAACTTCACCGAGCGGACCTGGATGGCCGTGCCTATGGAACAAGAGCTGCAAAAGATCATGGCTACCTACGTGAAGTATCCGCCTCGGAAACTGCAGAGTTACAGCTACTCAGGTCCGATTACGCTTTCGAACTATCAAAAATTCAAATTCTTCAGGGAGGAGCTTGCAAAGGAAGGCGTGCACATCGCGCTCCCTACGGGAAATTAAGCACCAGCATTTTAACGGCGGGCGTCGAGTGCGCCCGCCTCTGAGAGGAATGCGCGGCCAACGCAGTAGATGATGGAGATACCGATATGAAGCTCCCTTCGAGCATTGCGATCACCGGCGTTCTCGCGTCTTTTTGCTTGGTAAATGTCGGAACAGCGGGCGCGCAGGAAATGCTTCCGCAACCCGCGCCACCCTTCAGGGGGCATATCGGGCCGACAGTGCAGGATTCGACCCCCGACTTTCCCGCTGAGGTCAAAGCCCGCAAGGGCGCACCGAACATTCTTCTGATCATGACGGATGACGTCGGCTTCGCCGCAAGTTCTACTTTCGGCGGACCAATTCCGACACCGACGATGGATCGGCTGGCGCAAAACGGGCTGCGCTATACCCAATTCCACACAACCGCCCTTTGCTCGCCGACGCGCGCTGCGCTGCTGACTGGACGCAATCACCACTCCAATGCGACGGGCGTCGTCATGGAAATAGCTACGGGCTTTCCCGGTTACAATTCGCTGATGCCGAAGAGCAATGGCACATTCGCGGAAATACTGCGCCAGAGTGGTTACAACACAGCTTGGTACGGCAAAAACCACAACGTTCCCGATTGGCATTCGAGCCAGGCTGGGCCGTTTGATCTTTGGCCGACGGGGTTGGGCTTTGAATATTTTTATGGCTTCCTCGGTGGTGACACCAGTCAGTGGGCACCGGCCATTTACGAGAACAATCAACCGGTCGAGCCGCCGCACAACGATCCCAATTATTTCTTCGAGAAAGACATGGCGGACCGCGCCATCGAACGAATTCGGATGTTGCACGCCGTGGCGCCGGATAAGCCGTGGGTTGTCTATTACGCGCCAGGCACCGCTCACGCTCCGCACCACGCGCCGAAGGACTGGATTGCCAAGTTCAAGGGTCAGTTTGACATGGGCTGGGACAAGATGCGCGAGCAAATTTTCGCGCATCAGAAAGCGATGGGCATCATTCCGCCAGACACCCAACTCACACCGCGACCGAAAGAGATCGGGGCTTGGGACTCACTCGACGCGGATCACAAGAAACTCTACGCCCATATGATGGAGGTTTATGCCGCGGCGCTGTCCTATTGCGACACGCAGATGGGGCGCATCATCGGCGCGATAGAGGACGCCGGCGAGCTGGACAATACGTTGGTCATCTACATTCAAGGTGACAATGGCGCGAGCGCCGAAGGTACGCCGCAAGGTCTGCTCAATGAGATGTCCGTCTTCAACGGCATTCCCGAAGACTTCAAGCAACTGATGGCGCACATGGACGATCTCGGCGGGCCGATGACGTTCAACCACTATCCCGTCGGCTGGGCGCACGCCATGGACACACCTTTCCAGTGGACCAAACAAATAGCGTCGCACTTCGGTGGCACGCGCAACGATCTTGTGATCTCGTGGCCCGCGAGAATCAAGGACAAGGGCGGTATCCGCAGCCAGTTCAGTAGCGTAATCGACGTCTATCCGACCATTCTCGAAGCGGTGGGCGTCCAATCGCCGGCGATGCTCGACGGCGTGGCGCAGAAGCCGGTCGAAGGCGTCAGCATGGTCTATACCTTCGATGCTCCCAACGCACCGTCGAAGCACCGTACGCAGTATTTCGAGATGTTCGGCAACCGCGCGATCTATAACGACGGTTGGGTGGCAGCCACTACGCCGCCCGTGCCGCCATGGGTCATGGGGCAGCGGGTTCCGAATGTGAACGATTACAAATGGGAGCTTTACAACGTCGCCAGCGACTTCAGTGAAGCGAACGACCTGGCTGCTAAGGAGCCGGCAAAGCTGCGCGAGCTTCAAAACCTGTTTTTTGCCGAAGCCGGCAGATACAATGTGCTGCCGCTCGACAACAGCAAGGTCGAACGGGCGGATGTCAGCATTCGTCCAAGCCTGACGCGGGGCCGCACCGAGTTCACTTATTATCCGGGAATGGTGCGGATCCCTGAAGGCACCGCGCCCGACTTCAAGAACAAATCCTATCGCATCGTGGCCGACGTGGAGATACCGGCCGAAGGGGCGGAAGGCGTCTTGATAACCCAGGGCGGGCGTTTCAATGGCTTTGGTTTGTATTTGCTGCGAGGCAAGCCCGTCTTTCATTATAACCTTGTCGGCGTCGATCGGACCTCGGTTGCGGCCAAAGATGCACTATCGCCTGGCCAACATACCGTTGCGGTCGATTTCAAATATGATGGTGGCGGTATCGGCAAAGGCGGCGTAGTGACGTTGAGCGTCGATGGCAAGGAAGTCGGGAGGGCCAGGCTGAACCGGACTATTCCGTTCCGCGTGTCGGTGGACGAGACCCTCGACATTGGCGAAGATACCGGAACTCCGGTCAGCGAAGACTATCGGGTGCCCTTCAAATTCACCGGCACGCTGAAAAAGGTTGTGGTTGATCTCAGCTCAGCAAATCTAAGCCCAAAAGATCAAAAGGAACTGGACGAACAAGAGGGCGCCAACGAGACTATAGATTGACCTAAGTCTCCGGAGCGTCCTTCCTGAGGCAAGGTTCGCTTGGGGCAAATTGCTGACCTCCCGCGATATCTGTATTTGTCCGCTTTTGAGGTCTGAGCAGACATGCCGTGCGATGGTGCCGTGCGGCAATTTTTTCAACTAATGCAACGCTTGGCGGGCGCCGCCGCCATTGGCGCTGTCTTGGTACACCAAGCCGACGCGCAGCAGTCACCGCCTCCCGCTTCGCAAAGCGCGGCCGACGCCGCCGTAGGTGACAACAACGGCGAAGATTTTACCCGGCCGCAGACACTGTTTCAGCTGCGCAACCCGTTTCAGACCGCGCCGGGCAGCGGCAGCATGCCGGGCACGACCCGCACGGTGACCTCCGATACCACGGTGCTGCGCGCCGACTACACGTTCAACATCACCCCGCAATGGACCGTAGCGTTGCGCGGCGATCTACCCTTCGTCGTCAAGAACGCAATCACGGCCGACGATCCGGCGGGAGGTTATGTCGGCGGACTTGGCGATGCCGACGTCCAGGCGGCGCTGATTCGAACAATAGATTCGCGGTGGGCGACCGGCGCCGGTCTTCGCGTTATCGCTCCGACCGGCACCAACGACCTGACCGCCGGCACTTGGCGAGCCCTGCCCATCGTCGGCGCGCGTTACATGCTGCCGGAAATAAGCGAAGGCAGTTTCTTCATCGGATTGGTGCGCTACGACGTCAGCTTCGCCACCGCGGTGCCGGGATCGAAGAACGTCAGCAATCTGCAATTCGCGCCGACCTTGAATATCAACCTGCCGAGCCACTGGTTCGTCACGTTCTATCCAAGCCCCGACATCCGCTATAATTTCGGCGATCCGATCACCGGACAAACCGGGCGGCTGTTCCTGCCCGCCGATCTGATGGTCGGCAAGGACATCACCAGGAACCTCACGGCCTCGCTGGAACTGAGCGTGCCGATCGTCAAAGACTATCCGGTCTACGATTTCAAAACGATCGTGCGCCTGAATACGAAGTTTTGAGCGCGGCACTCCCCGCCACTTCAGGCCGACTGACGCAGCGGTCGAACGGCGGCCAGATCGCCTCATAAGGGACTATAGCCGGCGGGTTTGGCGCGATATAGAAAGCTTGCGGAGGCCCAACCGGATGACGAACGTGGATGCCAAGACATGGCCGTGGCCGACCGCTCCGGATCGGCCCCGGCGCGACGTCGATCCGATCGTGCTGCAGATCGTCGAAGGCACGCTCAATTCCATCGAGGCCGAGATCGAATATGCGATCGAGCGCACCGCGCGCTCGCCGATGATCCGCGAGGCCCACGATTATCGCGTCGGCCTGTTCGACCGCTACTGCCGCAAGCTCACCGGCCGCTCGTATTCCGCCATGCCGAATGCGGTGGTGCGTGACTTCCCGCCGCAGACCATGCAGCCGGGCGACGTATTCCTGATGAACGACACTTATCTGAGCGAGGGCTCGATCGGCCATTTGCCCGATCTGTGCTCGACGGTGCCGGTGTTCCATGACGGCGAAGTCGTCGCCTACATCCAGGCGTTCGGCCATCACGACGACATCGGCGGCCGCGTGCCGGGCTCGATGCCCGGCACCGCCACCACCGTGTTCGAGGAAGGCCTCGCCGTTCCGCCGATCAAGTTCTACGACCGCGGCGTGCGCAACGAGGCGGTGTTCACCGTCGTCAAGCGCAACACCCGCGTGCCGGAAACGCTTGCCGCCGATCTCGACAGCGAGGTGCAGGCTTGCCTGATGGGTGCGCGCCGGATGGCGGAATTGTTCGAGCGTTTCGGCGGCGAGACGGTGGAAGCGTGCTTTCAGGCCATCCTCGATACCTGCCGCGACACCTTCCGGCGCGAATTATTGCCGAAGATCGCCGACGGCACCTATCGCTGGGAGGATTATGTCGAGCATGACGGCGTCACCGATCCGAAGCTGCACAAGCTGGCGCTGACGCTGATCAAAAAGGGCGACCGCATCACGCTGGATTTCACCGGCACCGATCCGCAATCGACCGGGCCGATCAACTGGCCGGCGGACTATGCCGGCGGCGCGTTCCTGATCAAATGGATCGCGCCGATCCTGCGCAACCTTGCCGACACGCCCGAGCGCGCCGCCGAAATCCACGTCAACGAAGGCGTCTGCGAAGTGTTCGACGTGATCTTCCCGCCGAAAGGCACGCTGATAACGCCGGAATGGCCGGCCGCCACCAATGCGCGCTCGTTCGTGCTGTTACGCTGCATCGGGCTGCTCGCCGGCGTGGTCGCGCAAGCCGCCGGCGGCCGCATGCCGGCCGATCAGGAAACCATCCGCTACACCGGCTTCTACGGCGCCGACAAAAACGGCAAGGCATTTCTCTCGCGCGAAGTGCTGGGCGGTGGCTCCGGCGGGCGCTATTACGCCGACGGTAGCGACGCCATCCACATCGTGCCGGATTCGCGCAACCAGCCGGCCGAATTCACCGAGACACGCTTTCCGCTGTTGGTGGAGAAACTGGCGCTACGCACGGATTCCGGCGGCGTCGGCAAGCGCCGCGGCGGGCTCGGCTACGACAAGCATTACCGCGCACTGGTCGATTGCCGCACCATTGTCACCGCCGACCGCGTGCGGCTCGGCTGCTATGGCGTCGACGGCGGCAAGGCCGGCACACCGTTCTGCGTCACCGTCGACGCACAAGGCAACGGCCGCGAGCTTGGCGGCCTGGTCGATGGCGAGCCGGTGCGCGCCGGCCAGATCGTGCGCGTGGTGACGACCGGCGGCGGCGGCTGGGGCGATCCGCTCGAACGCGAGCCGGAATGGGTCCAGCGCGACGTGATCGAAGGTAAGGTTTCGCTCGCCGCTGCCCGCGACGATTACGGCGTGGTGCTCACACCCGACAGCGGCGACGGCCCTACGGTCGACGCGAAAGCGACCACCGAGTTGCGTGCGAAATTGAAGGCGCAGCGCAAGGACGTGCCGCTGATGATCGACCGCGGCCCGGGCTTTGAGAAAATGATCCGCGGCGAGGTCAAGCCGTGGGTGCGGACGGTTTAAGATACGAGCAGATTTGCCTCCCCCGCGCGCGGGGAGAGGGAGTTAGCAAGCCGGATGGGAAGTAAGGATCACACGTAATGGCCATCGAAGTCGTCAAAGTCGAATTGAAGAACGTGCAGGATGCCTCCGGCATGGAGGCAGCGATCAAGCAGGGGCAATTTTCCGCCGACGAGGTGATCGCCATCATTGGCAAGACCGAAGGCAATGGCGGCGTCAACGATTTCACCCGCATCCTCGCCGATCAGGCGTTTCGCGCGGTGCTGAAGAAACTCGGCAAGGGTTCCGAAGCCGAGATCGGGAAAATCCCGATGGTCTGGTCCGGCGGCTGCGACGGCATCATCACGCCTCATGCCACGGTCTTCGCGCGCAACGCCAAGACCGGGCCGGCGAACACATCGCGGCTCGCCATCGGCACCGCCATGAGCGCCGAAATTTTTCCGGAGGATATCGGCCGGCCGCCGATGGTGGAGAAAGTTGCCGAGGCCGTGCGGGCGGCCATGCGCGACGCCGGCATCGACGATCCGGCCGACGTGCATTACGTGCAGACCAAGACGCCGCTGCTCACCGTCGATTCCGTGCTCGACGCCCACAAACGCGGCAAGGACACCTTCTGCGAAGTGCACGAGTCGATGGGCGTGTCGAATGGCACCACCGGGCTCGGCATCGCCGTCGGCTTACGCGAGATCAAGATGCCGAAGGCGGAGGAAATCTGCCGCAACCTCGATCTTTATTCGGCGGTCGCCTCGTGTTCGTCCGGCGTCGAGCTGACCCAGGCGCAGATCGTTCTGCTCGGCAACAAGGCCGGGGCCGGCGGCCGCTATCGGATCGGCCATTCGGTGATGCAGGACGCGCTCGACATCGACGGCATCTATCAATCGATCCGCAGCGCCGGCCTCGAACTGCCGGAGCGCCCGCGCGCGGAAGACCTCAAGGGCCGCGTGGTCAACTGCTTCATGAAATGCGAGGCGGACCGCACCGGCCAATTGCGTGGACGCCGGCAGATCATGCTCGACGATTCCGACGTGCCGTGGCACCGCCACGCCAAGGCCGCGGTCGGCGGCGTCGCCGCCGCGGCGATCGGCGATCCCGCCGTGTTCGTTTCCGTGGACGCCATGCATCAGGGCCCGCAGGGCGGCGGCCCATGCATCGCCATCATCGACGCCGGCGAGTAGCGCAATGCCAACCACGACCTCACGGCAGGAGGCAACGGCACCGGCGGCGGATGCGCCGCTGACCCGCAAGACCGCGCGCGAGCTGGCGCGACTGATCCGGAGCAAGGCGGTAAGCCCGGTCGAAGTGCTCGACGCCTATCTCGACGCGATCGAAAAGCTCAATCCGAAGATCAACGCCATTGTCACGCTCGCCGCCGAGCAGGCGCGCGACGCCGCCAAGCGCGCCGAAGCAGCGGTCATGAAGGGCGACAAGCTCGGCCTCCTCCATGGGCTACCGATCGGCGTCAAGGATGTGACCCCGACCGCCGGCATCCGCACCACTTACGCCTCGCCGCTCTACAAAGATCACGTGCCGACCGAGGACGCCGAAGCGGTGCGCCGCCTCAAAGCAGCCGGCGCCATCGTGCTCGCCAAGACCAACGCGCCGGAATTCGCCGCCGGCGCCAACACCAATAACGCGCTGTTCGGGCCGACCCGCAATCCGTGGAACCTGGCGTTAAGCCCGGCCGGTTCGTCCGGCGGCTCGGCTGCCGCTGTCGCCGCCCGCATGCTGCCGATCGCGCACGGCACCGATTTCGGCTGTTCGATCCGCATACCCGCCGCCTTCTGCGGCATCGTCGGCATCCGCGCGACGCCTGGACTTACGCCCAGCCATCCGCTGCAACTGCCGTGGGATCCGGGACAGGTGCCCGGACCGCTGGCGCAAGACGCCGAGGATGCGGCGCTCTATCTCGACGCCAGCATTGGCTTCTCCCGCATCTCGCCGATCTCGGTCGCGCCACCGTGGACGAGCGCGCTGGCCGAACTCGATCGCGACGACATCAAGGGCCTGCGCATCGCTTACATTTCCGACATCGCCGGCATCGGCGTCGAAACGGAAATCGACACCATCTGCGGTGCGGCGGCCACAGCCCTCGGCACGCAAGGCGCCAAAGTCGAGCACATTGCGTTCGACGCCGGCGAAGGCCGCGCCGCCTACCAAACCTGGCGCGGCTTCTGGATGGTCGGGCAGCAATATCAGCGGCTCGGACAGATCGATCAGTTCGGCAAAAATCTGCGCGGTAATGTCGAAGCCGGATTAAAGCTCAATGCGCTCGATTTCGCCAAGGCCGAGCAAACGCGCGCGCAGCTGTTTCACCGTTTCCGCGAATTGTTCGAGCGCTTTGATCTCCTGCTGACGCCGGCCGCACCAGTCCAGCCGTATCCGATCGAGATGAATTTTCCCGATCAGATCAACGGCAAAAAATTCGACAACTACATCGACTGGATTGCCGTCGCTTATCTGATCACGCTGATGAGCCTGCCGGCGGCGACCGCCCCGGCCGGGCTATCAAAAGCCAAGCTGCCGGTCGG
>DATKRE010000055.1:0-6064 GCA_035532335.1 Xanthobacteraceae bacterium | reverse complement strand
GCGCAATCAGCCAGCGCCTAACAGCCGGATCGCTTCGTCGCGGGCGAACAAATAGAGTAACTGCCGCAGCGCCGCGCCACGCGGCGTATTGAGCTTCGGATCGCGGTTGAGCATGAGCTTGGCGTCCTCGCGCGCCGCGTTCAGCAATTTTCCGTGGACCTCAAGCCGCGCCAGCCGGAAGCCGGGCAATCCGCTCTGGCGGGTGCCGAGCAAGTCGCCTTCGCCGCGCAGCCGCAGATCCTCCTCGGCGATGCGGAAACCGTCGTCGGTTTCCCGCAGGATCGCGAGCCGCGCCTTCGCGGTTTTCCCGAGCGGGCCTCTGTAGAGGAGAAGACAGGTCGAGAGCTCGGAACCGCGGCCGATGCGGCCGCGCAACTGGTGCAGTTGCGCCAGCCCGAACCGTTCGGCGTGCTCGATCACCATCACGCTTGCTTCCGGCACATCGACGCCGACCTCGATCACGGTGGTGGCGACCAGGATGCGGGCGGAGCCTTCGGCAAACCGCGCCATCGCGCGATCCTTGTCGGCAGCGCGCATTTGCCCGTGCACCAGCGCGACGGTGTCGCCGAAACGTTTCTTCAAATCGGCGTAACGTTCTTCGGCGGCGGCGAGGTCGCTGGTTTCGGATTCTTCGACCAGCGGACAGACCCAATAGACGCGCCGGCCGTCGTCGAGCGCGCGTTTGACCGCGTCGATCACTTCGGCGAGCCGATTGAGCGGCAGCGCGCGGGTATCGATCTTCTGCCGTCCGGCCGGCTTCTCGCGCAACTCCGACACGTCCATGTCGCCGAAATAGGTCAGCACCAACGTGCGCGGTATCGGCGTCGCCGTCAGCACCAGTAAATCCACCGCTTCGCCCTTGCGCGTCAGCGCCAGCCGCTGATGCACGCCGAAGCGGTGCTGCTCGTCGACGATGGCAAGCGCGAGGTCGCGGAAGGCGACGTCGTCTTGGAATAGCGCGTGGGTGCCGACGACGAGATCGATCTCGCCGGCGGCGAGCGCCGAAAGAATGTCGGGCCGCTCGCGGCCGCGCTCGCGCCCGGTGAGGAGGGCGAGCCGGACGCCGGCGACCGCGGCGAGCGGCGCGATGGTGGCATAATGCTGCCGCGCGAGAATTTCAGTCGGCGCCATGAAGGCCGCCTGCCGGCCGGCTTCGATCACGGTCGCCGCGGCAAGGAGCGCGACCACGGTTTTACCGGAGCCGACGTCGCCGTGCAGGAGGCGGAGCATGCGGTTCGGCTGCGCAAGGTCGGCGATGATGTCGCGCACCGCGCGATCCTGCGACGGCGTCAGCGAGTAGGGGAGCGCGGCAACGATGCGTGCGCGCAAGCGGCCCTCGGCGGCGCTGCCACGGCCGGGACGCTTGCGCATGTGGCCGCGCAGAAGCGCGAGCGCGAGCTGGCCGGCAAGAAGTTCGTCGTAAGCGAGCCGCGACCACGCCGCGCTTTGCGGATCGAGGTCTTCCGGCGCCGCCGGGCGATGCACCGAGCGGAGCGCGTCGGCGAAACCGGGAAAGCCATTGCGCTGGCGCCAGGCGGCGTCCTGCCACTCCGGCAGATTGGGCACGCGCTCGAGCGCGGCGTCGATCGCCTTGTGCAGGCTGTTGTGATGAACCCCTTCCGTGAGCGGATAAACCGGGTCGATCGGCGGCAGCTTGGCGAGACCGGCTTCGTCCACCACGCGGTCCGGGTGCAGCATTTGCAAATGGCCGTCATAAAGCGTGATGGTGCCGGAGACGTAGCGAAGCGCGCCTTCCGGCAGCAGATTCTCCAGATAATCCTTGCGGGCGTTGAAATAGGTGATGGTGAGCGTGTTGGTATCGTCGCTTGCCTCGATGTTGTAGGGCGCGCGCGGCCGGTTCGGCGGCGGCGGGCGGTGTCGCTCGATGGTGACGGCGACCGTCGCCACCGTATCCGGAACGACTTCGGAGAGCTTCGGCCGGTTGCGCCGGTCGACGAAGCCGGTCGGCAGATGAAACAACAGATCGGCGATGCGCGGCGTCTCGCCCTCGCGCACGAGGAGACGCGCGAACAGCGCCTCAAGCTTCGGCCCGATGCCGGGCAGGCTCCGCAGCGACGCGAACAATGGATTGAGGGCTGGGGGGCGCATGATCCGCCTTCGTCATTCCGGGGGGCCGCAAAGCGGCGAACCCGGAATCCATAACCTCCGCGTCGGGACTATGGATTCCGGGTTCGCGGACTTCGCCCGCGCCCCGGAATGACTGGTGAAAGCCGCTGACATCCTCTGCATTGCCCTCTATATACGCCTCGCCCGGCCCGTCCGGGCTTTTGGCGTTGCGCATGATCCCGGAAAAGTGGCTACCGGTTTTCCGCAAGGATCATGCGTCATAAAACACCGGATTTCGTCATGACCGAGCGATCGAGCGCAGGACTGGACGAGCGGCAGCGCAAGCTATTGTTTCGCGCCTGGCGCCGCGGTGTGCGCGAGATGGATTTGATTATCGGCCGCTTCGCCGATGTGCATATCGCAAGCTTCGATGCCGCGGATCTCGATGACTTCGAGCGGCTGATCGAGGCGCCGAATGCGGCGCTGTACGCCTGGGTGACCGGCACCGAAGCCGTCCCCGCCGAGTATGACACCGCCGTATTGGCCAGCCTCAAGACGTTCCATGCGCGCAGCGAACAGACGCGCGCCGGGGAAAAGCCATGAGCACCGCCGTGCGAACCAAAGCGCAATCGCCGGCGGCGCGGCTTGCGCCGGGCCGGGCGCTCCTTCTCTCCGGCGTCGCCGACGGCGCCGAAAGTTTGGTGCTGGCCGATCTCGCCCGCGCGATTGCGGCGGGCAAGGATGCGCCGGCGGTCAGTCTCGCGGTGGTGTGCCGTGACGGGCCGCGCATGGCTACGCTGTCGCGATCGCTCGCCTTCTTCGCGCCCGACGTCGAAGTGCTGGAATTTCCCGCCTGGGATTGCCTGCCTTACGACCGCGCCTCGCCGCATGCGGCGATTATCGCTCAACGGATGATGACGCTGGCCCGGCTGGCGCGCGCCGGCGGCCGCGACACGCCGGCCATGCTGCTCACCACCGTCAACGCCATTTTGCAGCGGGTGCCACCGCGCGCGACGCTGGCGGGGCAATCGCTGGCGATTGCGGCCGGACGCCTGCACCCGATGGCCGGCGTGATCCAATGGCTTGAGCTCAACGGCTTTAATCGCGCCTCGACTGTGCGTGAGCCCGGCGACTATGCGGTGCGCGGCGGCATTGTCGACCTGTTCGCGCCCGGTTTCGAGGCGCCGGTACGGCTCGATTTCTTCGGCGACACGCTGGAAACGATCCGCAGTTTCGATCCGGAGACGCAGCGCACCACTGAGGAGTTACGCCATCTCGATCTGGTGCCGATGGCGGAATTCCAGCTCACGCCGGAGACGATCCGGGCCTTTCGCACCGGCTACGTCGCAGCCTTCGGCGCAGCTTCCCCCGATGACATGCTCTACGAAGCGGTGAGTGAAGGCCGCCGCTCCGCCGGCATCGAGCATTGGCTGCCGCTGTTTCACACGAAGATGGAGACGCTGCTCGATTATCTGCCGGCGTCGCCGGTCGTGCTCGAACCGCTTGCGGAGGAAGCCGCGCATGAGCGGCTCGCCCAAATCGCCGACTATTATCAGGCGCGCAAGGACGTGCTCGATCAAGCCGGCCAGGGGGGCAGCGGCGCGCCGTATAAGCCCTTGCCGCCGGACCGGCTTTATCTTGGCGAAAGCGAATGGCGCGCGCGGCTGGATGCTGCGGCGTTGGCGCGGCTGTCGCCGTTTGCTGCTGACGACGGCACGCGCGACATGATCGCCATCGACGCCCGCGCCGGCCACAACTTTACCGCCGCGCGGAGCGAGCCAGGCGGCAACGTTTTCGAGGCGGTAAAGAAGCACGTCGAGGCTTTGCAAGCTGCCGGCAGGCGGGTCGCGATCGCGCTGTGGAGCGAAGGTTCACGAGAACGCATGGCGCACGTGCTTGCCGAGCACGGCCTCCTCAATGTCACGGCGGTCGCGTCATGGCCGGCGGCGCTCGCGTTGCCGCGGCATCAGGTGGCGCTCGCCGTGCTCGGCGTCGAGTCCGGCTTCGAGACCGACGACTTAGCTCTGATCTCGGAAGAAGACATTCTCGGCGAGCGGCTGATCCGCCCGCGGCGGCAGAATAAGCGCGCGGAAAATTTCATCGCCGAGGTCACCAGCCTTGCCGCCGGCGACATCGTGGTCCACGTCGATCACGGCATCGGCCGCTTCGTCGGCTTGCGCGCGATCGAGGCGGCGGGCGCGCCGCACGATTGTCTCGAACTGCATTATGCCGGCGGCGACAAGCTGTTCCTGCCGGTGGAGAACATCGAGCTTCTGTCGCGCTACGGCAGCGAGGAGGCGGGCGTCGAGCTCGACAAGCTCGGCGGCGTCGCCTGGCAGTCGCGCAAGGCGCGGATGAAAAACCGCATCCGCGAAATTGCCAACGAGCTGATCAAGATCGCCGCCGCGCGGCAGTTGCACGAGGCGCCGCAGCTGACGGTCGAGACCGGCCTCTATGATGAATTCAGCGCCGGCTTCCCCTACGAGGAGACTGACGACCAGCAGGCGGCGATCTCCGCCGTGCTCGCCGATCTTTCGTCGGGCCGGCCGATGGACCGGCTGATTTGCGGCGACGTCGGCTTCGGCAAGACCGAGGTGGCGCTGCGGGCCGCGTTCGTCACCGCCATGAATGGCAAGCAGGTCGCCGTCGTGGTGCCGACCACGTTGCTCTCGCGCCAGCATTTCAAGACCTTCAGCGAAAGACTGCGCAATTATCCGGTACAGATCGGACAAGCTTCGCGGCTGGTCGCCTCGGCTGAGCTGGCGAAAACCCGCAAGGGTGTTGCCGAAGGCGGCGTCGACATCGTCATCGGCACGCACGCGCTCCTGAACAAGAACCTGAAATTCAAGGATCTCGGCCTGATCGTGGTGGACGAGGAGCAGCATTTTGGCGTCACCCACAAGGAAAAGCTCAAACAGCTGCGCGCCGAGGTGCATGTGCTCACGCTCACCGCGACGCCGATTCCGCGCACGCTGCAACTGGCGCTCTCCGGCGTGCGCGAAATGTCGATCATCGCCACGCCGCCGGTGGATCGGCTGGCGGTGCGCACCTTCGTCGCCCCGTTTGACGGCGTGGTGGTGCGTGAAGCGCTCCTGCGCGAGCGCTATCGCGGCGGCCAAAGCTTCTATGTCTGCCCGCGCATCGAGGATATCGCCGAGACCAAAGCCTTCCTCGACAAGAATGTGCCCGAGGTCCGCGTTGCCGTCGCCCACGGGCAGATGCCGCCGACCGTGCTGGAAGACGTGATGAGTGCCTTCTACGACGGCAAGTTCGACGTGCTCCTGTCCACCTCCATCGTCGAATCCGGCCTCGATATTCCGACCGCCAACACGCTGATCGTGCACCGCGCCGACATGTTCGGCCTCGCCCAGATTTATCAGCTGCGCGGCCGGGTCGGCCGCTCGAAGCTTCGCGCTTATGCGCTGCTGACGCTGCCGGCCAACCGCCGCATCACGGCGGGGGCCGAGCGGCGGCTCAAAGTCTTGCAATCGCTCGACACGCTCGGCGCCGGCTTCCAGCTCGCCTCGCACGATCTCGACATCCGCGGCGCCGGCAATCTGCTCGGCGAGGAGCAGTCCGGCCACATCAAGGAAGTTGGCTACGAGCTTTACCAACAGATGCTGGAGGAGGCGGTGATGTCGCTCAAGGCCGGCATCGCCGCGCCGGTCGCCGACAAATGGTCGCCGCAGATCACCATCGGCACCGCGGTGCTGATTCCGGAAGAGTATGTCGCCGACCTGCCGGTGCGGCTCGCGCTTTACCGGCGCTTGTCGGAGATCGAGGACGACCGCGACATCGAGGCGTTCGCCGCCGAACTGGTCGACCGCTTCGGGCCGCTGCCGCCCGAGGTCGAGCATCTGTTGTCCGTGGTCGGCATCAAGGCGCTGTGCCGACGCGCCAATGTCGAGAAAATCGAAGTCGGGCCGAAGGGCGCGGCGCTGTCTTTCCGCGACAACATCTTCGCCAATCCGGAAGGGCTGATCGCCTATATCGCCAA
>DATKRE010000054.1:0-39605 GCA_035532335.1 Xanthobacteraceae bacterium | reverse complement strand
ACCAGCGAAACGGAAATCTGCTCGGCGATGCGGCGCAGTTGCGGCAGGAAGCGATCGCGCATTTCGTTGCGCGTCGTGCGCGTTGAATGGGTGCTCAGATTAAGCGCCGCCACCGCCTGCCCGCCGCGATCGACAATCGGCACGGCGATGGCGCGTAGCCCGCGCTCGAGTTCTTCGTCGACAATGGAAAAGCCCTGCTCCCAGTCTTGCCGCACCCGATCCAATAGCGCCTGCACGTCGGTGATCGTCGACGGCGTGTAAGCCTCGATTTGCTGCGCGCGCAATCGCCGCCACTGCTCGGCTTCATCAAGAAAGCCAAGCTGCACACGGCCAAGCGCGGTGTGAAACGCCGGCAACCGCGTTCCTACCGCCAGCGTGACCGACATGATGCGGCTGGCGGGAATGCGCGCAACGTAAACGATCTCGGCGCCCTCCAGAATCGCCGCCGAGCAGGATTCGTGAAACTGCTCGCTGAGCTGACGCATCTGCGGCACGGCCTGCTCGATCCAGTTCTGGGTGGCAAGATAAGCGAAGCCGAGTTTCAGGATGCCGGACGAGAGCGAGAAGTCGCGGCCATTCTGCACGACGTATCCCAGCGCGCTCAGCGTGCGCAGAATCCGCCGCGCCGTCGCCCGCGACAGGCCGGAGGCCTGCGCCGCCTGTGACAACGTCATTGCCGGCCGCTGCTTGTCGAACGATCCGAGCACGGCCAGACCCTTGGCGAGGGTGGCCATGAATTCCTTGTCTTGCGCCGGCTCGTGCAACTCTTGCGCCATCGGCTGCGTGCCTTTCGCCCGCCTCGGCAACGCCGCGGCCAATTGACAGAAATTCGGCGCTCGGCAACAATGATCGGAGCGCGAACCTTCGTTCGATAATCGAACGGTAGTGAATCGCTCCGCATGGTGCAAGTCGAGCGGTGCAAGTCGAGCGGTGCAAGTCGAGCGGTGCAAGTCGAAGGCTTCGTTCGGAAAACAAAACCACCGGCGCGGCCCGCTTCCGGGCGACGCGCCGGATCGTACAGGGGAGGAATTCATGACGAGGAAATCAGTCAGTCACGTGAACCGGCGTGCCTTTATGAAGGCGTCGGCGGCTACCGGCGCCGCGCTGGCCACCGGTTCGGTCTTCGCACCGTCGGTGCGCGCCGCGCAGACGCTCAAGCTCGGCTATGTGAGCCCGCAGACCGGGCCGCTGGCGCCGTTCGCCGAGGCGGACAAGTTCATCATTTCCAGCTTCCTCGAAACGGTGAAGGGCGGCGTCAAGGTCGGCAGTGCAACGCTTCCGGTCGAAGTTACGGTGAAGGACAGTCAGTCCAACCCCAATCGCGCCGCTGAAGTCGCCAAGGAGTTGATCGTTTCGAACAAGATCGACTTGATGCTGGTGGCGTCGACTCCGGAAACCACCAATCCGGTTTCCACCCAATGCGAGATCGAGGAAGTGCCGTGCATTTCCACCGTCGCGCCGTGGCAGCCGTATTTCATCGGCCGGCAGGCCAATCCGGCCGGCGGTCCGCCAGCCTGGAAGCCATTCAACTATACCTATCATTTCTTCTGGGGCCTGGAAGACGTCATCGCCGTCTACACCAACATGTGGCAGCAGGTTAAAACCGACAAATCCGTCGGCGGCCTGTTTCCTAATGACGGCGACGGCAATGCCTGGGGCAGCAAGCAAGTCGGCTTCCCGCCGGTGCTCGACAAGCTCGGCTTCAAGCTGACCGATCCCGGCCGCTATCAGAACCTGACCGACGACTTCACTGCGCAGATCGCCGCGTTCAAGAAGGCCAATTGCGACATCATCACCGGCGTGATGATACCGCCCGACTTCACCACCTTCTGGAACCAGGCATCGCAACAAGGCTTCAAGCCGAAGGTTGCTTCGATCGGTAAGGCGATCCTGTTCCCGGTCGCGGTCGAGGCGTTAGGCAAGAACGGCAACAACCTCTCGTCCGAGGTCTGGTGGACGCCGAATCATCCGTTCAAGTCGTCGCTGACCGGGCAATCGGCGAAACAGCTTGCCGACGCCTATGAAAAATCCTCGGGCAAACAATGGACGCAGCCGATCGGCTTCGTGCATGCGCTGTTCGAACTGGCGGTCGACGCGGCCAAGCGCTCGGGCAACGCCGGCGACAACAAGGCGATGGTCAAGGCGATTGCCGCGACCAACCTGCACACCGTGGTCGGGCCGATCGCCTGGGACGGCAAGAATCTGCCGCCGTTTGCGGCCAAGAACATCGCCAAGACACCGCTGGTTGGCGGCCAGTGGCGGCTTCGCAACGGCAACAAATACGACATCGTCGTCACCGATAATAAGACCGCGCCGGAAATCCCGGTCGGCGGCAAAATGGAGCCGATCGCATAAAGAATGGGATTGGCTGACAGCGCACCCGCGCTACTGCCCTTCGGGCGGTCCCCCTCCCCCGCAATTCGGGGGAGGATTATTTTGCGAACCTGTATTCTCATGAGCCTCCGCCAAGCGGGGCAAGAGCACCGTGCGGCCCGCGTTCGTTGGCTCCAGCGAGCTACGGCAGGTGTGAGCCCGCCGAAGCGTACAGCGCGTAGGCGGGAGCATGGTGGCGGGGTCGCATGATTCTGACGCTGGACAATCTGACCAGATCATTTGGCTCGCTCAAAGCCGTCGACGGCGTCGGGCTTGAGGTCGCCGCCGGCGAAGCGCTCGGCATCATCGGGCCGAACGGCGCGGGCAAGACCACTCTGTTCAATCTCATCACCGGTCTGCTGAGGCCGGACGCGGGCGCCATCCGTTTCGATGGCCGCGATATCACCCAAGCGTCGCCGCGGGCCCGCTGCACCGCCGGCATCGGGCGCTCGTTCCAGATCCCGCATCCGTTCGAGAATCTGACCGTGTTCGAGAACCTGCTGGTTGCCGCCATCCATGGCCGCCGCCAGCGCGAGGCGCAGGTGGTCGATGCCTGCGGCGTTATTCTGGAGCGCACCGGGCTGATCGGCTTTGCCAATCGCCGCGCCGGTACGCTCAATCTGCTCGGTCGCAAACGGCTCGAACTTGCGCGCGCGTTGGCCGGTTCGCCCCGGCTTCTACTGCTCGACGAAATTGCCGGTGGGCTGACCGAAGCCGAGTGTTCCGAACTTGTCGAACTCGTGCAGGCGATCAAACAATCGGGCGTCACCATCGTCTGGATCGAGCATATCGTGCATGCGCTCGTCGCCGTCGTTTCCCGGTTGGTCGTTCTCAACTTCGGGCGCAAGATCATCGAAGGCGAGCCGCGCTCGGTCATGGCCTCGGCCGAAGTGAGCGAAATCTACATGGGCATCGCGGCGTGAGGGATCGGGCGTGGCCGTACTGGAAACTCATGAACTCACCGCTTTTTACGGCGACTTTCAGGCGCTGTTCGGCATCACGTTTGCGCTCGATGAGGGTGAAACGGTCGCCATCATCGGCGCCAACGGCGCCGGCAAGTCCACTTTCCTGAAGGCAATCGCGGGTTTGCTACCGCGGCAGGCGGCGGCGGTGCGGTTCGACGGACGCGACATCGGGGCATTGCCTGCCTACGAGATCGTCAAGCTCGGTTTGTCGTTGGTGCCGGAAGGCCGGCGGCTGTTTTCCTCGCTCTCGGTGGAGGAGAATCTGGTGGTCGGCGCTTACGGCCGGCGCGGCGAAGGGCCATGGAACCTCGCAACCGTTTATCGGCTGTTTCCAATTCTGGAAGAACGGCGCCACACATCGTCGACGGCGCTTTCCGGCGGGCAGCAGCAAATGGTCGCCATCGGCCGGAGCTTGATGTCGAACCCGCGCGTCCTGTTGTGCGACGAACTCAGTCTTGGCCTCGCGCCGATCGTGATCCGCGATATCTATGCAGCGCTCGCCGATATCAAGCAGCACGGAACCAGCGTCGTGCTGGTCGAACAGGACCTGGTTCATGCCATGTCGGTCGCGGACCGCGCTTACTGCTTCATGGAGGGACGCGTCAGTCTTTCCGGCCGGCCGCGGGAGCTCAGCCGCGACGCCATCCACGCCGCCTATTTCGGATTGTAAATGCATGTTCGGCTGGATCGATACGGTGATACAGGGGATTTTGCTCGGCGGGCTCTATTCGCTTTACGCCACCGGCCTGTCGGTGATCTTCGGCATCATGCGGCTCGTCAATCTCGCGCATGGCGATCTGATCGTGCTGCCGGCCTTTCTGATGCTGGCCCTGGTCGGCATCGGCGTACCGATCGTGCTGGCGCTCGCGATTGTCGTGCCGCTGATGTTCGCCGGCGGCTACGCGCTGCAAACGGTGATACTCAACCGCGTCATCGGCCGTAATATCCTGCCGCCGCTCCTGATCACCTTCGGGCTGTCGATCATCGTGCAGAACGGGTTGCTGGAAGGATTCTCCGCCGATACGCGCTTTCTCAATGTCGGTCCGCTACAAGGCGCTTCGCTGCCGCTCGGCGGCGGCATCGCGATCGGCGTCATGCCGTTGATCTGTCTCGCCTCGGCGATCGCCGTCATTGTCCTCCTCAATGCGGTTTTCTATCGCACCGCCGTTGGGCGGGCATTTCGCGCCACCTCCGACGACGTGCAGATCGCCCAGCTGATGGGCATCAACGACCGTTCGATTTATGCCCTCACCATGGGCATCGCGCTTGCGGTTTGCGCGGTGGCGGGATTCTTCCTCGGCGCGCGCAGCAATTTCGATCCGAGCATCGGGCCGGCACGGCTCCTCTACGCCTTCGAGGCGGTGATCATCGGCGGTCTCGGTAGCCTGTGGGGAACGCTCGCCGGCGGCATCGTGGTTGGGTTGGCGCAGACAATCGGTGCCCATCTCGACCCGGAATGGCAAATATTGGCCGGCCACGTGGCGTTTCTGATCGTGCTGGTGATCCGGCCGCGCGGATTGTTTCCGCGCGCTGTGGATTGAGCGGCCGCACTATGAGCATCGATCAATCGACCTCGACCGATTTGAGCGCGGTGCGTCCTTCACGTTTTACCGTGACGCAGGCGACACGCGCGTCAACGATGACGTTGCTGATCGCCATTCCCGTCATCCTCTTCCTCGCCGCGCTGCCGGCATTCGCGAACCGCGCGCTGTTGCAGGAACTGTTCTACGTCTTCACCATGCTGGCGCTAGCGCAGTTGTGGAATCTTTTGGCCGGCAGCGCCGGGCTAATCTCGGTCGGACAACAGGCTTTTGTCGGCACCGGCGCATATGCGCTGTTTGCCTTCACCGTCATCGGCGGCCTCGATCCGATTTTGTCCATCGTACTGGCCGGCGTAATCGCCGGAGTAGTCGCAATTCCCGCGGCCTTGATCGTATTCCGTTTACGCGGCGCCTATTTCGCCATCGGCACCTGGGTCGTGGCTGAGGTTTGCCGGCTCATTCTGGCGCAGGTCAAGCAACTGGGCGGCGGCACCGGCACGTCGCTACCGCCCGACGTCGCTTCATCTATGGTCGGGCTCGATTTCGTCCGCGATCTTTTCGCGGTGCGCGGTCCGGCGGCGCGCGACATTATTTCTTATTGGCTCGCGCTGGTGCTCGCCGTCGGCACATTTGTGTTGGTCTATCGCCTGCTGCGATCCCGTTACGGCCTGGCGCTGTCCGCCATCGGCGATTCCGAAGCGGCCGCCGAGAGCACCGGCGTCGATGTGTTCCGAACCAAGCTTTTTATCTACGTCGTGACTGCGATCGTCACCGGCATGGCGGGCGCGCTGATCTTTTTGCAGAAGGCGAGGATTTCGCCCGATGGCGCCTACTCGCTGATCGACTGGACCGCTTATGTGATCTTCATCGTCGTTATCGGCGGTATCGGAACCATGGAAGGCCCGATCATCGGCGTCGCAGTCTTCTATCTTTTACAATATTACCTGGCGGCGCTTGGCTCCTGGTACCTGATCTTGCTCGGCGGGCTTGCCATCATACTCATGCTGTTCGCGCCGGCCGGCGTCTGGGGAGTGGTTTCGCGCCGCTTCGACATCAGCTTGTTTCCGGTGCGGCGCCGATTGATCGCGCCGGCCAAAAGCACCGCCGGCGAGCAGAAAAACCAAGCTTGAATTTGCGTTACCGCCGATCCACGTGCCGGCGCCGCCACGCGTCAGACAACTAAATCTTGCCGATTTGGATGATCGGCTTGACCGTGATTCCACGCTCGCTGTCGCTCGCCGCCTCGTTGATGCGCTCGAACGGATACATTTTTGTCAGCTTGTCGAATGGGAAGCGGCCCTGCATGAACAAATCGATCAGCGTGGGAATGAATATGTCCGGCACGCTGTCACCTTCGATGATGCCGTAGACCGTCTTCGACATTTGCATGAATTCGGTGACGTCGATCTTAACCTCGGTGCCGGGCGGCGCCGCGCCGACGATGCCGCACGTGCCGCGCGCGCCGAGCGCATCGATCGCCTGACGCACGACTTCCGGCAGGGCGGTGGTTTCGAGGCAAAATTGCACGCCACCGCCGGTGATCTCTTTAACCGCGGCAACCGCATCGCCTTTCGCGGCATCGACGGCGTGCGTCGCACCGAGTTCCTTAGCGAGCGACAGCCGGGCAGGCACCACGTCGACCGCGATGATCGTGGTTGCACCAACGACGCGGGCTGCCATCACCGCACTCAAGCCGACCGCGCCGGCGCCGAAGGCCGCGAAACTCGCACCATGTCCGACCTTCAGCGAGTTCATGACCGCGCCGGCGCCGGTCTGGATGCCGCAGCCGAGCGGGCCGAGCAGCTCGAGCGGGGCTTCTTTCGGTACCTTCACGACGTTGCGCTCGTTGGCGATCGTGAACGTGCTGAACGACGACTGCCCGAAGAAATGATCGTGTATCGGCCCGCGCTCGTCGGCGAGGCTGCCAGTGCCGTCGGCGCGCGCGCCGCTAAAATTGTTTGCGTTGAAATTTTCGCAATTGGACGGACGGCCTTGCGCGCACATGCGACAGCGTCCGCAGGACATGAACGTCAGAACGACGTGATCGCCGGGCCGCACCTTGACGACTGAAGCGCCGATCTTCTCAACGACTCCGGCGCCTTCGTGTCCCAGCACAATCGGCTGTGGCACCGGGTAAACCTGGTCGCGCACGACCATATCGGTGTGACACATGCCGGTGGCGACGATGCGCACCAGCACTTCGTCGGTGCGCGGCTCGCCAAGCCGCAGCGTCTCGATCACAAAAGGTCCGCCTTTTTGGCGCACAACTGCGGCGCTGATTGCGTTCGAGGACGTTGCAGCGACCATGGATTGTCTCCCAAACTCAGCACGCAGATGCGCGACTGCGGCCACGCGACCATTATTAGCCTAACACGGGGCCATGCCGCGTCGGACAAGACGTCAATCGGCGAATTCGTGCGATATGCGAACACGTCCCGTAGTCGTCCTACTACGGGCTTTACGGCCCCTAGAAAGTTCTCCCGCGGATACCTTTAGATGCAGTGCGAGCTGAACGATTTTCCATTTTCTTGCGCGCCCCAGCGCGCATCGTTACAACACGTCGCATCGACTCACATCACGCGAGCCGCTATTGCCAGTCTTTCTTTCGTCCGTCTGAAGCGGCCAGCAATTTCAAGAAATAAAAAACCGCGCCCGGCGCAATCCTGACGAACGAGCTCGGGAGTAACGTCGCCGGCTCTTCAAAGCAGTCGTAAATTCAAACGCGTTTTCGGGAGGAGACAAAAATGCCGTCCAACAAACGGATCAGCAGCCTAATTAGCAGCACCAGCCCAGGCGTCTCGCGACGCGACTTCGTCAAGCGCGCCGCGGCGGGAGCCGGTGGGCTCGCGCTCGCAGGCAAGGTAACGTCTGCGTTCGCAGATGCCAGCGACGTGATCAGATTAGGCTTCATCAGTCCGCGCACCGGGCCGCTCGGCGGTTTCGGCGAGTCCGATCCTTATGTGCTCGACGTTGCACGCAAGGCGCTGGCCAACGGCCTCACGTCCGGCGGCAAGAAATACAAAGTGGTCATCATCGACAAAGACTCACAGTCGGATCCGGCACGCGCCAGCCAATTGGCCAAGAGTCTGATCAACAGCGACAACATCGACCTAATGCTGACGACGTCAACGCCGGAGGTGGTCAATCCGGTCGCCGACGCTTGCGACGCTGCCGGCATGCCGTGCGTCTCCACCATCCTGCCCTGGGAATCCTGGTATTTTGGCCGTGGTGGCAAGCCCGGTCAGAAGCCATTTCCGTTCAAGTGGAGCTTCCACTTCTCGTTCGGCGTCGCCCAGTTCGCGCAGGCCTATATCGCCGAGTGGGGCAGTGGCATCGTCTCGACCAACAAGAAGGTCGGCGTCATGTTTCCAAACGATGCCGACGGCAATGCGTTGCGCGAACACATGGTCCCGCTGTTGGAAAAGGCTGGCTTCACCGTGTTCGATCCGGGCGGCTACGAGGACGGCACCACCGATTACTCGTCGCAGATCGCGAAGTACAAAGCCGCGAATGTGCAGATCTTCACCGGCGTGCCGATTCCGCCGGACTTCGCGACATTCTGGCGGCAGGCGGCGCAACTCGGCTTCGCCAAGACCATCAAGATCCAGAGCATCGCCAAAACCGGCCTGTTCCCGACACAGATAGAGGCGCTGGGCTCGCTCGGCTACAACATCGCGACCTTGTGCTACTGGCACCCGACGTTCCCGTACAAATCGCCGCTTACCGGTCATACTTCGCAGGAGCTGGCCGATGGTTATGAGAAGAGCACGGGACGGCAATGGAACCAGCAGCTCGGCGGCAGCCAATCGCTGCTCGACGTAGGTGGCGAACTTCTCAAATCGGCCGACCCGAAGAACAAGCAAGGCTTGGTCGACAAGATGGAAACGTTGAAAGTCACCACCGCGGTCGGCACCGTCGATTTCGGACATGGGCCGGTCCCGCACGTCTCGACGACCCCGCTCATCGGCGCGCAGTGGATCAAGGCCAAGGCCGGCAGCAAGTACAAGCTCGACCTGGTGATTATCAATAACGCAGACGATCCCAAGGTGCCGGTTGGTGCTAAGCTGCAGCCCTACAGCTGAGCTAAGGGGGAATGTTGCAGGACACGGCCGCGAGCAGCGTCGACGGCGGCTTGCTCGTCGGCGCCGATGTCCATAAAAAATTCGGGGCGCTGACGGTTCTCGATGGCGTGAATTTCACGCTGCGGGAACGGGAAGCTGTCGGCATTGTCGGCCCGAACGGGGCGGGCAAGACCACCCTGCTCAACGTGCTCGCGGGCGCCTATCGGCCGTCCGCGGGCACGGTTTATTTCAAAGGCGGAGACGTCACCACTTTCGACGCCGCGCAACGCTGCCGGCTCGGCATTGCCCGTTCCCACCAGATACCGCGACCGTTCGGCGGCATGACCGTGTTCGAGAACTGCCTCGTCGCCGCGACGACGGGCGGCGGCTTGTCGGGTCAGCGCGCTTACCAGCGCTGCGTCGAGTCGCTCGAGCTTTGCCAGATGTTACACGTCGCGAACCGGCGCGCCGAAACGCTTGGGCTGCTCGATCGCAAGCGCCTGGAGCTCGCACGCGCGCTCACAACCGAGCCGCGCGTTTTGTTGCTCGACGAGATCGGTGGCGGCCTTACCGAAGAAGAAGCCAACAACTTGGTCGAAACAATTTTGGTGCTGTGCGGGCGCGGCCTGGCGCTGGTATGGATCGAGCATATCGTGCACGTGCTTGTGCGCGTGGTTGAGCGGCTCATCTGCCTGGACGCCGGACGCGTCATCGCCGACGGCAAACCCGAAGCAGTGATTGCCGACGCTGCCGTGATCGATGCGTATTTTGGCGGAAAAGGCGAGTCGTGAGCTTGCTTGACGTCGAGCAACTGGACGCTCGTCACGGTCTGCTGCACGCGGTCCGCGGCGTCACGCTCAAAATCGCCGCCGGCGAAACCCTGGCGCTGATCGGCGCCAACGGCGCCGGCAAAACCACGCTGCTGCGCACCATCGCCGGCGCTCATAGGCCGGCCGCAGGACGTATTTTGTTCGATGGCGCCGACGTCAGCGCCGTCCCCACCTACGGGCGCCTGCGCAAGGGCATCGCGCTCGTTCCCGAGGGCCGCCGCCTGTTTGCCGGCATGACCGTTAAAGAAAACCTGCTGGTCGCCGCCACCTATGGCCGGCCCGGACCATGGAATATCGAGACGGTGGTTGGCGCGTTTCCGCTGCTTCGGGACCGGCTCAACAGCCGCGCCGGCAACCTGTCCGGCGGCGAGCAGCAGGCCACCGCCATCGGCCGCGCCTTAATGGCCAATCCCAGGCTATTGTTGCTCGACGAGGTGTCGCTGGGGCTCGCGCCAATCGCAGTCGAAGCGGTTTACCGCTCGCTTGAGAGTTTGATTGCGGGCGGCGCTACGATCGTTCTCGTCGAGCAGGACATCGGTCGGGCGCTTGGCGTGGC
Organism: Xanthobacteraceae bacterium; assembly: GCA_035532335.1. GTDB lineage: Bacteria > Pseudomonadota > Alphaproteobacteria > Rhizobiales > Xanthobacteraceae > BOG-931. Next base: position 29,279 of record DATKRE010000054.1, on the reverse strand, counting down.
GAGCCGCATCGCCTGCATGCTGGAGGGGCGGATCGTCCTGGAAGGACGAGCCGGCGATATAAGCCGCGAGCAGGTCACGCAAGCGTACTTCGGCTTGCAGAAGGCGCGACAGGCATGATCTGGGGCACGCAAATCCTAAACGGCGTATTGCTCGGCGGCTATTACGCGCTGCTCGCCTGCGGCCTTTCCTTCATGTTCGGCGTGATGCGCATCATCAATCTCGCCCATGGCGACCTCGCCATTCTGGGTGCGTGTCTTGTTTTTCTGATCTCGGACACGACCGACATCTCGCCTTTTGTCGCGCTCATCGTGGTGCTGCCGGTCATGGCCGCCATCGGTTGGGCTTTGCAGCGCTGGATGCTGGAACGCAGCCTGCGCTCCGGAGTGCTGGTACCGCTTCTCACCACATTCGGCCTCGCCATTGTCATCGAGAATGGATTGTTCGAATATTTCGGAGCCGATACGCGCTCGCTCGCCCCCTACATCGGCGATTTCGCCTACGACAGTTGGGCGATCACCAGCAATATCTATATCGGCTCGCTGGCCGCGCTGATTTTCGCGCTCGCTGTCGTGCTGCTGGGCGGCCTGAAAATTTTTCTGAGCTACACTCCGCTTGGCCGCTCGATCCGTGCGACCGCGGAAGATCCCGACACGGCGGCCCTCGTCGGCATCAATACGCGCGCCATTTACGGCATTGCTGCCGCCATCGCGGTCGCCACCGCAGGCCTCGCCGGCGTGTTCCTGGCGATGCGGGCGGTGTTCACGCCCTACTCCGGACCTGAACAACTGATCTTCGCGTTCGAGGCGGTGGTGATCGGCGGCATCGGCTCGCTATCGGGAACGCTGATCGGCAGCATTGTGCTCGGCGTCGCGCAGACATTGGGCGCGCAGATCAATCCGCAAGGCTTTCTGATCTCCGGCCATGTCGTATTCCTGGCGGTCCTCGCCGGCCGCCTGGTGATTGCCGGAGTGCGGGCGCGCGGCGGACTCAGCACGCTTCTGGCGCGGCTGCCATGAGCACAGAGCGCGCCTTCGTCGTCGAGCGCTGGACCCGGCTGTCGGCCGGTTCGAGCGTCGCCGTCGCCGTGGTGTTGGCGATCCTCGCACTGGTGCCGTTGCTGTTCGACGCCAACGTCGTCGACAACCTGACCACGCTGTTTATCTATCTGATACTGTCGGTGATGTGGAACGCGCTCGCGGGTTACGCGGGGCTGGTGTCGGTGGGACAGCAGGCGTTCTTCGGACTCGGCGCCTATTTCGCGATCCAGCTCTCGTACTATGGCGTCGGCGTTTATCCGGCTCTTCTGCTTGGCGCGGTGATAACCGCCATACTTTCGCTGCCGATCTCGCTCCTCATGCTGCGCTTGCGCGGCGGCGAATTCGCAATCGGCATGTGGGTGGTGGCCGAACTGGCGCGTCTGATCGTGGTTCTCGATCCCGTCATCAACGGCGAGACCGGCGTTTCGATGATCGCGCTAAACGCAATCAGCCCCGATAGCCGCCGCGATTACAATTATTGGATGGCGCTGGTGGCGATGGTGGTCTTGCTCGCCGCCGTGTTTGCATTGTTGCGAGGGCGTCTCGGCGCGTCAGTGCAGGCGATCCGCGACGACGAGAATGCCGCCGAGTCCGTCGGCGTGCGAGTCCTGGCCAGTAAGCGGACGATCTTCGTCCTTGCGGCCTTCGGCTGTGCGCTCGCCGGAAGCCTGTGGCTCGCGACCTCGATCAGCTTCCAGCCGCGGCAGTATTTCGGCATCCAGTGGACCGCCTATATGATCTTCATGGTGCTGGTCGGCGGGCTCGGCACGTTTGAAGGGCCGATCCTCGGCGCTGTTATTTTCTTCCTGATCGAATACCTGTTTGGCCAAACCGGGGTCTGGTATCTCGTCGGATTGGGGGCGGCGGGTATTGTTTTCGCGTTATTCCTGCCGCGCGGCATCTGGGGCACGATAGAAGACAAGTTCGGCATTCGACTGCTTCCGGTGGGCTATAGCCTGCGGATGCTCCGGCCGGTTCTTCATCCCGGAGACGGCGCGAAGACGCCGCAGGATTGACGCGCGCCGCAATCCTCCCGAGTCTCTATTCGGCTGCATGGCCGCGCTTTTGCGCCCAGCGCCGCTCTGCTAGCGTCCATTCCCATGGATGCGGCACGCCCCATCGCGCTCGACGAGACCGGCCCATCGGCGGAGCCGGCTCGCGTCACGCCGATGATGGAGCAATATATCGAGATCAAAGCGGCCAATCCGGATTGTCTGCTGTTCTACCGGATGGGCGATTTCTACGAACTTTTTTTTGACGACGCCGAAGTCGCCTCACGCGCGCTCGGCATCGTGCTGACCAAGCGCGGCAAGCACCTCAACCGCGACATTCCGATGTGCGGCGTACCGATCGAGCGCGCCGACGAATACCTGCACCGGCTGATCGCGCTTGGCCATCGGGTCGCGGTATGCGAGCAGCTCGAAGACCCGGCGGAAGCACGCAAGCGCGGCGCCAAAAGCGTCGTGCGCCGCGACGTCGTGCGGCTGGTAACGCCCGGCACTTTGACCGAGGATTCGCTCCTCGACGCCAGGAGCAACAATTACCTTCTGGCGCTCGCGCGCGTGCGCGCCTCACCCGACGGCGATCGTTTCGGCCTCGCCTGGATCGATATTTCGACCGGCGAATTCATCGTCTCGGCATGCGACCGCGGTATCGTTGCCGCCGAAATCGCCCGCATCCAGCCGGGCGAGATCATCGTGTCCGACGCACTTTATTCCGATCCGGAATTCGCACCGTATCTGCGCACACTGCCGGCGGTCACGCCACTCACCCGGGACGTGTTCGACGGCGCGACCGCGGAGCGGCGGCTGGCGTCATTCTTCGCGGTGACGACGACAGCGTCGTTCGGTGCGTTCTCGCGGATCGAGCTGACTGCGGCGGCAGCCACGGTCACCTATGTCGAACGCACGCAACTCGGTAAGCGCCCACCACTGTCGCCGCCGCTACGCGAGGCCGCCGGTGCGACCATGGCCATCGACCAGGCGACCCGGGCGAACCTCGAACTGATGCGCACGCTCGGCGGCGAGCGGCGCGGCTCGCTGCTTGCAGCCATCGACCGCACGGTGACGGCGGCCGGTTCGCGTTCGCTGGCGCAGCGGCTGGCGGCGCCGTTGACGGATCCGGCCGAGATCGCCCACCGACTCGACGCCGTCGCGGTATTGGTGAGCGACGCGCCCGCGCGCGCGGAATTGCGCGACCGGTTGAAAGCCGCGCCAGATCTTGCACGCTCGCTGGCGCGGGTCGTCGTCGGCCGCGGCGGCCCGCGCGATCTTGCCGCCATCCGCGACGGCATTGTCGCCGCCTCGCACGTCGCGCAGCGGCTGTCGATGCTCACCGACATTCCCCGCGAGCTCGTCGAATCGGTGAAGGCGCTGCGCCGTCCCGACGCCGCGCTTGCTAACGCGCTGCATGAGGCGCTCGCCGACGAACTGCCGGCTTATCGCCGCGACGGTGGCTTCGTGCGGGCCGGATTCGAGGGAGCACTCGATGAAGCGCGCGCGCTGCGCGACGAGTCGCGCCGCGTGATTGCCGCGTTGCAGGTGCGCTACGCCGAACTCACCGGCATTCGCTCGCTGAAGGTGCGGCACAACAACGTGCTCGGCTATTTCGTCGATGTAACGGCGCAACACGGCGAGAAGCTGATGAGCGCCCCGCTCAACGCGATCTTTATTCACCGCCAGACGCTGGCCGGGCAAGTGCGCTTCACCACCACCGAACTCGGCGAGCTGGAAGCGAGAATCGTCAGCGCCGCCGATCGGGCGCTGGCGCTGGAACTGGAGATTTTCGATCGGCTGGCGGCCGAGGTGACGGCGGCAAGCACCCCGATCAAAGCGGCGGCGGATGCGCTCGCCGTCGTCGATGTCGCGGCCGCCCTGGCGCACCTCGCCGCCGAGCGCGATTACGTGCGGCCGCAGATCGACGGCAGCCTCGCTTTCACCGTCGCCGGCGGGCGTCATCCGGTGGTCGAGCAGGCGCTGGGCGAAGACGGCGGCCCGTTCGTCGCCAACGATTGCGATCTGTCGCCACCGGCGGATCAAAAATCCGGCCGCATCTGGCTGGTCACCGGCCCGAACATGGCCGGCAAGTCGACCTTCTTGCGGCAGAACGCACTGATCGCCGTGCTCGCGCAGATGGGCAGCTTCGTTCCGGCGCGCGCCGCGCATATCGGCGCGGTCGACCGGCTGTTTTCGCGGGTCGGCGCCGCTGACGATCTCGCGCGCGGCCGGTCGACCTTCATGGTTGAAATGGTGGAAACCGCGGCGATCCTCAATCAGGCCGGCGAGCGTGCGCTGGTGATCCTCGACGAGATCGGCCGCGGCACGGCGACCTTCGACGGGCTGTCGATCGCCTGGGCGGCGATCGAGCATCTGCACGAGGTCAATCGCTGCCGCGCGCTGTTCGCCACCCACTTCCACGAAATGACCGCGCTCGCCGCCAAGCTTAAGCGGCTGCACAATGCGACCATGCGGGTGAAGGAATGGCAGGGCGAAGTGATCCTCCTGCATGAAGTGGTGGCCGGCGCCGCCGACCGCTCCTACGGCATCCAGGTGGCCAAGCTTGCCGGCTTGCCGGCGAGCGTCATCGAGCGCGCCAAGCTGGTGTTGGCGCAGCTCGAAGCCGAGGACCGCATCTCACCGGCGCGCAAGCTGATCGACGATCTGCCGCTGTTTGCCACGCCCCGCCGTGGCGCGGCGGCCGTGCCCGCCGATGCCGGGCTCACCGCTTTGGTCGAGGCGCTGGCTGCGCTCGACCCGGACAACATGGCGCCGCGCGACGCGCTGGAAGCGCTCTACGCACTCAAGGCGAAGCTCGCGAAAGCGAAACCGTAGCGGCGGTTTCAGGCCGGACCGTGCCGGCGTGCGACAACGGCAACGACGCATCCGCTCCAGACCAGATTGACGGCAAGTGCCGCCAGCAGCGCCGGCCAGACGCCAAGCGGAACGGCGAGGTCATGCAGGACGAAAGCGCCGAGGCCAAGGCCGATCAGGAACAGCTGGGAATGCGCCAACATGCTCGCCGTGGCTTTGCCGCCGATGCGCGGATGCATGATGACGATCGCGCTGCCGAGGATGATCGGAAAAAACGCGAACATCCCCGAAGCGAACGAGCCGATGGCGGAGCTTGCGGTGGTAACCACCGCGACGACGACGGCGACCGTCAGCGCGCGCAGCGGCATGTCGAAGCGCCGGCGCACAAATCGTATCGGTCCCGACGCGGTGCGATAGCGCCAGCTCAGCGGGATGGTGACGGCGTAGACCGCGGCGCTGACCGCGACTGCACCCCATGGCGTCCAATCGATCAGCCGCAGCGCATAGGCGACCGCGAACCACGCAATCGTCGCCGCCCCGAGGCTGACCAACAGCCCGTGTCGCTGCGCAAGCACCGCGTAGGTCGCGGCAAAGATCGCGACCGCGGCATTGGCGGCAATGGTACCGGTCGCGCTTGCGGCAATGAAGCGTGGTGAATGCTCGATCGCAAGGATCACGTAGGCCGCGCCGGCCGCGGTCGGCAGCGCGCCGATCAACGCGCCGACGAAGGGTCCACTGCGCTCAACCGCAACCGAGGTGACCACCACGACGGTCGCGGTCAACGCCATCTTCAGCGCCAAGTCGAACCAGAACACGAGCTCGGGGGACATCAGGTGCATGACGGGCTGACCTTACCTCGCCCGCACGCGCGCACGGCGTATCACCCCCGCGTCACGCTGATCTCTACCGGCGGACCGCTCTTGATGGTCTGATAGACCACACAATATCGCTCGGTCAGCTTGAGCAGTTGATCGAGCTTGTCCTGCGGGGCATCGGTGTCGAGGTCGAAACGCAACCGGATCTGCGCGAAGCCGACCGGCGCATCTTTGGCGACACCAAGCGTGCCGCGAAAATCGAGATCGCCTTCGGCGGCGACCGTGCCGGACTTCAACGTGACGTCGATGGCGGTCGCTACCGCTTTCAGCGTGACGCCGGCACAGGCGACCAAAGCCTCCAGCAACATGTCGCCCGAGCACAGTTCCAGACCTGAGCCGCCGGTCGCGGGATGCAAACCGGCGACGGCGAGCGCGCGGCCGGTCTCGACCTTGCAAGCGATCGCGGCGTTGTCGAGCGTGCCCGCGGCCTTGAGCGTGACGACGCCCGCGTTGGGATCGGCTCTGTAGCGTTCCTTGATCGGCGCCTGCAGGGCGCGCAGAGCGGCAGCATCCATGACGTGCTCCTCCGAACTATCCGGCCGGCGTCAGTACTAAGCGACCGACGACCTTGCCGGCTTTTAAGTCCGCCAGCGCTTCGTTCACCGCGGCCAGCGGCCGGGTGCCGATCGGCAAATCGGGCGCGCCTTTGCGGCGCACCAGATCGAGAAGCTCGGCCATTTCGGTGAGACTGCCGACATAGGACCCTTGCAGCGTCATGGCGCGCAGCGGCAGCGACGCCGTCGGTAATGTAATGTCGCCGCCGAACAAGCCGACGACGATCACCTTGCCGCCTTTGATGAGCGAATCGATCGCGAGCTGTACGGTATTCGAGGCGCCGACCAGATCGATCACCGCCCAGGCGCCGCCGTCGGTCGCGGCAATGATTTGTTTCGCCGCGTCCGGCGCGTTGCCATCGATCACTGTCTTGGCGCCGGCCTTGCGCGCCGCTTCCTGCTTCGCCGGGTCGATGTCGACGACAATGGCGGCCTTGCCGCCCATCGCCTTGTGCAGCGCCAGGCACATCAGTCCGAGGCCGCCGCCGCCAATGATCACAATCGGCTCCTCCTGCAACAGCGGTCCGACCTTCTTCAACGCGCCATAAGTCGTGATGCCCGAACAGGCGAGCGGCGCGGCTTTCTCCGGCGCGACGTTGCCGATATCGAACAGATAACGCGGATGCGGCACCAGCAAATGGTCGGCATAGCCACCGGCGCGGAAAACGCCGATGCTGAACGGCGTGCGGCAAAGCTGCTCGTCGCCGCGCCGGCAGACCCCGCACTCGCCGCAGCCGAGCCAGGGATGAACCAGCCGCCGGTCGCCGACCTTGACGGCTTTGGCGTCCGGCCCGACGGCGACCACTTCACCGACATTCTCGTGCCCCATGGTCAGCGGCAGCTTGACGCCACGGTCGGCGAGCTTGAGCCGTTTGCCGCCGCCCAGATCGTAATAGCCGTCCGAAATATGCAGGTCGCTGTGGCAGACGCCGGCGGCAATGACCTTGAGCAGAACCTCGGTCCCGGCGGGCTTGGGTGTCGGCCGTTCCATCAGCCGCAGCGGTGCACCGCATTCGCACAGATCGTAGCTTTTCATCGGATTTATCCTTCCCGGGACAGCCGCCCCGGAAAGGCGGCGATCCGATAATGACTTTGGTCGAAAACTTTGGTCGAAACTTGGTCCGAAAACTCAGGCATCCCCGCCTGGGTCGTCGGTCACGCCCAAACCTACCGCAAGCCGGCCCAATCCGCGCGGTTTGCCGAGCCGCGGCGCCATCACCGCCTTTTCGACCCTTGTCTCGCCGCATTGGGGACAAGCGATGTCGCCCGCCTTCTGCTGCGCCTCGAACCCGTCGCCGTCACGAAACCAACCTTCAAATTCGTGGCCGCGGGCGCAACGCAGCGTAAATAAAATCATCGATACGACCTCCTAGTGGTCCGATTCTAACATTCGCTTCCGTATTCGGCAGCTTCTCATGCGAATGTTAGAATCAAAAGGACCACTAGCAAACAAAACAAATATGAGTCTTAGTGGAGCTTTGGATTTGACATTCGCTTCACGAGGCTGCCGCTAGGTGGGTAGCGAATGTTAAATCCGCTCCACTAGCAGAAGCCGCTTCGTCTCAACAGCGTACCAAACGGCAAGGCCAGGCAGGCCAAGCGCCAAATCCGGCACGCGCTTGACGAGCGACAACAGAAGCGACGCGTGAACGGGCAGCCCGAGAAATTGGCCGATCAGAATAAAACCGCCTTCCTGTATGCCCCAACTCCCTGGAACAAAGAACGCCACGCTACTGACGCTTGTGCCCAGGCTTTCAATAATAAGAGCCTGTTGCGCAGATATGGGCCAGCCAAGCAAATGTAACGTGATCCAAACTTCCAATGTACCTACGCTCCATGCAAGGACATGAAGCCCCAGATTGGCGACCGCGAATTTGGCGCGACCCTTCCAGATATTTTCGACAGCCCTGTGAAATCCGGGCCCGATCGGCTGTCGGGCGGACGCCACGCGAGCGGATATGACGACAAATGCCCGGTCAACCAGCTGCGCGCCGCCATGACGCTGAAAAGCATAAAAGCCGGCGAGAACCATCGACGTGGCAACCGCTCCTGCCACGATAGGCGGCCAAGCCACCACCTCTTGCAGTTGCGGCCACAGCAGGATGACGCCGACAAGCGCGAATAACGCCTGAGCACTTGTCTGAAGCAGCAGGTCGGCGACAATACTGGCGGTGGCAAGTGCGCCGCGAACATTCCAAAAAGTCAACGTGCGAGCGCCGATCACTGCTCCGCTAATTCCCGCCAGAGGCAGAAAGCTATCGGCAGATTCACGGAACCACCGTATGCAAACAAACGCCCACAGAGGCACTTTGCTCAATCGAGTCAGCAACTGCGCCCAAGCAACTCCATTTATGACTATAACTGCGGCACGCACGATGACGACCAACAACACGCCCCAGCCCACGGCATTAAAGCCAGTCAGCAACACGGCAATGCCGACCTTGGAAACGAACCAAGCCGTCAGCAGCAGACCAGCGAAAAGCCCGCAGCCCGTAACCGCCGGTCTGAAATAAGGCCGCATTGACCTCATTCGGAGGGCACAATCCGGCTGGAGCGTACCCACAACGTAAACATCGCTATCAACGCAATCGCGGTGCCAAAAACTGCGATATTTTCGACGGCAAGCGAGAAAAAAGTCGCCTCAAGCCGAATGCTTGATTGCGTTACCTCACTCCAGACGATCGACTTCACATTGGAAAAGAAGATCTGGAGCGATAGCATTGTCGTGAGTAACGTCACTAGGCTTCCAAATAAAAGCTTTGCGCTGCAGCGCGCATCGTTATACGTCCTGATTGTCATCAATATGTAACCACGCGCAGCTGTTGGCAAATTGAGGTGGATCAAACTTCAGCCGCTATCGGTCAAAAACTTGAAACGATGCGAATTGTCGCTACAACGCTTGAGCGGTGGCTGATCTAAACCGCAGTATGGCGAGCGCGAAAAACAGGCCGCCGACGATTGCAACGAACAGAAATTGCGGCCAGACAACGGCAATGCCGGCGCCACGATAGAGGATAGACTGGCACCAGCCCGTTCGCCCACACCTTTGACATTGCGATCTCGAACGGTGTTAGCGGCATCACAAGCAGATGGTCCATGGTGCCGTGCTCGCGCGCGCGAATGATCGCTGCGCCGGCGAGGATGATCGCGAGCATGCTGATACTGTTGATGATACCCATAACGCTGGTGAACCAGGCGGTTGCGACATTGGGATTGTACATGATACGGACGTCGAGATTGACCGAAGATGGCTGGGCGCCTTCCGCATGTGAGAGAAAGTCCTGTATTTCGGTCATAATGATCTGCTGCGCATAATCGGCGCCGAGCCCGCCTTGCACCATCATGGTCGCATCCACATTGACCTGGAGCGCCGGATTTCGGCCGCCAAGGACATCGCGCTCGAAGTTCAGCGGAATATCGATCGCCAGCTTGCGCCAGCCTTAACATAGGACCGCTTGACCGCGGCCCACGCGATCCGGTGCGCCCGCTCCTCACGATCCGCCTCGCCCGTATGCGCGGCGAAAGCATGATTGAATGCCTCGCGGTAAATATCCTGCGCGTGATCGGGAAGATGCGCGCGCACGGATGAGGGCAAATCGCCATTGGTTGAGTATGGCATCATCTCGACTCCGGAAAGTAAAACGATCTCCGGCGGCGAGCCGCATTTCCTTGACGTAGGTCAAAGCGCCACGATCTGTGTTGCGCATTATTTTCGAACTTCAAAAGCAGGATCGCGCGCTTTGATGGAGATCAAAGCAAACAGCTTCCAGCAGGATTAACTGCGAAACCTACATTGGAGGTGCGTCATGACTGAAACCATCACGAAACTGCCCGTCAAGAACGAAGGGGGCGACGCCGCAACGCCGCGGCAGTGGCATCCTTTTGAAAGCCTGCGCCGGGAAGTCGATCGGCTGTTCGACGATTTCCATTTCGGCTCGCGTAGCCCATCTGGCCGCTCATTGTTCGAGTTGCAGCCTTTCTGGTCGCGTGGGGCAGCATGGTCGACCGTTCCCGCAGTCGACGTTGCCGAAACCGAAAAGGCCTACGAAATCACGGCCGAACTGCCCGGCATCGACGAGAAGAACATCGAGGTGAAATTCGCCGACGGCGTCCTCACTATCAAGGGCGAAAAAAAGGAAGAAAAGGAAGAGAAAAAGAAAGAATATTACCTGAGCGAACGGAGCTACGGCTCATTCCAACGTTCCTTCCAGGTGCCCGTCGGGATCGACGCCGACAAAATTGAAGCAAAGTTCAATAAGGGCGTGCTCATTTTGACGCTGCCGAAAACGGCGGAAGCCCAAAAGGCAGAGAAGAAAATTATGGTCAAAGCGGCCTGACGCGACGTCGCAAGCAAGCCTAGCGATCCGGGTCGCATCGGGCCGATGCAACCCGGATTTTTAATGCGCCGCCGCGAGCGCGGCTTTTTCGACTGCTATCGGTTCGCTGAGCCAACCGGCGATTTCGGGCCATACGTTATCGAGTGTATTTTTGCCCATGAATAGCCCGACGTGACGCCCTGGTACAATTTGCTTGCGAATATCGCCCTTTTTTGAGCCGACCAGACGCTCTGCGGCTAATAACTGCGGCGGTGAAACCAATTCGTCTTCGGCCGCCGCAAGCAGAAACATCGGCGTGCGAAGCTCTGCCAGATCGACTCGCCGGCCGAGCGCGACGAACTTCCCGGACGCCAGCTGGTTTTTCTTGTAGAGTTTATCCACGACATCAAGAAAGTATCGGCCGGGAAGATCAATCGTCCACCCGTACCAATTTCGGAACAAAGCTTCCAGAGCGGCGAACTCGGGTGAGCCGACAGCGCAACTGGTCTGCAGCACCTGCCGTATGTCTTCGATCAGCACCAATTCCACGCCCCAAAATTTGAGCACTTTTCGGCCGGGGACAATTCCATCGCCGATGCGGACAAGTTCCCCAAAAGTTGCCAAAGGCGTGATTTTAGCCACGTCGGACAGGGCGGATGGAGCGGCCGCAAAGTCGACCGGCGACCCAGCCAGAACAAGTTTGCGAATCTTGGTGGGGAAGCGAGCGGCATAGATCAGCGCCATCCAACCGCCCTGACATAGCCCGATAAGATCGATGGGACTTCCTATGTGATCTACAAGCACATTGAGATCGGCGAGATAATTGTCGATGCCTAAAAGGCGCATATCCTGAGTCGCTGCCCGCCAATCGGCCGCGAAAAGGCGGCGTATGCCATTGGCACGCAGTGCACTGACAAGGCTGTGCCCGGTTGCAAGGTCGGCAACGGCTCCCCCATGCAGCGCTAATGGCGTACATATCAGCGTCGGATTGCCATTCTTCTCGGCACTGAAGTCCCGCAGCCTCACGGTATTTAGCTCAAGTGGCACCGTATGTGCAGTCGCCCACGCCGGCTCCTCGGCTGCGGGACCGTCCGACCCTACGGCCAAATTAGAAAAATGTTTGGCCGCCAGTCCTGCCATCTCGCTGGTCGCGGCGGCGAAGAAGGCAGGCCAAAGAAAGGCCAAGTTTGGCGAGGTCTGATAATTCTGGGGCTCATACATGCCGCTGCCCTAACCTAATTGCCATAAATACTAAAACTTGAAGCGTAGACCTTGATGTGGGTCAATGAAACGCTGCGGCGGTCGGTAAGAAGGTTCTCTCAAAATGAGGGATCCTCGCCTTGGAGCAGCATGCGGAAATTCTGCGCGGCGGAGTATGGCTTCCACGGCGCGCTAATTGGCTGGATTTTGCAGCACTAACGGTGATTGTAGCCATCATCGTGCTACTCGGCATCGGCGTGCAACAGATGTTCGGGCCTTTGTCTGCAGCCCGCGCGCCAGAGATTTCACTCTCACCAACCGCGCTGCCGAACTATGCGTTGCGCACCACGATGCGCATGCTAGTTGCGCTTGGCGTGTCGCTTCTCTTCACCCTGATCTATGGCACGGTCGCCGCCAAGAGCCGTCGCGCCGAAATCGTGCTCATTCCCTTGCTCGATGTGCTCCAGTCCGTTCCGGTGCTTGGCTATTTGTCGTTCACGGTCGTTTTCTTCGTGTCGCTATCACCAAGCAGGCTATTTGGCGCGGAGCTCGCGGCGATTTTCGCGATCTTCACCAGCCAGGCATGGAACATGACGTTCAGCTTTTTCCAATCTTTGCGCACGATCCCAACCGATCTCGACGAGGCCAGCCGCGGTTTTCGCTTTTCGGCCTGGCAGCGCTTTTGGCGAGTCGAAGTTTCGTTCGCGATGCCCGGTCTGATCTGGAACACGATGATGTCCATGTCCGGTGGGTGGTTTTTCGTTGTCGCCGCCGAAGCGATTACCGTCGGAAATTTGCAATTGTCACTGCCCGGCATCGGCTCTTATGTCGCCCGCGCGATCCAGGAACGCGATCTTGCTGCGGTCGGGTGGGCAATCTGCGCAATGGGAATAACCATCCTGATCTACGATCAATTGCTGTTTCGCCCGCTCGTCGCCTGGGCGGATAAATTTCGCTATGAGCAAACGGCGGCGGCCGTCGTGCCACACAGCTGGATCATAAATTCGTTTCGACAAACGAATGTGTTGCGAAGGCGTCTCGCCCCTATCGGCTCGTTGATGCAATTCATCGCCCGCGCGCGCTTGGCCAGGCGATCCAGCACTTTTGCGTTCTGCCGGTCCAAACTTTCATCCCGCATGCTTGATGTCGTTTGGTACGGACTGGTCCTGGCCTGCATCGCTTATCTCGCGCTGGAATTGATGTACTTGGCCCGTGCGGAACTGGCCTGGACAGATTTAATCGAGGCCGCATGGAACGGGGGGCTCACACTGCTTCGCGTCGCCATTCTGATTACCATAGCGACTATGATTTGGGTTCCGATCGGCGTAGCCGTCGGCTTACGGCCGATTTTAGCGGAAAAGGTCCAACCGGCTGCGCAATTTCTGGCCGCTTTTCCAGCTAATCTTTTTTTCCCTATCGCGGTCTATTTGATCGTGCGATTTCATTTGTCGCCGATCATCTGGCTGAGTCCGCTAATGATACTGGGCACCCAATGGTACATCCTGTTCAACATAATCGCCGGCGCCAGCGTTTTTCCGACTGACTTGCGCGAGGCGGCGAAGACGTTTCGTATCCGCCGCTGGCGCTGGTGGCGTGACGTTATGCTTCCAGGCATTTCCCCGTATTTCGTAACCGGCGCCATCACCGCTTCAGGCGGCGCCTGGAACGCAAGCATCGTGTCTGAAGCGGTGAGCTGGGGACCGACAAAACTCAACGGTTTGGGGCTTGGCGCCTACATCGCGCAAATGACCGAGGCCGGCGATTACCCGCGCATCGCGCTCGGTATTGCAGTCATGTCGGTACTGGTTGTTGCCATGAACCGGCTTCTGTGGCGACCGCTTTACGCCTACGCCGAGCGCCGAGCCCGGCTTGATTGAAGGGCTGAAATTGCCAGACCAGACCGCTCCCATCCTCGACCTGCGCCAGGTGTCGATGGCATTTGCCAAGCGTGGCGGCGATCCGCTGACCGTGCTCGACCGCATCGACTTGTCAATCCGTAGCGGCGAGATTGTCGGTTTGCTTGGCCGATCAGGATCGGGCAAATCGACGCTGTTGCGGATTGCCGCTGGCCTGATCAAGCCGACCTCCGGCGAGGTGATCTATCGAGGCGTTCCTCTTGCCGGACCGACTGAGGGAATTTCGGTCGTGTTCCAGACGTTTGCCCTGTTCCCCTGGCTCACGGTGATTGAGAACGTCGACGCCGGACTGGATGCGCTCGGGTTAACGCGGGAGGAAGCCCACCGCCGCGCGCAGGAGGCCATCGACCTGATCGGCCTGGACGGCTTTCAGTCGGCTTATCCACGGGAGCTTTCCGGCGGCATGCGTCAACGCGTTGGCTTTGCCAGGGCAATGGCAACCCGACCGGATGTGCTGTTGATGGACGAGCCATTCTCTGCCCTCGATGTCTTGACCGCCGAAACCTTGCGCACGGATTTTCTCGACCTGTGGGAGCAAAGACAACTTCCGACCAAATCCGTCCTGATGGTTACGCACAATATCGAGGAAGCGGTGCTCATGTGCGATCGTCTCATCCTTTTGTCGTCCCACCCGGCGCAAATTGGGGCGGACATCAGCATCACCCTGTCCCGCCCGCGCGACCGGCTCGATGAGGAGTTCGGCAATATCGTTGACAACGTTTATGCCTCGCTCACGGCGCGACCAATCGATTCCCTGGAAGGATCGAAGCAAGGCCATAAAGGGCTGGGACGGCCGCTGCCGCACGCCTCGGTGAACCGGATAGCCGGGCTCATCGAAATCATCCAGGGCGCTCCGTATAACGGGCATGCCGCGCTTGACGATCTTGCGAAGTCATTATCCTTGGAAGTCGACGATCTTTTTCCCATCGGCGAAGCGCTCCACATTCTCGAGTTTGCCGAATTTCAGCATGGGGCGTTGAAGCTGACCGCGGCCGGACACGTCTTTGCCCGGAGCGACACCGACGAACGGAAGAAGTTGTTCAGGGAACATCTGCTCAATTTTGTGCCGCTGACTGCCCATATCTGCCGGGTTCTGCATGAGCGCGATACACACCGAGCGCCGCGGTCGAGATTCGACATCGAGTTGGGCGACCACCTGACGCATCGCGACGCGGAACGGACGCTAAACGCAGCGATCGCCTGGGGACGCTACGCCGAGCTCTTTGCGTACGAAGACGAGACGAAAAACTTTTCCGCCCTGCCCGACCGGCGATTGCCAGGCGGGTCGTCTTGATTCAAATCAAGGCTGGCGACCAGAAGCGTGTCATAAATATTCTATGGAATGGAATGAGATTTTTAGCGTTCCAATGGAGCGCGATGTGGAGGTTGCCGTTATCGACAAGGCCGGCGTCCATCCCGTTGAATTCTGCTGCCGCCACAATGATGGCGTGTGGATCAATGCAAGTACTCGGAAACAGATCAATATACAACCTACCCACTGGCGCGAATGGAAAGCCCGCTGAGCCGTTGGCGAACATTCTGCGGCTATTGTCGTCCAAGCTATTGCTATGGATCGGTGTCCATGCGGGCTACAGCCTCTGCTGTGGTTTTATTTGTCAGTGTATCGGCCGCATTTGCGAAAGAGCCAAACGGCGAAACGACAGCCTTGGCGCGCCAAGGCCGCGCACTAGCCGATCGATTATGCGCACAATGTCACGCTGTGGGCCGCAGAGGCTCGAGCCCGCATGCCGGTGCGCCGCCGTTTCGTACGCTCAGCGATAGATTGGACGTTGATAGCTTCAAGAATCAGCTGCGTAACCAGTTTCCAAGCGGTCACCCCGACATGCCGACCTTTCGCTTCAGCCGGGCAGATGCCCGCGCGCTGACCGCATATTTGCGGACAATCCAGGGGCCGTAATGATTTTGCGGCGGTTGATCGAGATCAAAGGCAACAGCGGAAATCGGCTCGATAATTTTTCAATTATTGGAGGTACCTATGCGCAAGCCAGTTCCTGACAAGGCTGAAGTCGCCGTTGAATATCCTGACAAGCTTTACATCGGTACATTCGAGCACTCGGCACGGTTCGATGCTCATTTTGAACAAAATGGGATATCGCTGAGCCTCTACCACTCTGGCAGTCTGGACACGCGCAAAACCGTTCGAATGCATTTTCACTGCGCCTTGTTTGCCGAAATTCTGCGCGAGCTGGCAAAAACAGCGGCATCTCTGCAAAAGGACGACATTGTGCATCGGGAAGAGCTGCGTGAGGCGGCGGAAAGCTTTTATGCCGCACTCAAACCAGATTCACGCGATACTGACGTTGCCAACCTCAGCCCCGATGAGGAGGTGCGGCTACTGCATATCATGGAATAGCGATGGTCTTCCGGCGACCTTTTATTTTATTCGGCCTTGGGCCGGCAGCCTCGGCGTATTCTTTCCACCAGCCCGTTATCGAAAAACGGCTTTTCCATTACCGCAACGCCCATCCTTGCTGCGCGAGCGCTGATCGCCACATTCGGCTGACTCACGATCAAAATCGCGGGTGTGGATATATTTTGCGCGCGCAACTTGGTGATGAGCTCCATTCCCATCATAGCAGGCATCCGTTGATCGATGACCAGGCAATCCGCATCTTCCAGCCCAGCCTTGAGAAGCTCGGCGGCGCTACCATAGGTGCGAACCGAAAATCCCTCCAATTCGAGTGAAAACTTCAGCGAGCTACATACGGCCGGATCGTCGTCGACGACGATCACAATCTGCGGCGGGACAGCCGGCAAAGCCTGGGCGACTTCGGTTGGCAAGATACCCTCGTACTTCGATCAAAAATTGATTTGAGGCTAAGAACCACATGGGACCCCGCTTCCGCATTGATATGGCTCAATTCCAGAGGTAAGACGCGCAAAATCCAGACCGGATGTCGAGAGCGGGATTGTCGTCGTTTGGAGGTTAATCCTGCCCCAAAATCCCGACCATGAGCGCCATCCGGACCAGATCCGACAGCGAACCGGCCCGCATCTTGTCCATCAGGTTGGCGCGGTAGATTTCCACGGTCCGGGGGCTGATTCCCAGTTCATAAGCGATCTGCTTGTTAGCGCGACCAGCGACCAAGCCACCGAGTACGTCGCGTTCGCGGTTGGAAAGTGCGGCGATCCTGCCGTCGATTTCAACCCGCACAGTCTGGCGCTTCGCTTCGCCCTGCTGCCGCTCGAAAGCCGAGCGAACGCTTGCCAACAAGACTTCATCGTCGAACGGTTTTTCCAGAAAATCGATAGCACCGAACTTCATTGCTTCGACCGCCAGAGGGACGTCGCCGTGGCCGGTGATGACGATCACGGGTACCTCGATCTTCATTTCGCGCAGGCGGCGCAACAGATCGAGACCGCTCATTTCTGGCATGCGGATATCGGTAATCACACAGCTCAGCCGCGTATCGGGTAAGCACTCGAGGAAGGCCGGCCCGGACGAAAATGCTTCCGCCCCAATCTGCGCGGTACGCAGAAGGAATACCAAGGATTCGCGCATCGCTTCGTCGTCGTCGATAATGTGGACCAGCGTTTTTTCAGATGACATTGCCGGCATCCTCTTTGCTGACCGTTGGCAAGGTAAATGAGAAGATCGTCCCGCCCCCGGGGTTCGGGCGCGGCGCAATCGTGCCGCCATGCGCCTCAATGATCGTGCGTGAAATCGACAAACCGACGCCCATACCCTGCCGTTTCGTCGTAACGAACGGCTGAAATAACTGGCCGGTGATCTCGGGCGAGATGCCAGATCCAGTGTCCCCGACACTGATAGCAACCATGTCCTCCGGCACGGCAGCGGTTGAAATGATAAGTTCACGCCGTTCGCTATCCTCCATCGCCTCAATAGCGTTACGCACCAAATTGAGCAGCACTTGTTGAACTTGCACCTTGTCCGCCAACACAGAATCGACGCGCGGATCGAAATCGAAGCGCACGCGCACGCCCTTGTCCTTCGCGCCAACAAGAGCCAATGCACTTGCTTCCTCGACCAGCTTTCTCACATCCTCCACCCGCCGTTCACTCTCGCCGCGCGCAACGAAGTCGCGCATCCGGCGAATAACCTGACCCGCGCGCAACGCTTGCTCGCCCGCCTTGTCCATTGCCTCGCGGAGAAACGCCGCGCGTTCATCGGTACTGTCTTCAAGCAACCGGCGCGAACCCTTCATGTAGTTGGCGATCGCGGAAAGCGGCTGATTGATCTCGTGAGCGAGCGCCGATGCCATTTCGCCCATCGCGGTCAGCCGTGAAACATGCACGAGCTCCGACTGCAGTTCCTGAAAGCGGGCCTCGCTTTCCTGTCGCTCGGTCAAATCGCGGATAAACCCGGTGAACAGGCGCGGAGTGCCGGTTTTTACCTCGCCGACGGTGAGCTCAAGCGGAAATGTCGAACCGTCCTTGCGCTCGCCGACTACGACGCGACCGATGCCGATGATTTTTTGTTCCCCGGTCGTCCGGTAACGTTCCAAATAAGTATCATGCTCTTCCCGATATGGCGACGGCATCAAAATGTTCACGTTTCTGCCTAGCACTTCCGCGCCGGAATAGCCGAACAGGCGTTCCGCCGCGTGGCTGAAAGATATCATCGCGCCCTGCTCATCGATCACGATCATGGCGTCGGGTACGGTGTCGAGGATCGATTTAAGCTGCGCTTCGCTAGCCATCGCCGCATCGGCACTCGCGCCTGCGGCAAGGCGCGCGCGGCGCAATAACTCACCGCGCCACGATGCCCCGGCACCAACGAGCGTAAAGACGATCGCACTGATGATGTCAGAGGCTGTCACAGCCCGCGCATCGACAACGAAAAACAGGCCGAACAACAAGCCGAGTATGGTAGCGACAATGCCAGGCCCCCATCCGCCGAAAGCCGAGGCGATCAATATCGCCGGAAAAAAGAACAAATAGGAGGCCTGCCCGCTGAGCTCCGAGGAGAGCGCCACGCGAATGACCAGCACCACTGCAACCGCCGTTATGGCGATGCCGTATTGCTCAATTACGTTGTGCGGAGCGGACAACCGTAACGTCCACCTGGCTGCCAAGGATTGCGAACGGGGAATCACTTCTGTCATCGAAATGCCGGCGATTGTCGCGAACGGCCTTTTCCCATGCGCCGTCCCCGGAGCGCCTCCGGAATAACCCTTAGGGCGATTATCTGAATTTCTCGCCTTTGACCCGGTCATTACCAATAGCTCCCGAAGCTCATGGAGGAAAGGGTCATGCTCACTCAGACATCGAACCGCAGTGGCGTCGGCATCATTGGCCGGTTAGCGCCATCGAAGCAATCCGGATCGAGCGGTGCCGCCCACGCGGATGAACATAATGCGCTTGGACAAACCATGCAGCTTATGGGCGCGCTGATGTCTTATCCGCGCAACACCGAGATCTTTGGCGAGCGCGAGCCGGCAGACTACGTTTACAAAGTGATCAGCGGTAGTGTTCGCACTTACAAAATTCTCAATGACGGCCGCCGTCAGATCGGTGGCTTTTATCTGGCGGGCGACATTTTTGGCCTGCAGCTAGCGGACGAACATTCATTTTCCGCTGAGGCAATCGCCGACACCAAGGTACTAGTGGCCAAGCGTACCGCGCTGACCAACCTTGCCGCCCGCGATGCTTTGATCGGCAGGGAGTTGTTCAGCTTGACCAGTCGCGAATTGCGCCGAATGCAGGATCGCATTCTTTTGCTCGTCAAGAGCGCGCAGGAGCGTGTTGCAAGCTTCCTCCTGGAAATGGCGGAACGTGCTTATGCAAACAATGCCGTCGAATTGCCGATGTCGCGGCAGGACATTGCCGACTATCTCGGTCTCACGATCGAAACGGTTTCGCGAACGCTGACAGGCTTGGAAAGCGCCGCGACAATCGAGGTGCCGTCATCGCGAAGGATCGTCCTGCGGAATCGTCCGGCGTTGAATCGGCTCAACGGCTAGAGCTTGTTTGGCCAATCCGTAAATGGAGGGAAATATGCGCGTCGTTGACGTCATAACCCGGAACGTCATTTCGGTCCGCCCAGAGGACACAATCCTCAAGGCAGCAAGACTTATGCTGCAAAATCGAATCAGCGGCCTGCCGGTTGTCGATGCAGAGGGCAACTTGGTCGGAATGGTGACGGAAGGTGACTTTCTGCGACGCGCCGAGACCGACACCCAGCGACGCCGGCCAAAATGGATCGAATTTGTGCTCGGTCCTGGCCGGATCGCTAGCGAATTCACGCATACCTCCGGCCGCAAGGTGGCCGAAGTAATGACGGAGGATCCGATCACAGTCGGCGAGGACGTTCCTCTCGCCACGGCAGTGGAACTGATGGAGAGTAAGCGCGTCAAGCGGTTGCCGGTGCTGCGCGACGGCAAGATTGTTGGCATCATCAGTCGTGCCAATTTGATGCGCGCGCTCGTCAGTCTGGCGCGCGAACCTGAAGCTCCCATAGGTGATGGTGCGACTATTCGCGATCGCATCCTCGCGGCATTCACCGCACAACCTTGGGCGCCGCGGATCGACGTGACGGTTAGAGATGGCGTCGTCGAACTATGGGGCACCATTACCGACGAGCGGATGAGGAAGGCGTGCGTGGTCGTGGCCGAAAACGTGCCAGGCGTGCATCAGGTGCATGACCACATCGTTTGGGTTGAGCCGATGTCGGGAATGGCCTTTCCTTCGTCGGAGGACGAGGCCGCTAGACCGGAAGCTCGCGCGTGAACACGGTTGCGTCTGTCTAGGAAATTTGCAGAGAAAAAGGCGGCTAACTTGCACAAGAAACGCAGCGTTCACCTCGGTCTTCTCGTGGCAGTTCTCTCGTGCCTTATCTTTATGCCGCAACAGGCACGCAGCGAGGAAGCGCTTTCTCCGGCCGCGCAAAGAGGGCTGGTCTTCGTGCGGGCTCATTGCTCGCATTGCCATTCGGTTATCCATGTCGGCGAGAGTCCGCTTCGGATCGCACCCCCATTTCGCACCTTGCACGAGCGGTATCCAATCGAGAACTTGCAGGAATCGCTTGGCGAAGGGATCATCACGGGCCATCCATCGATGCCAGAATTCCAGCTCGATCCCGGTCAGGTCGCCGACGTGATCGCTTACCTGAAATCGCTGGAACGCTAGGCCTTGACCTCGGCTAAAGGCACAAGCTTGCCACCACCGTTGAAGGCTCTTGCGGGTCGGACTCGATTTGAAAGCCGAGCTCTCGGCACATTTGCAACATCGTCGTGTTCTCTTGCAGAACCTGACCGCTTACCACACGCAGGCCTTCGCTGCGGGCGTACTCGATAATTAGTTGCATGAGGAGCCAGCCAAGACTGCGCGATTTAAGGTCCGAGCGAACGAGTACTGCATATTCGCCGCTCTGGTAGTCCGCATCCGAGTGCAAGCGAACAACGCCAAGCATCTCGCCGCTGGTTGCGTCAAGCGCGATGAAGGCCATAGCGCGCGCGTAATCGATTTGCGTAAAGCGGGCGATGAAGGCGTGACTGAAATCCTTGACCGGGGCGAAGAAGCGCAACCGAAGGTCGTCTTCCGTGACCGCAGCAAAGAAAGGCGGATAAAGCGGCTCATCCTCCGGCCGGACCGGACGGACGAGGATCGGCGTCCCATCGCGCAATTGCATGTGACGCACCCATTCCGTCGGATACGGACGGATGGCGAAACGCCGATTACCGCGATGGTCGCGCTGCGATGCCGCTGCCGGAGCGATCGACATTCGAGCGTCAACGGCGATCACGCCCGTCTCGTCGGCAAGAACCGGGTTGAGGTCGATTTCTCTGATCTCGGGGAAATCGGCGACCAACTGCGAAAGCTTTACGAGAAGAAGTTCAATAGCCCGCTCATCGGCGGCCGGTACGTTGCGGTAAGCCTTCAGGATACGGCAAACCCGCGTTCGTGCAATCAATCCACGAGCCAAATCGAGATCAAGCGGCGGCAACGCCAGTGCTTTGTCGCTGATGACTTCGACGGCAGTCCCACCCTGCCCGAATACGATCACCGGACCGAAGGTCGGATCGTCGGCTACCCCGACGATCAGCTCGCGCGCTTTCGGCCGCACGATCATCGGGAACATGGTGACACCGGTGATCCGCGCATTAGGCTTAGCCGCGCGGGCTTTTTTTAAGATGTCATCGGCAGCTTCGCGCACCGCACGCTCAGTAGCGAGATTGAGCTGCACCCCGCCGACTTCGGACTTGTGAACAATGTCCGGTGATTGAATCTTCAGGACGACCGGTGTGCCGTCAGCGAGAAACGGTTTTGCCGCCGCCACCGCTTCATCGGGGTTCCGGGCCAGCACTGCCGGCGTCACAGGAATCCCATAGGCAGAAAACACCCGAGACAACTCGGCCGGGTCGAGCCAGACGCGTTTCTCACTCAGCACCCCATCCAGCACCGGGCGCACCGCGTCGGAATTAGGTGCGAAATCGTGCGGCAAGCTCGGTGGTACCGCCATCAACAAATTGCGCGCTTCCTGGTAGCGCACGAGATGGGTAAAACCGAAAACCGCGGCCGTCTCCGTCGCGTAACTTGGGATGCGGGCATCCTCGAACACTTTGGCAGACGCATCGCTTTGGCCGATCCACATGGCGAATATTGGCTTAAGCGGCGAACGCCGTGCCCGGTGTTGTGCAGCGACAGCGACAATGGATTTCGCGGCGTCGGCGGGAGAAGCCAGCGCCGTCGGCACATTCATCACCAGTACGGCGTCGTTGGCTGGATCGTCGAGCAAATGGCCGAGTGCGGCCGCATAGCGTGCCGCATCGGCATCGCCGGCAATATCGGCCGGGTTTGCGTGCGACCAGATCCGCGGCAACGCGGCGTCAAGCTTTTGCATCGTATCGGGCGAGATCGCGGCGAGCTCGCCGCCAAGTTCTATCAGGCGGTCGACCGCGAGCACGCCGACGCCGCCGCCATTGGTCAGAATGGCGAGCCGCTTTCCGCTCACCGCGGTGAGATGACCGAGCGTCTCCGAGGCAGCAAACAATTCGTCGAGGTCGAGGACGCGCAGCAGACCCGCTCGGCGAAAAGCGGCGTCATAGACCGCATCCGATCCCGCCAGCGCTCCGGTGTGGGTCAGGGCTGCCTTGGCGCCTTGGGCGTGCCGTCCGGACTTGATTACTAGTACCGGCTTTGCTCGTGCCGCTGCACGCGCCGCCGACATGAACTTGCGCGCATCCCGAACCGACTCGACGTAAAGCAGAATCGCCCGTGTCGCACGATCCATAGCAAGGAAATCAAGCAGATCGGATAAATCGACATCAATACTGTCGCCGATTGAGACGATTGCGGAGAATCCGACACCACGCGCCGCGGCCCACTCAACAAGGCCTGTAGCGATGGCGCCGGACTGCGAAATCAGGCCGAGGTCGCCGGCTGACGGTGTCGAAGCGGTGAAGCTTGCATTGAATTTCGCCCGCGGCACCAGGACGCCGAGGCAATTTGGACCCACCAAACGCAGGCCGGTCGCGCGCGCCGCGCGTTCACAACGCTCGGAGAGTGAGCCCGAACCTTGGTCGAGACCGGCGGTGATGATAATGGCGGCCGCGGTCCCTTTCTGTGCGACGGCAGCGACAGCGTCCGGAACCGCCGCCGGCGGCACTCCGATAACCGCAACATCGGGAGCCTCGGCCAAATTGTCGTAGGACTTGACTGCGCGAATGCCCTCGATCTCGTCGTAGCGCGGGTTGACCAGATGAATGGCACCCAGGAAGCCGGCGCTACGAAGATTTGCCAATACTGCCCGACCGGGCGAGCTTTCTCGCGGCGAGGCGCCGATGACGGCCACCGACCGCGGCGAAAACAGCTTATCGAGGCCGTAAGTTGACATGCAATGCCAATTTTAACTGTGCCATATAATGGGCAAGCTGTTTTTTATATTGCACGCGCGCGGGGACGGATGTGGTCGTCCCGACCGAGCATTATTCTTATTCTTTCTTCCGTTGCCGACCTGTCGATCGTTACTGTTTTGGCTCTCACTGGCTTCCTGATGGCCCCGCTGGCACCAATCATTGTTGGCGGATTGTTCCTGGCAGCGGTCGCCCTGGCCTTCGTCCTCGATCAAATCAAGCTTTGGCTGTTTGCCCGGCTTGCTATGCTCTAACGCCATTCACGGAACAAGGACCGCCGCGCCTTGTAATCGGCCATAACGCAAATCCGCCAGCGCTTCGTTTGCCTCTGCTAGCGCATAGGCCTTAGTCTGTGTCGCAATACCGGCCTTTGGAACGATTGCAAAGAATTCCTCTCCGTCGGCGCGCGTGAGGTTGGCGACCGACAGAAGTTCTCTTTCTTGCCACAGCAACCGATAAGGAAAAGCCGGAATATCGCTCATGTGGATGCCGGCGCAGACGACCCGGCCGCCCTTGCGCACCGCGCCGAGCGCCGCCGGCACCAGCGATCCGACTGGCGCGTAAATGACCGCGCAATCGAGTTCGTCCGGCGGCTTCTCTTCCGAGCTACCGGCCCAGCAAGCACCGAGCTTGCGGGCAAAGGCTTGTGCGGGAGCGTCCCCGGTCCTGGTAAAGGCATAGACATCGCGCCCCTGCCACCGCGCTACCTGCGAAACGATGTGAGCGGCCGCGCCAAAGCCATATAAGCCGATTCTCTTTCCCTCGCCGGCCATGCGCAGCGACCGCCAACCGATCAAGCCGGCGCACAGGAGTGGCGCGCTTGCCACGTCGTCGCCGCCTTCCGGTAGCGGAAATACGTATCGCGCGTCCGCGACCACATGCGTGGCATAACCACCGTCGCGCGTGTACCCAGTAAACAATGGACGATCGCAGAGGTTTTCCCTACCGCTACGACAGTAGTCGCATTGACCGCAGGTCCAGCCAAGCCACGGAATACCAACGCGCGTTCCGACCGCGGGGGTGTCAACTCCTTTTCCGACCGCATCGACATAACCGACGATCTCATGGCCGGGGATAATCGGTAACTGTGGGTTGGGCAATTCGCCGTCAACCACGTGCAGATCGGTGCGGCATACGCCGCATGCTGCGACTCGGACACGTACCTCACCCGCGACCGGGTCCGGATCCGGCCGCTCCTGCGATTTCAACGGCTCGCGCAACCGCTCAAGGACCATCGCCTGCATTGTCAAAACCGCGTTCGAAGCGGTTGCCCCTACCGCCAATAGCCACCCTCATAAAGGTCACTGTCGGGCAAAGTTTGATCTCGATCAACGCGCAAGGGAAGGACGAGACAGTCCGGATTTATTTCAATTGCCGCCTTGTCTTAAAAAGCGGAAATTAAACAAAATGGACCGCACGATGGCTGACGCAGACCACTCTCATGGATCAGAGACGGACGCGAGGATAGAGATCAACCTCAGTCGGCTCGCTCAACTGTTCAATTCACTCGATCCGTCTCCATTTCGCGAACGTGACCTCGATCAGGAGGCAGAAGACTATATTGTCGGCTCCGCGGAGGAAATTCCGCGGCAACAGGCCTTGACGCTCATTGTTCATCTTCCGGCCGATCAGTTGCCGCAAACCGGCATTTTGGATATTGCAACGGCTGTGCATCACTACTTTTCCTACCGCGAAACGCACGAACGCCGGCGTCTTCGACTCTTATTCCATGAGGGTCGAATCGCCTTGGTCACTGGGCTGGCGTTTTTGCTTTTGTGCTCTCTCTTGCGAGGGTTGGCGTTCTCTTTCGGAAGCGGCGCCATTTCCGACATCGTAGGCGAAGGCATGCTGATCATCGGATGGGTAGCAATGTGGCGGCCGCTCGAGATTTTCCTCTACGAATGGGTCCCTATACGCCGCCGATGCCAGGTGCTTGCAAAACTTTCGCAAACTCCCGTGATTGTCCGGCCGAAACCATAGTCAAGGACCTGCCTCGATAAACACTTTGATCGCTCCGGTCCGCGATGCCGCGCCAAAGGCGTCGTATTGCTAGTGGTCCTTTTGATTCTAACATTCGCATGAGAAGCTGCCGAATGCGGATGCGAATGTTAGAATCGGACCACTAGCTTTGGTCTGAAGCTTTATTCGCACTTTCAAATTGCTCCAACGCCACAAAGGCGTCGCAGGCATACATGGCCGCTGGTCCCCCTCCCATCATCACGGCGACGCCCAACGCCTCCAACATTTCGGCGCGGCTAGCGCCGGCTCTGAGTGCGTCGTGGACATGGTAGGCGATGCACGGTTCGCAATGGCCAGCGACCGCAATCACGAGCGCAATCAGCTCTTTAGTCTTCGTGTTGAGCGTGCCATCAGCCGTCGCCGCCTTGTGCAGATTGGCAAAGCCACCGATCGGCCCGCGCAGTTCGCTAGCTAACCGCGGCATGATGCTTTGCAGCTCGGCGTGCCGCGCCGGAAAATTTGTCATCGGTATCTCCTTAGATGAGCAGCTTGCCCGGATCGCTCAACCGCTGGCGCAGCGTTTCGAAAAAGCGCGCGGCGTCTGCGCCGAAGACGACCCGGTGGTCACACGCCAATGTGCAAGACGCGCCATGCGGACGCGAAGCGGCGACCGATAAAATAGCTGAGGCGCCAACCGGGATGATCGAGTCAAAGGTTTCCACCACGGAAAATACGCCGAGGTCACTCAGATAAAAGGTCGCGCCGCTGTAGTCCGCAGGCACAAGCCGCCGACTTTTGACCTTCTCGCGCAGGGAACTCCAGTCTTGAGCCAGTGCCGCCAGGGAGCGGCCAGCGGCATCGCGCAACACCGGCGTGATCAGCCCGTCGCCGCCATCGACTGCAATACCAATGTCGACGCGCTCGCGTCGCGCCAGTCCCTCCGGCGTGTAAGCTGCGTTGAATAACGGATGCGTTGCGATGGTACGCGCGCATGCTCGCGCCAGGAGAAGCGACAGCGATTGCTGATGTGCTTTGGCCGCAGCGGCCAAAGGCTCGAGCGGCAACAGCGCAGTGACCCGAAATG
This sequence comes from Xanthobacteraceae bacterium, assembly GCA_035532335.1. Classification (GTDB taxonomy): domain Bacteria; phylum Pseudomonadota; class Alphaproteobacteria; order Rhizobiales; family Xanthobacteraceae; genus BOG-931. Next base: position 2,692 of record DATKRE010000054.1, on the reverse strand, counting down.
TGGGCGTTGCCGCGCCGGCGATCATATTACGTGCAACGGCCTCACGCAGACTGGATGCACGCTCGATACGAAAGGCTGGGCCGGCGTCAAGCGGCGACGACAGTGTTTTTGTCGGCGCCGGCGTGGTGGAGGGCGACCGCGTGGCGGGACGACGATGCTCCCGCCCTGTCCCGCCAGAATGCTGCGGGATTGCCATCGAGGCCGCTAATACTGCCGAAACTGGAGATTCCGCCCTTGTGGTTGGCGGCTTGGCCTCCGATTTCGGTACCGGGGGGGCCGGCGGCCGAACGGCGGCGCCGGCGGCCCGGGCATCGCCGGCCACGTCTTCATGTTTCTCGGTGATATAGCCGATGACTTCCCCGACTGGAGCTTCCGTTCCTTCCGCCGCCAGCGGCCCGCTCAGATAGCCATCTTCGAACGCCTCGACTTCCATGACAGCTTTGTCGGTTTCGATCTCCGCGATAACGTCCCCTTTCTTGACCGGCTCGCCAAGCTTTCTCGTCCACTTCACCAAGCGGCCGTTGCTCATCGTGTCCGACAGCGCCGGCATGGTAATCGGCTGAGTCATTTTTTATGCAGCCTTGGTTTCCTTGGCGGATTGATACAAGTTGCGCGCGGCGGCAACAATGTCCGGTATCTGCGGAATGGTAGCTGCCTCCAACGCACCATTGTAAGGAGTCGGAATATCAAGGCCGGCCAGCCGCTGAATCGGCGCATCAAGCGAGTAGAAGCAGCGCTCGCTCAGCGTCGCGGCGATTTCGGCCCCGGCGCCAGCGAAGCGGCAATCTTCCTCGACAACCAGCACGCGATGCGTTTTCTCCGTTGACTTTACGCAGGTCTCCCAATCGATCGGCCGTAAGCTGCGCAGATCAATGACTTCGGCTTCGATCCCTTCCTTTGCCATCTCATTGGCAGCCTCTTGCGACAACACTGCGTGACGCGAATAGCTGATGATGGTCAGATCGCGGCCCTCGCGGCGTACAACGGCGCGGTGCATAGGCGGCGCTTCCGCCACGAAGTCGACCTGTCCCTTGGTAAAGTAGAGGAGTTCATGCTCCAATAGAATGATCGGATCGTCAGTGGCAATTGCCTGCCGCAGCTGCCAATAGGCGTCCTGCGGCGTTGACGGGACGGCAATACGCAAGCCCGGCACGTTCATCAGCGTGTGTTCCAGGCGTTGCGCGTGTTGTGCCGCGAGCTGACGAGCGACGCCACCTGGCACGCGCACCACCAACGGCATTTTGAACTGCCCGCCCGACATGAAGGGGATTTTTGCCGCCCCGTTGATGATCGAGTCGAGAGCCAGCAATATGAAGTTGATGGTCATGATCTCGACCACAGGACGCGCGCCGACCAATGCGGCGCCTACGCCCAGCCCGGTGAAGCCGTTTTCCGAAATCGGCGTGTCGCGCACGCGCCACTCGCCATATTTGGCGTAGAGTCCTTCGGTGACACGATAGCTGCCGCCGTAAAGGCCGACGTCTTCGCCGAGCGTGAACACCGATTCATCGGCAGCCATCTCGTGATCCATGGCGCGGTTAAGCGCCTGCCAATAAAGTAATTCATGTGACATCGCTCGTCTCCTATACCATGATTTCGTGGCGGCTGTTGCCGTTGAGATGACCCCAAGCCGCATCCATGGTCGGCTGCGGGCTTTGCGAGGCGAACGCGACGGCGTCGTCCACGGTCCTCTGAATTTCCTGCTTAAGCTCTTCCATCTCGGTCTCGGCCAGGTATTCGGCATCGAGCAGATGGTCAGCGAATAGCTTGATATTGTCCGGTCCGACCTCGGCAAGCTCGTCCGGTGTCGGATAGCGGTATTCAAGCTCGCGAGCACCGATCGTGAGCGGATCAATATTTTGATGAGCCTTGAGCTCGACCGCCGGCCGATAGGTGCCGGGATCGGCCATGGAGTGGCCGCGATAGCGGTAGGTCTCAAACTCAATGAATTGCGGACCGCCGCCGCGCCGGATTCGATCGAGCGCCTGCTTGGTCGCAGTGTGGACCTTGATCACGTCCATCCCGTCGATTTTTTCTGCCGGAATGTTGTAGGCGGCAACGCGCTTGAACACTTCCGGCACTGCCGAGTGACGATGGATCTCCGTGCCGATAGCGTAGTGATTGTTCTCGCAAACAAACAAGCTCGGCAGCCGCCAGAGGCCAGCCATGTTGAGCGACTCATGAAATGTGCCCTGATTGACGGCGCCGTCACCCATGAAGCAGACGACCACCTCAGGAAGCCCGCGCATGGCAACCGCATAGGCGACGCCGATAGCGATCGGGCAGGTCTGGCCGACGATCGCGTAACCTCCCATGAACCGCCGCTCGCGATCGAACATGTGCATCGATCCACCCATGCCCTTGCTCATTCCGGTCGCGCGACCGAACAGTTCCGCCATCACTTCCCGCGCCGGGGTGCCGCGCACCAGTGCATGCGCGTGTTCGCGGTAATTGCTCACAATATAGTCGGACGGCCCGACGGCATTGATCACGCCCGCCGCGACCGCCTCTTCGCCGGGATAAAGATGAAGAAACCCGACGATATTTCCTTTACTGTATTCTTCCGCGGCGCGCTCTTCGAAGGTACGGGAGAGCAGCATATCGCGGAGCATGCGGTGAAGGACTTCGCGTTCCATGACAAACCTCGTTGATTCTGTGTTGGCTTGGTGACGGGCGCGTGGACGCGCCCGTC
>DATKRE010000053.1:0-10680 GCA_035532335.1 Xanthobacteraceae bacterium | reverse complement strand
GCGCCGCCGGACGCCGCGATCCAGACTTGCGCCGTGGGCCCGGCAAGCGACGATGGCGGCTCGAAGATAATCGGCGGATTGACCGGATCGGCCGCGATATTGCGGTCGATCGGATTATTGGCGACCGGCTGTGTCGCATAGAGCGTCGCCGTCGCGGCGCCGAGCGGGAATTCCTCCGCGGTCACTTGCAAGAAGCCGTTTTCATCTTCCTCGATCTCGGTGATGCGGACCGGCGCATTCGAAAGTCCGAGTAGCGAATCCGTGACGGTAACCAGATCCATGGGATCGAGCAGGCAATATTCCCACGACAGCCGGAACTTGTAGGTGTTGCGGATATAAACCGCCCGCTGAAGCATCAATTGGCCCGCAACCAGAGCAACATTCTGGTCGCAAATTTCATGTGCGGTGACGGTCGGCGCGATCCGCATACCGTAAAGCTCGATCGCGTTCTGGTCACGCGACTCGACGCTGGTGAGGTTGTAGGCGTTGTCGCGCTCGGCGATCTCAAGCCGCCAGACATTGTAGGCTTGGTATGGATCGGACCGCGTGACCTGCAACGGGTCTTCGTTGCTTTCAAGCTTGAAGTCATCGTCATCGAGATTGTAGATCGGCGTAACGTCCGGAGCGAAAGTAATGCCGTTGCCGATGACCGAACTGTCACCGTACGGAATGAACTTGAGCACGCCGCCGGACCAGACTGCTGCCGTGTTGGTCAATAGCAGCCAACGGCCGAGAATGCTCGAGGCTTGCTCCTGATCGGTGAGCGCGGGGCTGAGCGCCAGGCCGATTGCGCGGCAATAGGTTTGAAACGACGCATCGTTGCCGCGAGCGGCGCTGAACAACGTCGTCGCGTCGATCGAAGCCTGCGAGAAACCGATGCCGTATTGCGGATTGGTGAGAAAATCGGCGACGATCAGCGCCGGATCGGCGTCCACGAACACATATCCGGCACCGTTGCCGGTGACATCCTGGGAATTGTACTGAAGCTGACCGTACCCGGTGCCGTAGAAAATCCCCCGTACTTCGAAGTTGTGGTTGTCGAGCGTCGCAGTATCGCCGAGGCTGTAATCCGACGAGCATACGTAAGCGGTCCCCTGATAGGCAAGCGCTTGCGAGGGGTATGCGGCGCCGAGGTAACTCCAGGCGCTTTGCGGCGTTCTGCCGGTGAATAGCGACAATCCCAATCCGGCCAGCGAATAGATCGATTGATTCTTCCAGATCAGGTTGACGCCGGTGATCGGTCCCTCACAAAGCGCCATGATCACGGCGGCGCTGTAGGTATAAGTCGCGGACCCGCTGCCACCGCCGAACAGGCCCCCCTTCCCGCCCGCTCCCTTGCCGCCGCCGCCTTGCTGGGTCTGGAAATTGTTGTACCAGACCACGTTCGGCGCGAGGCGCGACGCGCCCCAGATAAGCGGGATCGGCAGCGTGCTGACGGCGGTCTGGATCTGCAGCCCGGTATAATCCGGCGTCGTCGTCTGCGACGACCCGCCGCCGAATACGCCGCTCACTTTTTACGCTCGGCGCTCGCGCCGCCGTCCTCCAACCCGCTCGCGCCGAGCAACGGGTACTTGGCCCAGCAACTAAAGTAACGCGGGGCACGGGCAGCGGCGCACAAGACACTATTATGATCGATTTCTTCCTCGACAACGCGCCGCGCCGGATGGAATGCGTGCACGATGGTGAACGGTTCCGCTCTGGTGACGATGCCGCCGTGAGCGTAGCAGCGACCGTACCGCAACATCATGATGTCTCCCGGTGACGGCCTGGCGACCTCACTGCAGCGATCGGCGAGAAATCCGAGGTAGCGTTCCTCGCCGCGATGCAGATGCCAATCCGCCGGATAAGGCCGCGGATCGAACGACGCGCATAGCCCGGCGTCTACGAACACCCGCACCAGCAACATACCGCAATCGACGCCGATGCCTTTGATGTCGGCGCAATTGTGATAGGGGGTGCCGATCCACGACCGCGCCGCAGCGACGACAGCGGCGCGCTGTGCGTTTTCGTCTTGAGTCATTTCTGATCCGATTTTAGAGAGGGAATTCGCTTCAGAGCGGCGTTCCCATCAAGCCTAACCGTTGGCGGTTAGGCGGATTCGCCTGTGTCCGGCGCGATGATCGCAATGCCCGAAAAATAAGTCCGATAAGGACGCGGATCGCGGGTGAGCAAAGGAACTTGCGTAACGGCGGCGTGGGCGCCAATAAAGAAATCAGGCAATACCCCGGTACGGCTGCCACCCTGCGCGCGATAGCGCTGAAAAACCTTGCCTGCGAGAAACAACGCCGCGCGTGGCATCTCAGTCAGGTGAAGTCCGACAGCCGCAACAACTCGGTCGGCTTCCTCAATGAGCGAGTAGCCGATCGAGAACTCGGCGTACACCACGGCGTTGATCAATAGCCGGCCGCGAGTCGCTGCGAGATCAAGCTGACGCAGAGACCAGCGTGCCCACCTTGGATCGTCTGTCGCGACGTCCAGGAGCACGTTGGTGTCGATGAAAGTCATCAGGCACCATCACGGGTCAACGCCATGATCTCGTCGGTGGTTAGGCCGCTTGTGGCGGTGCCGCGCAGCCGCTCAAACGGACTGGGCCGCATCTTGGCCTTTCCAACCCGGCGGAGAAAAGCACGCCCATCTTCGCTGACCTCGAAATCGACCTTACTACCCGGGTTAATTCCGAGCCGGTCGCGGACCGGCTTAGGTATCGTCACCTGCCCTTTGCTTGTCACTGTCACCGCCATGTGCGCCTCGGTAATACCTGATTAAATATAGGTATTACATAACATACTGGGGTGTAAATTTCAAATCGCCATCTGCGGCGGCGGGACATAGGGAAAGCCGCGAAAATTCGGCAGGTTATTAAATTTGCTTTGGCAGGTGCCGGGGGTGTGGTCGCATCCCTGATACACGGTGAAGGCGTCGCCCAGGGCCGGCGGGCTTTGCAGCGGATAGCCGAGCGTGAGCGAAATTCCGGCGACGACGCCGTTGACGTTGGCCGTCACACCGGCATTCACCCCCGAGGTCAAGGTGATCGAACCCTGCTGATGGGCTGCAAGCGCACCGGACCAGTTGATGACCGACGCGGTAGAGCCGGCGCCGACCGTTCCATTGGTTCCGAAGGCATTTTTGACGAGCGTGCAGCCGGAATCGTACAGCGTGTGCAGGCACGTCGGTTGATAGACATTGCGCGGCATGTCGATGTCGAGCAGCACCAGGTCGGAGTTTACCGTTAGCCGCGCGCTGGTCCGCCCGATCTGGGCGATGACGCCAAGCCTGCCCTTGAACAACGTGACGGAGCCGATCGCGGTGCCCCCGACGTGATCGGAGAAGAACACCCGATCCCGCTCGATCTCGCAGCCGTCAAATGAGCCGTCCCGCAATGCCTGGAGAAAAGGAGCGCCGCCGCTGATGGTATCCGTCGAGCGCGCGGCGATGCTGATTTGCTGCTGATCGACCTCAAGACCGACGGCCGCCTTGTATTTCAGCCCATCAACCAGGATCGCATTGCCGAGATAGCTGTTGCCGCCGTAGCTGAAAGAGGCGTCGACATTGGCGTAGCGAAGGATGAGACCGGAGCGCAGCGTGAAGGTAAAACAGTCCGCCATGAACAACGGCACGTCGGGACTGCCGCGCCCGCTATTGAGATAGTTGATAAGCGCGGAAGATGCCGGTTTCATTTTTTTTCGCCTCGCGCTCGCAGTCGTCACACCAACCCTGCTCGCGCCGGCGCGAGCAGCTTTTCACGTTCGTTCCCCCGCTAGTGGAGCGGATTTAACATTCGCTACCCACCTGGCGGCAGACTCGTGAAGCGAATGTCAAATCCAAGCTCCACTAAGACTCATATTTGCTAGTGGTCCTTTTGATTCTAACATTCGCATGAGAAGCCGCCGAATACGGATGCGAATGTTAGAATTGGACCACTAGCTTTTGACGCTGCGGAATTTCATGCTGTCGAGTTTCCAGAGATTTGCCATGAACTCCTCGAAGTCCATCTGGTCGTCGAGGAAGCGGCAATTGAAGGCGTAGGTGAAATCGGCTGACACGGTGACGCCTGGATCGGGCGCGGCGGTGAACGTTAGGCTGTTCGGCGGCGTTAGCGCATAGCCGCTTCCAGGCTGTGCAGCGCCGTTGAGATAGACGTTGCCGATGCTCACCACCCAGCCTACCGGCTCAAGGAAACCGCCGAGCGCGCGCATCATCGCAAACGTCGCGGTCGAGCCGTCGCCGGTTGCAAAGACCTGACCGGTGACGGCGTTGTCGTCCGGGTCGGTATAGAGAAACGTCCCGAACTGCCCCTGGAGTTGCAGAAAGAACCCCATAAGGTTTTGCAAGCTCGACCCACCAAGTCCGGCGAAAGCAGTGGCCGAGGATGTTAGGCCACTATAAACCGCCGCAAATTCGTAAAGCGGATAGCTCATCAGCGCGACGCGCACCTCGCGGCCTGAAACATGCGATGCGATGCGGGTCGAGTACCTGGGTGTCTTGTGTCGCGACCAGGCAAGACCGGGAAGGCTTGGCAGCGAGGGTGGAGCGGTCATGACCGCACCGTCCGCAGCTTGAGCGATCGCAGCGCGTAGAGCGCGGCCATGAACTCCTCCACGTCTTCGCTATCGTCATCGAAACGGCAAAGGAACGACCAGTGAAAATTGGCGGTGACGGCGATACCCGCCGCCGGCGGCGTAACAAAAGTCAGCGACGGCGCCATCGCCTCGGCGTTGACGGTGTAAGCGCCGGCTTGCGTCACGCCATTGAGATAGACCGCTGATACCGCGCCGACATTGGCCGGAACCAACGCATAGGCGCCGAGCGACACGGCGAAAGCGAACGTCGCGGTCGAACCGTCGCCAATGCCAAGCAGCTGCGTTACGGCCGGCGATAAACTCGGCGGTTCAAAATAAAACGACGCGTTTTCACCCGCACACTGCGCGAAGAAGCCGATAATGGCTTGCAACTCCGCATGCGGCGCGGCCATGCGCAGAATATCGCAGTTCAGCGTAACGACCCAGCGCGGCGCCGCGAACTTCGCCGTGCGGACTTCGCGCCCGGACACGTGCGCGGCCGAACCGGTCGAGAAAATCGGCGAGAAAGTGACCGACCATCCGAGCGTCGGCACGGACGGAAAAGTCGGATACGGTCCGAGTGCCGGCGCCACATCGGGCGCCAGGACGGGAACGAACGGTCCCTTGCCGTCAAGCCAATCACCAACCGGCCAACGTCCGGTATCGCCCCAAACGTTCGCCAGTTGCGGGAACGCCGGAAACGGCCGTGCGTCCCAGTTCCATACCGACATGAACGCGGTCTGGATCATCGGCACGCCGCCGACCGTAACGTTGTTGCCGTTAGTCGCCCAGTATTCGTAGATGGCCTGCAACGCGAGCAATTGCAGCTCGTCATCGCGCCGCGGGTAATAGCCTCCGGCCTCGCTTTGGTTCGGATCCCAGATCGACCAGAATGGCGTGGAGCTTTCGACCGAGCCGGGAGAATAAAAGACATTCGGCTGATTGGTCCCGCGGTCGCAGGCCGGGAAACCATATTCGGCGAACGTGATCGACTTCGACTGCGGCACCCACGCGGTATAAGGACCATGTGGCGACCAACCGGTGCCGTCGCCGTCGTCATAGACCGCCTGGTGCGGATTGTTCCACCACCAGCGCAGCTGTTTGTTCGCAAGCAGTTGCTGGTTCGGATAATACGGATTGCGCGACTGTGTCAGCCGATCACCTTCGGGCAGCGAGACATGCAGGTCGGTGCCGTTGGGATCGAGCCCGATACCGAGATTGTTGCTGTCGTTATAAAACCAGTTGAACTTCTCGCCACCCTCGATATTGGCCTTCAGATAATCGATGCTGTACAGCGTCGGTTGCCCGCGGAGCCCCAGCCCGCTGAAGCTTGTTGCCGGCGGCGGCCAGGTCCCGCTCGGCGCTGGATAGAGCCAGTTTTGTGCATCGAGACCACCGTCGCCGGTGGTCCAATCCGACAACGGCAGGTAATTGTCGAAGCAAACCAGATCGATGTTATCGTGCCCATAAAGCTGGTCGAGATGCGGCCATTGTCCGTCCTCGCCCGGATGCTGATACCCCATCCACACCGACCAATCGGCCGAATAGGCGATCAAGTGATGCAGATTGGCCGTGTCCTTGGCGCAGCCCGCGCCGTCGAACGCACTGCGCACATCGTCGGCGAGCTGCATCAATCCGGCAATGAACGGATAATCCCACGTCACTTTTCCATCGCCGCCGATGACGCCGGCTTTGCTCCAGGCGGGCCCGCGGATCGTCTCGATGCCGCGGAATTCCGAGCCAAGCAGAAATAGATCGACGCCGCCGGCGATCGTGCACAAATTGGCGTAGTGCAAGATCATGCGCCGGTAGGTGTAATCGGTGGCTGGGCCCGAATACGCAACAGTCAGGTTGACGCCGTCTGGACTGAAATCGGACACAGCCGCGCTGCCCAGGAAGTTGGTGACCGCCGTTGTCGCCGCGCTCGAAATATCGCTACCGTTGTAGGCGATCGCTCCACGCCACGGTTCGCCCGGCGCCGTCATCAGGACGAACGGATAAAACACCACCCGCAGCCCGCGCGCTTTCAGATCGCGAATGCAGCGAACGACGGATTGATCGGACGGCGTACCGCCGTAGATCGACGCGCCGCCGATCTGCGGGATCGCAATGATCCCGGCGGACGACTGCGTCAGCCCCGAACAACGCCAGACATCCGGCGCGCCGGATGCTTGCGCAAACGCGCCGCCGATATAGGTGGTCGACGGATAAATCCGACAGGCGCTGATGTCCGTCGAACTACCGAACCATGAGACGATCACCGCAACGGTGGTGCAGCCGGGTATCTCCGCTTGCAGGTTATCGATAGCGACCGTGTAGTCGGCGATCGATCCGGTCCCCGCCAGCGGACCGCCGTTGGCGTAGCGGTTGATTGAGGTGAACGCCGTCTCGGTGGCGCGCCGCCCGAGATACGCAATTGTGTCGTAAGTGAACTCGCCGGTCGACGGCAGCAGATTCACCCCGTTGATATATCCCATGGCCGGTCACGGATTGATCGAGCGCAAGCCAAGATGCGCGCCGCGCTTCACCGCGTCATTGATGGCGCGCAGCATGTGCCGCGAGTTATCGTTGAAGAACCGCGACACGCTTTGCGAATCGAGCGCCGAGACACTGATGCTCACCGGCGCGTGGATCTGCGGGCCCTGCCCGGTCCCGGTATAAGGCCCGGAACCGCGCGCCGGCACGATGGTTTCGCCCTGGTGGATCAGCGCAAGACCGCCGCGCACGACATAGTCCGTACCGACATCGAAGATCGCCGCTGACGCCACGGTCGCCTGCGCCGCGGCAGCGGGCCCGGCGGCCGCGGGGCCCATGACCGGCGCAAGGAAAGCGAATACGCCGGCGAAGACCTGCGCCGCGTCGGTCATGATCGCCTGCATGGCGCCCGCCGCATTGGCAAGAATGCCGGAGCCGGCGGCGGCCTGCTCGGCGGCCGCGCGTGCCGCGGCGCCGCTCGTCGTCGCCGTCGTCTGCGCGAGTTCGGCGGCGACCCACTTCACCATCATCGTCTCGCACATTTCGATAAACTTGATGATGACGTCGCCGAGTATATGCTTGAACGCCGTCGACCAGCTGGTGGTGCCCGCCAACAGTCCGCGCAGTTGCGAATTGAACGCGGTTTCAATCGCGCTCAATGAGGCCGTCCACATTTGTTGTTGTTGTGCAATCGCCTGCGCGTCGAGGCGGATCATGTCGGTGTTGTACTTGATCTCGATCGCCGTTTTCTTATCCAGCACCTTTTGTCTTTGATCCACGTCGAGGCCGCCGAGCGCAAGCTTCTGGTTAAGCAACGCCAATTCGGCCTCGTATTCCTTTTTTGTCTCGGCCTCCAAGAGGGCAAACTTCTGATCTTGCGTGATCTGATATTGGCTTGCTTCCGCGTTCAGGACCATGCGCTGTTGGGCCAGCTGCAGGCGGAATATCGTCATTTGGCCGTTGATGTCCTTGACCGGATCGGTCAAGCCCTGCAGCGCCTCGCGGATTTGTTCGATGCCTCCGAGCACCTCGCCGGTCGAGGCACTAAAGCGAATCTCGACGGAATTATCGTCAGCCATGCGCGAACCTTTCGCTCACCTGATGGTGTCACCCGGAAACATGGCGATAAGCGCCTGATAGTTTTTCGACCCACGCGAGCGCGGTTTATGCCCCAGCGCCGCAGCGGCCAGGCGGCGCAGCGGCGGATAATCCGCCCAGGCGCGGTGCAGATCTTCGAGAAAGCGGGCGTCGATCTGGTCGAGAACCTGATCACGCGTCCAATGCAGCTCGATCACGAGCTCGGCGACGAGCGCGCGCCAATCGACGCTGTCGAAGCGCTCGCCGCCAACATTTCCCCCGTGCCGGTACTCCCGGGCGTTTCGGCACTGTCGAGGCGCCGGCCGCCGGCTTGTTCAATTACCACCGGCAGCGCGGCGACCAGCTCGGCGATGGTGATCGGCAGGTCGAAAAACTCGTCGCGCGTGAGCCGCGGATGCGCCCGGCGCAATCCGTGCCATAGCACTTCGGCCAGCGGCATCAGCCGTTCGCCCGACAGATTGTCGGTGCCGATTGCGGAAAGCTTCGGCACAAAATCCGCAATGGCGAGAATCTGCCGTAACGACAGCGGAACCACGATCCAATCGTGTCCGCCAAGCCGGACGGAGCGGCCGCCGGACAAATCGAGATTTTCGTCACGTTCTAAGCTCACGCGGAATATCTCCCTTGCCGATTTATCGCTTTTCAACACTTCAGAGCAAAATCGACTGCAACTGTTGAAGCTGTTGATTTTGCGTCGGTTACGTCGCCGCTATTCGCTCAAGCTGATGGTGCCGATATTGTTCGATGCATCGGCAATTGCCTGGAAGTCGAATTCGGCAACGGTGAATTTCTGATTGGAGAACGGCAGCGCCAGTTTCGAGGACACGCAGGCATTGAGCTTGACCACGAGGTCCTTGCTGGTGCCGAAATAATTGAACGTCTCTTTGAGCGAAATTTCGAACATCGGCAGCGGACCGGCGAGCTGATTGGCGAGCGCGATTTTGTTCCCGGACGTAACCGTGTAACTGTAGTAGATTAGCACGCCCGCGCCATTGTCGGCGGTGTTGAAGCTGTAGACGCCGCTCGCCACGCTGTACTGCCCGGTTGCCGGCGCCGACGCGACTGGCGAAAGCTGCACGCCGCTCGTGGCGTAAAACACGCCGTAATCCTCAACAAAGGTCGCGCTGTTGGTAACCGTGACCGCGCCCGAGGCGACAATGCCGGACTCGCCGGTTGTCATCTCCAGCATGCTGTTTGCGGTCAGCGTCTGGCCGAGGAACAGATTGTTGATCTGTGTCGCCTGCAAACGGGCAAACTTCGCCTTGCCGGTGATCTTGAACTCACCGCCGCCAGCCGCCACCGCCATATTGTACTGGCCAAGCAGGGTCTCGATCTTGCGATCGAAATCGAGCGACACGTCTTGCAACGTGCCGAGCAGGCATGGCGCCAGGCCGGTCACGTCGGTGCGTTTGCCGATGAGCGTACCGCTGCCGAAGGCGAATTGCGTCATAGATGGAGTCTCCTGTGTTTAGGCGGATGAGCAGGACGCCTCGCGTCTTCCTCCCTCTCCCCGCTTGCGGGGAGAGGTGTGGCTGCTAAGGCACCAAAATCTGGAACGGAATGGCGGCGACGAAGAAAAGCTCGAGCAAGCGAGCTTTTTGCTTAAGCCGACTCTTTTTTCAGATGGTAGCTGCCAGTCAACGTGCCGACGGGCAGGCTCCAAGCATTGCTGATATCCCGAATCATGTCGATAGTGAGTCGTCGTTTCCGGTTTAGAATTTCACTAGCACGGGACCGGCTGCCGACTATCGTGGCCAATTGCGCTTGGGTTCTTCCAAGACTCTCGATTGCGAAATGAAGAACATCAACAGGGTCTACGTCCGGGACCTCTATTGTTTGATTCTCGTAGTCCTTGATGATGGCCGCGAGAACATCGAAACGATCGGCTTCCGGAGTGCCGCGTGCAGGAATTGAGTCGAAATATGCTTCGATTTCTCTCAGCGCCCACTCATAGTCGGATTCGTTGTGAATAGCTCGAACGTCCATCATCATGCCGTCTCCGGATTTATCCGGTCATATTCCTCGTGGGTTCCCACGAACTTGATCATTACGCGATAGAAGGGATCGTAGACGACCCGTGCGACAATCCGATATTTATTTCCTCCAATATCGAAGATGACCCGTTTGTCTCCGACGAAATCAGCCGTTCCAAAGGTGGCTTTGATTTCTGCAGGATTCTTCCACTTGGCTTCCGAAACGATTTTGTACCAGGCGCGCGGCGGCACTTCCGCATTGGGATGTCGCTCCCAGAAACGCCGCACAGTTCGCAATGACAGAACCTGCATAAGATATGCTGTTCCCAAAATGGGAGCAAGCGCAATATTCCCAAAACGGGAACATAAGGCACCGGGCATAAGATATTGATGCTATTTGTTTTATCGCGATTTCCGGCGAGATTATATTCGATGCCTAACAGGCTGTTGAAGAAGTTAAGTTTTTGAAGCTTGGCTTGATCTGGTTGGTTGGCGATGCTCTGGGTATTTCGGATTTAGCGATAGGCTCGTTCGATCAAGCGGCATTCTTCAGCAGTTTCGGCAGGCGGACGAGA
>DATKRE010000052.1:0-5540 GCA_035532335.1 Xanthobacteraceae bacterium | reverse complement strand
CATCAGATGGTGCTTACTCTCGAACGCCAGGGTTTCATTAGCCGAACGCCCGGCACCGCTCGAAGCATCCGACTCCGCATCGCCCCGGAAACTTTGCCAAAACTGCAACCTGTCATATCCTCTGTGCAGAGATACTAGTGGAGCTTTGGATTTGACATTCGCGACCCACCTAGTGGTCCGATTCTAACATTCGCATCCGTGTTCGGCACCCTCTCATGCGAATGTTAGAATCAAAAGGACCACTAGCAAATTTGCGGCTTAGTGGAGCTGAAGATGATCGCGTACCCGAGTGCGGTGACGGCCTGATGGTCGTAATGCCGCCGATGCTGCATTTTGCGCACGAACGTGTAGCGCGACGGCTCGGCGTGAAGCGTTGAAAACCGTATTCGCCGACATAAAACGTCAGCGCGCCGTTCACCGTCCAAAACAAAGAAAACGGCAACAGGCCGGCGACGAATCCGCCGATCGGCGCAATAAGCCCAAGCGCAAGTCATATATTGAAGCCATGGCGCAGGAAGGTGAAGACCGTCTCCCGCCTCCTGTCGACTTATTTGCCGTTGCCTTCGGGTTTAGCTTCACCGATCAGCAGGTAGTTTTGCAAGGCAACGGCGCGCTCGCCGTATTCGATCATGCGCCGCATCAGGTTGTTAAGGGCCTTGAACTCCTCCCGGCTGAGGCAGCCGAACTCCACGTCGTTGACGCGGCGCTGCGGCGGCGCGAGCTTTTCCAAGGCGGCACGACCCTTACCAGAGACTGTTAAGGTGACGCGGCGGCGATCCACGGTGTCCATGGTCTTGTGGATGAGGCCGAGCTGAAGCAGCCGGCGGGTCGTCGAGGTAATGAACGCGCCGGACAGATGCAGATGGTCGGCGACGGTCTTGACGTTGACGTCGCCCTCCGCGGCCAAATGCGCGATAGCGATCAAGACGGTGTATTCGATACCGGCAAGGCCGATGAATTCGGCGTGGCCTTTGCGGATGCGCTCGTGCAGCGTCGAGAAGCCGAACAGGTTGTGCACCAGTTTACGGAATTCGCGGTCGCTGCCGTTGACGACCAGCTCGGCCCGGGAAATCGTCAGCGGCGCCGCGCCATAACGTCGGTTCGCCTTGCGCGCTGGGGCGCTGGCGGAGCGGAGAGCGGAACGCTTGCGTACTGTATCAGCCATGAGGTCGAATTTCCGCTTGGTCGGCGAGCGATGACGGCGCGGCAGGCGATGCCGCCGGCGTTTCGCCCAGGAAAGCTTTTGCGACCCGTGGGTCGTTGGCGAGTGCGGCGGCGGCACCGGACGTTATCACGCGGCCATTCTCCAGGAGATACGCCCGGTCGGCAAATTTCAGCATCTGCCGCGCCTTCTGTTCCACAAGCAGCACGGTCAGCCCGTCGCGCCGGAGCGCGGCAATCAGGTCGAACACGACATCGCTGGTTTTCGGCGCCAGCCCGAGCGATGGCTCGTCGAGCAGCAACAGTCGCGGCCGGCTGAGCAGCGCGCGCGCAATCGCCAGCAATTGCTGCTCGCCGCCGCTGAGCACACTGGCCGGCGCGCGACGCCGTTCGTTGAGGATCGGGAAGCGCGCATACATCCGGTCGATGTCGGCAAGCGCGGCGGTATGGTCGGAACGGCAATAGACCCCCATCAGCAAGTTTTCGTCCACGCTCATGCGGCCGAGAATGCCGCGGCCCTCGGGCACCAGCGCAATACCGTCTCGCAGGTTGCGTTCGGCCGTGTTGGGCCGAAGCTTGCGCCCCCCGTAAGCGATTTCGCCGCGAAACGCCGTCAACCCGGCGATGGCGCGCACTGTCGTGGTCTTGCCGGCGCCGTTGGCGCCAATCAGCGCGACAATCTCGCCCGCATTGACGTCGAGATCGATGCCGCGGACGGCGCGGATCGGCCCGTAAAGCACTTCAAGTCCGCGCACCGTCAGCATGCCGATTCGCTCCCGAGATACGCGTCAAGGACGGCCGGGTTCGTGCGAATTTCGGACGGATGGCCTGCCGCAATCAAGGCACCGAAATCGAGCACATAGAGTTCGTGGCAAAGATTCATCACGAACGCCATATCGTGCTCGATCAAGAGAATGCTCAAGCCGCGCGCGGACAGCCGCAATAACAGCGCACGCAGATCGTCGGCTTCGTCACGGTTCATTCCGGCGACCGGTTCGTCGAGCAGCAGGAGCTGGGGTCCGGCGGTAAGCGCGCGAGCCATCTCCACCTTGCGTTGGATGCCGTAGGGAAGCGTACGCGCAAGCGCTTCGCGATATTTCTCCAGGCCGAAAAACGTAAGTGCGTCCTCGGCGCGGACCCATGCCTTCCGATCGGCGAAGCGCCCCGGCAAAATCTTGCGCAGCGGCGACCCGCCGTGCGGCTGGCCCACGATCAGATGCTCCCACACCGTCATGCTGGCGAACAATCTGATGTTTTGGAACGTGCGGGCGATACCGGCGCGCACGATGCGATACGGAGGCCAGCGCGTGATCGGCCAGCTCGCAAACGTCACGTCGCCGGCGTCCGGTCGGTACGCGCCGGTGATGACGTTGAACAAGGTGGTTTTGCCCGCGCCGTTCGGGCCGATGACGCCGACGATACGATTTTGCGCAACGCTGATCGACACGTCACGAAGCGCCCGGACGCCGCCAAAGCTTTTGCTCACGCCGGCAAGGCGAAGGATCGCGTTTGGCGGCACCGCGGTCATGCCGCGCTGCTTCGCCGCAGGCGCAGCAGCGCCAGCAACGGCCGGTCGAGGATTCCTTGCGGCCGCGTCAGCAACACAAGGATCAGCATCACCCCGAAAGCCGCGAGCCGCCAGTCGGCGAGAAAGCGCAGCCATTCGGGCAGCAGAACCAGGAGCGCCGCCCCAACCAGGGCGCCGGCGCCGACCGTCGAGCCGCCGAGAATGACGGCGAGCACGAAATCGATCGAACGCTCGAAGTCGAAATTGCCGGGCTCGATATAAATGTAATGGTGCGCGAACAGCCCGCCGGCAATGGCGGCGACGGCGGCGCCAAAGCCGAACGCGCCAACCTTGGTCAGCGTTGTGTTGATGCCGATCAGCCCGGCCGCCGTCTCGTCATCGTGGACGGCGCGCATTTCCAGCCACAACCGCGACCGCTCAAGCAACGTCACCAGCAAGAGGACGCCGGCCGTCCAGGCCCAGATATATCCGAGCGAAACGTGCGGCATGCCGCGATACCCGCCGGAGCCGCCCATCGGGGTGAACACCAGAAAGAAGCTCCGCACCATCTCGCCGAAGCCGAGCGTCGCGATTGCGAGATAAATGCCTTTGAGCCGCAGCGCGGGAAATCCGACGATCACGCCGATGACAGCGGCTGTAAGCGCGGCCACGATCAACGCCGGCGTGAGCGCCCAATGTTGCTCCGCGGTGAGGAACGAGGCGACATAGCTGCCAATCGCCATGAAACCGGCGTTGCCGAGCGACAATTGGTTGGTGACGAGGATGATGTAGACGCTGAGCGCGCCGAGTACCAAAATGCCGATATCGGCGAACAGACCGGCGTAATAGGTCGACATCACACCCGCTGCCCGGACACGGACCGCGCGCCGAGCAAACCTTGCGGCCGCAGCAAGAGCGTAACGATCATCAGACCATAGACCACGAAATCGCGCATCTGCGAGCCGCCAAAGGCGACGGTCATCACCTCGGCGATGCCGATCAGCGGACCGGCGATCAGCGCGCCCCAGACACCTGTAGTGCCGCCGATGACCATTACCGCAATCGCCTTAAGTCCGGTGTCGACGCCGATATAAGGAGTGATCGCCCCGTAGTGCAGACTGATCAGCACGCCGGCGGCACCGGCGAGCGCACCGGAAAGCATGAAGGCGAACAACGTGATCCGGTTCGCCGATACGCCAAGCAACCGGGCAACCTCGCGATTTTCGCTAACCGCACGCAACGCGCGGCCAATGGCGGTCTTCTGAATCAGGAATGCCACCGCGGCGACGAGCACGATTGTCACGCCGATCACCACCAACTGCATCACGCCGACCTGCACCGGACCGAGATTGACGCGGCGATCGAACAGGCCCGACGGAAGCTGCAGCGGATCCGAGCCCCAGATATTGGTGACCACATTCTGCAAGACGATGGAGAAACCGATGGTCGACAGTAGCGGCGTGATCGGCGGCGCCTGGCGCAGCGGCTCATAGCCGATCTTATCGATAACCAACGCGACCAGAGCGGCGCCTGCCATCCCGATCACCAGTGCCGCGGCCAGAGGAAAATGCGCCGCAATGACGGCGAAGCCGAGATAGCCGCCGAGCATGAACAACTCGCCGATGGCGATGTTGAGGATGGCGAGCAACCCCATGACCAATGAAAAGGACAGCGCGACGAGCGTATACACCGCACCCAAGGTCAGGCCGTTCACCAGTTGTTGCAGCAGCATCGTGACGTTCTTGCTCGGCGCCGGACCCGGCGCCGAGCCCCGCTTCGCTTGAGCTTAGGACCGAATGCGGCTGAGCACGAGTCTTCGGCGTGCATGCAACCCGCCCGTCAAGCGGGCGGGCGCATGTTTCGCATGATCGCGATCAGCAGCTGCCGCCGGTGCTGCAACCGGTGACCTTGGTCGCCCAGGCGCCATTCTGTCCTTGCACGATAAAGAAGGCCTTCGCCGCATCGCCATCAGCGTTGAAGCCGATCGGCCCGCTAAAGCCCTCAAAGCCTTTGAGGTTGGTCATGTAGTCGCGGATCTTCGCGCGGTCGGCTTCCAGATCGGAGGCCTTGCCGGTGATGCCGCTCTTTTTTATCGCGTCGACATACATGCTGACGGTCTCGTAGATGTTGGCGTCATACATGCTCGGCTCGATGTCGGGTGGCAGTCCGGCGGTCTTGCGCAGGATCGGCTGCAACGTGGCGACGAATTTTTCCGCTTTTGGCGTCTTCATCGTCGCGTAGAACGTGGCCGGCGCGACAATCGGAATTTCCGGCGCCGCGTTGAGAATCGCCGATGAGATCAACGGCGTGCCGCCGATCACCGGCTTGTCCAGGCCCTGGCGCTTCATCTCGCGCAGCACCGTAACCGCCTGGCTGTAGTCGGCGCCAATGACGATGCCGTCGGGATTGAGCGACTTGAGTTTGGTGATCTGGGCGCTAACGTCCAGATCACCGGTGTTGAACGACACCGGCGCGCTGGCGTTGAGCACTTCGATGCCGTTGTCGGCAAAGAGCTTCGGCATGATCTTGGTGGCGATCGCGGTGGAGACGGCGTCTTTGGCGTCATAGATTATCGCCACCGACTTCGCGTCGAAGGTCTTTTTGAAATAAGGTACCGATGCCCTCGCCAGAACGCCTTCGTCAACGGTGTTACGGAACGCCCATGGCCGGTTGGCCTTGGCGACACCCGGTTTCGATGACGCCTGCGAGGTCGATACGATCTGCATTTGATTGGCGACCGGGAAAGTAACTTCGCAGGCGCTGCTAGTCAGCGGACCAGCGACCGCGAGCGCGTGATCGTCGCCGGCAAGTTTGCGCAGATCGTTGGCGGCCTGAGCCGGCTTGGCGTTGTCGTCAAGGATGACGATCTTGA
>DATKRE010000051.1:0-6672 GCA_035532335.1 Xanthobacteraceae bacterium | reverse complement strand
TCGAGCGCCAGGTCGCAATTCATGTGGGTCGGCGCGATGAAGAATTCGGCGCGGGTCCAATCGCGCGTCCACTGCAGCCGCCTATCGGCTTCCTTTTCAAACGGCAGCCGCTCGCCGCAGACGCCGACCAGATAATGGTGCGATCGGCCGGGCCCCGTATCGGCGCGATCGAGGAAATGTTCGAGGTCCATCACCGCCTCCGGCATGATGTTGACCCAATAATCGGTAGCGTAGCGGCGCGATGCGCCGGCAAGGCCGCCGACCAGCGGATTGAAGAACAGATATTCGTCCGGATGCAGGCGATAGAGCGTCGCCGCGTCGAAGGCGAGACTAAGCAGCACGAGCGCCGCCGCGCCCGCCGCAGCCGCGCGGCTGATCGTCGCGAGGCGATCGAGCAGACGGTCAAGCCCAAGCCCCGCCAGCACCGCAAGCGGCGGCACGGCGAACAGGAAATGCCGCAGCCCGGTATCGGCAGGTCCATCTGCCACCACCTGGCACAGCAGCGGGAACAGCGCGCAAAACGCGATCAAAGCGGTTTCCTTGCGCCAGCCCTCGTTGCGCCAGCTCGCGTTGCGCGCGTCGGGCATTTGCGCAACGCGCTGCGGCTGCACGGCAAAGACAAGCGCCAGTACCGCTCCGGCCAGAAGCAGCAATGTGAGCTTGATTGCAAAATAGACCGGAACGTAGGAGCGCGGCACATCACCCATGTGATAGACGTGCCCGTCGAGGATGGTTCGGATCGGATAATTAAGCTCCGCGAAAGCAGTCAGCGCACGCAACGGATTAAGCGGCTCCAACACCGCCCACGGCCACGCTGCGATCATGATCGCGTAGGCGACAACAACAGCCGGGATCAGACGGAGCGCAGACCGCCAGCTAAAGTCCAGCACCTCGCGCCAGGTCGTGTCGCGGCCGATCGGCGCCTGCATGGCGATGGCAAACACCACGAAAACACTGAGGAAAACGCCGAGGATACGGATACCGAGGGCGCAGCCGCAAACAACACCGAACAACGCGACCAGATGCCAGCGCGGACGCGGCAATTGCCGCACAATCAGTACCAGCAAATAAGTCGCCCCCATCATGGCGGCGGCGAACGGGATGTCCTTGGTGTGATTGAACATCGGGCCATACCAGACGCCGCATACTGAAAGCGTCGCGGCCGCCAACAAGCCGGCGCGCGAGCCGGCGATCGCGCGCGCCGTCGCCCATACCGCACCGATCCCGCCGATGCCGGTAAGCGCCGTCAACAAATGCCGCACGGCATAGGGATCAAGCGGCAACGATTTCTCGACGCCGACCGCGACGATGTCGAACAGGCCGCCGTAGAGATAAAGATCTCGGTAGTGAAACAGCGTCTGATCGACAAAGCCGCTGGTGTAATAGGCGATGATCATTTCGCCGTAGCGCTGCTGCACCTCCTCGTCGTTGGAGATGGCGTAGTCGCGGAAGGTCCATACCACCAAAACAAGCAGCACAACGAACAGCAACGCCGCCGCCACATCGTAGCCGTCGAGGCACGACGGCAAGCGCCAGCCGGGGTTTCTTTTTGCACCGACGGTCGACCGATTCAAGCTTGTAGATGCGTCCGCGCGCACGCTTGGCCTGCTTACCCCGATGCCGGTTTTATCGCCAGAAAACCCACCCGTGCCATTCCCGCCCGGCGGCACCGAAACAATTATCAAATCGGGACTTAGCTGAAAAGCCGGATCGTGGCGGCTGCGTCAATGTGCAAGCGATCAGCCGGCGGCTTTGAGGCCGAGCAACTTGATGGCGTTGTCCTTGAGGATGAGCGGACGCACCTCCGGCTTGATGTCGAGCTTCGCGAAATCGCCGAGCCAGCGGTCCGGCGTGATGACGGGCCAATCGGAACCGAACAGCATTTTGCGCTTGAGCAAAGTGTTGGCATATCTGACCAGAATCGGCGGAAAGTATTTCGGCGACCAGCCGGAAAGGTCGATGTAGACATTGGGTTTGTGCTGCGCGACCGAAAGCGCTTCTTCCTGCCACGGGAAGGACGGATGCGCGAGGATGATCGGCATGTCGGGGAAATCGACGGCAACGTCGTCGATATACATCGGATTGGAATATTTCAGCCGGATGCCGGCGCCGCCCGGCATGCCGGAGCCGACGCCGGTCTGCCCGGTGTGGAACAGCGCCGGCAGCTTTGCTTCGGCAATCGCCTCGTAGAGCACATACGCGCTGCGATCGTTTGGATAGAAACCCTGCATGGAGGGATGAAACTTGAAGCCGCGGATGCCGAACTCGCGAATGAGCCGGCGCGCCTCGCGGGCGCCGGATTTTCCTTTGGCCGGATCGATGCTGGCGAACGGGATCAGCACGTCGCTGTTGGCGGCGGCTTTCTCAGCGACTTCTTCGTTCGAATAGCGGCGATAGCCGGTTTCGCGCTCGGCATCGACCGGAAAGATCACCGCACCGATCCTGCGCGCCCGATAATAAGCCGCGGTTTCCTCGACGGTGGGACGATTGTTGGGCTGGTTGAAGTAGACCGCCATCTGCGCCTGCAACTCGTCATAGCCATCGTCCGGATGCGTTCCGCACGGTTCCTCCGCGTGGGTATGGACATCGATCGCCACCAACTCGTCGACGTTCACGAAAATCTCCCTGGACCTTTTGGTTTCAAGTCAGCCCAAGCGAATCTAGAGCACATCGATGCAAAGCCGTACAGCGGGACATTGCCCACGGCGGCGCGCGGCCGCGGCCGCGTTCGCTTGCCGCTTTATCGGCGGCTCGCTAAGGTTGCCGACAATCAAACAAATAACGCGGGGAGGAACCATGTTGGAGGTGCATCTCGATCCGGCCACCATCAATAGCCGCAAGGTGCTGGCGGGACTGGAACTGCTCGGCGTGCCCTACAAGATCAATCACGTGAACTATTTCGCCGGCGCACACAAACAGCCGCCATATACCGATCTCAATCCGAACGGCTTGCTGCCGGCGGCCAAGGACGGCGACTTCACGCTCTGGGAATCCGGCGCGATCCTGCAATACGCAGCCGACATCAGCGGCACCGACAAATACTACCCCAAGGATTTGAAGAAACGCGTTGACGTAAACCGCTGGCTGCTATGGGAAGCCGCGCATTGGCAGCCGAGCTGCTACGTCTTTTTCATCGAGAACGCCATCAAGCCGCTCTTGAAAGCGCCGACCGACCAGGCGCTTTTGGAAAAGGAGACGCCGAACTGGCGGCGGCTCGCCGGCGTACTCGATGCGCGGCTGGCGAAATCGAAATGGGTCGCCGGCGATACCGTGACCATCGCCGACATCGCGATCGCGGCGCCAATGCACGTTCACCAGAAGCAGCGCCTGCCGCTGCAAGACTTCCCGAATATCCGGCGCTGGATCGCGGAGGTGGAAAAGCTGCCGTGCTGGGTGAAGACGCAGGGCCCGGTCGACGCGGCGACCACACCGCACTGACCCATCGGAACACATGACAGCAAAGACAACAGCCCAGGCCGACGTCAAATCGACTTTCCGCTACACCCGCGACACCGGCGTCACGCCGGAGGTATATTTTTACGAGCCGCCGCCCGGCACGAAATGGCGCGAGTCCGGCGACGACCCGCACGAAATGACCGTGCATGACGGCCGGGATCGCGCAAAGTCGTTCACGCTCGACCGCGAAGGATTTGCATTCCGCGACCTCCATTCGTCGTTCGTGGAATGGGACGACGACGAGGCGATCCGCACGAAATTCTACGGGACGGTCGAGCAGTTCGTGCAGAACGAGGTCGGTGCCAGCCGCGTAATCATTTTCGACCATACCATCCGCAGCCAGGCAAACCTGACGCAGAACCGTGCGGAGCGTTCGACCTCGCGGCGCGCGCCGGTGATGAACGTGCATTGCGATTACACGCCGAATTCCGGGCCGCTGCGTGTGCGCCAGCTATTACCGAACCAAGCCGACGAATTGTTGAAGCGACGGGTGGCGTTTTACAATTTCTGGAAGCCGCTGCGGCGCACGGTCGAGGAGCGACCGCTGGCGATGTGCGACGTCACCTCATCGACGGAACAAGAGTTTATCGTCATGAAACTGCGTTACCGCGACCGCGACGGCGAGATTTTCGTGATGCGCCACTCGCCAAAGCATAAATGGTGGTATTTCCCGCGGATGACGCCCGACCACGCGATCATGCTCAAAACCTACGATTCGATGGCCGACGGGCGGGCGCGTTTCGTCGGCCACAGTGCGTTCGAGGACCCGACTACACCGCCGAACGCGCCGATGCGCGAGAGCATCGAAATCCGCACCATGGCGTTCTTCTAACCGCTAGTGGTCCGATTCTAACATTCGCATCCGTATTCGGCAGCTTCTCATGCGAATGTTAGAATCAAAAGGACCACTATCAAATATGAGTCTTAGTGGAGCTTTGGATTTGACATTCGCTTCACGAGGCTGCCGCTAGTGGGTAGCGAATGTTAAATCCGCTCCGCTAGCTTGACTGCGCCCGCAGCGCGGCAAGCACGTCGTCCGGCCGTTCGCTCATCAGCATGTGGCCGGCGCCTTCGATCAGTGCAAGTCGGCAGTTCGGTATGGCGGCGGCAACCGCTTTGGCGCTTCGCGCCGGCGTCATCAGATCACGGCTGCCGACCACGACAGTTGCCGGGACGTTGACCTTGGCCGCGGCCGCGAGCGCATCGGCGTAATCGTTGCAGGCGGACAGATCGGCGAAGATGACGCCGGGACCTGAGAGTTCGAGCAAGCGCTCGCCGTCGCCGAGCATCCACACGCCGGGCATCTGGCTTCCGCCCATGGTGGCGCGGGAGCCGTGACCCCAAAGGTCGATCATGTCGACGGCGGCATGGTCGTTGGCTTTTGCGGCATTGAGCAAATCGTCGGCCACCCGCATCGGCGCGGCGGTCGAGATCAACGCCATCGCCGTCACTTTGCCGGGGTGACGCGCCGCGGTTTCGAGCGCGATCAGCGAGCCCATCGAATGACCGACCAGCCACGCCTTGCCGACGCCGGCCGCTTCAATCAGCGCCGCCGTCCAGTCGGCAAGCGCAGCGATCGAAGCGAGTGGCGCACCGCCCGAGCGGCCGTGACCGGGAAGGTCGGGCGCCAGTACCGAATGGCCGTGATAGGCGAAGGCGCGCGCCAGCAGGGCCCAGACCGAATGGTCCATGCCGGCGCCGTGCAGAAAGACCATTGCCGGCAGGCCGGCATCGAAATCGCGACCGCCGGTGCCAATGAAAACGTCCGATCCGTTAACGGTGAGACGCCGCATCCTAACCCCGCTGCGAGGCACGCAGCGCCTGCCCCAGGTCCTCGATAATGTCGGTTGCAGCTTCGAGCCCGACCGAAATGCGGATCAGCTCCTCGCCGACGCCGGCGGCAGCGAGCGCGGCTGCGTCCATCTGCTGATGCGTCGTGCTCGCCGGATGGATCACCAAAGTTTTGGCGTCACCGACATTGGCGAGATGGCTCGCCAGCCGCACCGCCTCGATGAATTTCCTGCCGGCCGCGCGTCCGCCCTTGATGCCGAATGAAACGATCGAGCCCGCGCCTTTCGGCAGCAGTTTTTGCGCCAGCGCATGATCCGGATGGCTTTCCAGCGACGGATGCAGCACCCAGTCCACCGCCGCATTCTTGCGCAGGAAGACGAGCACGCCCGCGGTGTTTTCCATGTGCCGCTCCATCCGCAGCGGCAGCGTCTCCACGCCCTGTAACAGATGGAACGCATTGGTCGGCGACAGGCAGGCGCCGAAATCGCGCAAGCCTTCGGCGCGCGCCCGCATGATGAAGGCGGCGGGACCGAACTCCTCGGCGAAGACGATGCCGTGATAGCCGGCATACGGCCGGGTGAGCGTCGGAAATTTCCCGGTGGCGAGCCAGTCGAAGCGGCCGCCGTCGACGATCACGCCGCCGATAGCGATGCCATGCCCGCCCAGCCATTTGGTGACGGAATGCATGACGATGTCGGCGCCGAGCGAAAGCGGCCGGCAGAGATAAGGCGTGGCGAAGGTGTTGTCGACGAGGAGCGGAATGCCGGCTGCATGCGCGACATCGGCCACGGTCGGAATGTCGAGCACCTCCAGGCCCGGATTGCCGAGCGTCTCGGCAATGACCAGCCGCGTGTTCGGCGCAATCGCCGCGCGCAAGCCCGCATAGTCGCGCGGCTTGACGAAGGTGGTGGTGATGCCGAAGCGCGGCAGCGTGTGAGTCAGCAGATTGATGGTGCCGCCGTAGAGCGAGGCGGACGCGACGATGTGATCGCCGGCGCCGACGAGCGTGGCGATGGCGAGATGCATCGCCGCCATCCCGCTGGCCGTGCAGACCGCGCCGACGCCGCCTTCCAGCGCGGCAAGCCGCTCCTCCAGCACCGCGGTGGTCGGGTTGGAAATGCGCGTGTAGATGTGGCCGGCGCGTTCGAGATTGAACAGACCGGCGGCGTGATCGGCGTCGTCGAATACATACGACGTGGTTTGATAGATCGGCACCGCCCGCGAGCGCGTCACCGGATCCGGATGCTGCCCGGCATGCAGGCTCAAGGTCTCGAAGGCAGGCGGTTTCGGGGCGGCCATGGATTAGCGGCCCTGCAGCCCGGCGGTCTGTTTGGGTTTGGAGCGATCGCCCGACGGCGTCGGGACCATCGGATGTCGACCGTAAGTGATCACGCGCCGATTTCCTCTGCCGGTATCCGCCTCGGG
>DATKRE010000050.1:0-32191 GCA_035532335.1 Xanthobacteraceae bacterium | reverse complement strand
CCTAGTGGAGCGGATTTAACATTCGCTACCCACCTCGCGGCAGGCTCGTGAAGCGAATGTCAAATCCAAAGCTCCACTAAGACTCATATTTGCTAGTGGTCCTTTTGATTCTAACATTCGCATGAGAAGCTGCCGAATACGGATGCGAATGTTAGAATCGGACCACTAGGCGACTGTCCGCGATTGTTGAATAGCGGAGGTGGTGGTTGTTATGCTGCGGTATTATTTCAGTCTCGGCGACCGGAACTTCTGGAGGACGTGGCTGGAACACTTTTTATACGATCGAGCAGCGGCGTTCTTGATTGCCGAGAGGCTCGCATGTGATTTGGTGAAGCAGCAAGTCAGCGGTAAAGTCCCTATCTGTTAGCTTTAGCGGTACCGCCGGTGGCCGCCGCCAACCCCATTCAGTCAAAAAATTTCGCTAAGACAAAATTGCCTCCGCTAATTCGCCGTCAAAAAAAAGCCCATCACCTGCATGAAAGCCGCTCGGTTCGGCGCTTGGTGGGCAGGCCTTCAAGGCTTGTTCCTGCCGAAGCGGCTTTCCGCAGCCTTATGATGGTATTGCAGCGCGATCATTAATCCCTTTAGCGGCCGCAACGGCCCCAGCGTGAGAATGAGGATCAATGGCAGCCACAGTGCAGCATGCACCCAATAGGGCGGCTGATACTCGATTTCGGTCACGAGCGCCGCGCCCACAACGATAAAACCGGCCAGGAACATGATGAAGACGGCCGGGCCGTCGCCGGAATCGGCGAAGCTGTAATCAAGCTCGCACGCCTCGCAGCGGGGCCGTAGCGTCACGAAGCCACGGAACAGCTTGCCTCGCCCACAGCGCGGACAGCGGCAGGAAAGGCCGGCGACGATCGCGCCCGATAACGTATTAATCGATTTTTCGGCCATGCATCCGCGCTGATCAATCGTAATTCCCGTGGTGAGGGATGGAAACCATAAAATAATGGTTGAAGCATCACAAGCAATATCCTATGCGTCAAAATTAGCGATTCGAATCGTCACATCAAGTGGCTCGAATGATTACAGCCGGGCAACTGCGGGCCTCGCGGGCGCTTCTCGGGATTGACCAGCGCAAGCTCGCTGAAGCGGCCGGGCTTTCGCTCCCGACCATCCAGCGTATGGAGGCGAGCGAGGGCGTCATTCGGGGCAATGTGGATTCGCTGATGAAGTTGGTCGCAGCCCTCGATGCGCTTGGCATCGAGCTGATACCCGACAGCGCGACGAGCCAGAGCGGTGGGCGTGGCGTCCGGCTCAAGAGGTCGGCGACGTGACGCTGGCAGTAATTCTGATATGTGCCGCTCTCCTTCTCGCCCTCGCCCCGCTGGCTCTCGCGACCCGAGGTACCCGGGCCGCGTCGCGTCTCATCTACGGTGCCAGTCTAGCCGTTTCGGCGGCTTCGTTTGCCGGTTCGCTGGTCCATCTCCTCGCGGCGGCACCACCCGAAACGATCGCACTGCCGCTCGGCATTCCGTGGCTCGGCGCGCACTTTCGTCTCGATGCACTGTCGGGCTTTTTTCTGATCGTGGTCGATCTGGGCGCAATCGGCGCGAGCCTGTTTGCCTTCGGCCATGGGAGGCACGAAGCCGCACCCGAACGAGTGCTGCCGTTCTACCCGGCGTTCCTTGCCGGAATGACCTGCGTTGTCCTGGCCGACGACGCCTTCACATTTCTGCTTTCGTGGGAGTTCATGTCGCTCACGTCTTGGGCACTGGTGATGGCGCACCATCGCCTGCCCGAGAATGTGCGCGCCGGCTTTGTCTACCTGGTCATGGCAAGTTTCGGCACGCTGTGCCTGTTGCTTGGCTTCGGTCTGCTCGCTGGCCCCGACGGTCACTACGCCTTCGCGCAGATGCGCGCCGCGCATCCGTCCGCCGCCGTCGGAGCGTTGGCACTCCTGCTCGCTCTGCTCGGGGCGGGTTCGAAGGCTGGCATCGTGCCGTTGCACGTCTGGCTTCCGCTCGCTCATCCCGCAGCGCCGAGTCAGGTCTCCGGCCTGATGAGCGGCGTAATGACCAAAGTCGCCGTCTACGGCTTTGTCCGCATCGTCTTCGATCTCGCCGGTGCGCCAGCCTGGTGGTGGAGCATCGTCGTGCTCGCGCTCGCCGGAGTCACTACCGTCATGGGCGTGCTCTACGCGCTGATGCAGCACGACCTGAAGCGGCTTCTCGCCTATCACACGGTGGAGAATATCGGCATCGTGTTCATTGGGCTCGGCCTTGCGCTCGCGTTCAAGGCGTACGGCATGCCGTTCGCGGCAGCATTGGCATTCACCGCTGCGCTGCTCCACGTTTTTAATCATTCGCTGTTCAAGAGCCTGTTGTTCTTCGGCTCCGGCGCAGTGCTCGCCGCCACCGGCGAGCGCAACATGGAGCATCTCGGCGGTCTCATCCACCGAATGCCGCAGACTGCATTCGTCTTTCTAGTCGGCTGCGCAGCCATCTCGGCACTGCCGCCGCTCAACGGCTTTGTGTCCGAATGGCTGACGTTCCAGGCGATCCTGTTGAGTCCGCAGCTGCCGTCGTGGGCCCTCAAGCTGTTGGTCCCCGCCGTCGGAGCATTGCTGGCGTTGTCGGCGGCTCTCGCCGCGGCTTGTTTCGTCAAAGCCTATGGCGTGACTTTCCTCGGCCGGCCGCGGACCCAGGCCGCCGAAGCTGCGGTGGAGACCGATTCCTTTTCGCTCGCAGCCATGATGCTTCTGGCGGCGCTGTGTCTTGTCGCCGGCATCCTGCCGGGCCTGTTTATTGATGCGATTGCGCCGGTCAGCTCTGCGCTCATCGGCGCCCGCATGCCGGCGCAGAGCGGACTGCAATGGCTTTCGATCATTCCGATCGCCGCCAGCCGCAGCTCGTATGACGGACTGTTGGTGTTTTTGTTCATGGTCATATCGGGCACGATCGCGGCATCCGCGATCCATCGCCTCGCGTCCGACCGTTTGCGCCGCGCGCCGGCATGGGATTGCGGCTATCCCGACCCGAACCCGGCCATCCAATACTCGGCGATGAGCTTTGCGCAGCCGATCCGGCGGGTGTTCGGCAGCGTTGTGTTTCAGGCGCATGAGGCTGCCGGCATGCCGCCGCCCGGCGACACGCGCCCCGCGTGGCTCAAAGTCGAACTGCGCGACCCCGTCTGGGATTTCCTCTATGCCCCGCTTGTCGTCGCTATCGGGAGCGCAGCCGACCGACTCAACCGACTGCAGTTCCTCACCATCCGCCAGTTCCTCACGCTCGTATTTGCCGCGCTCGTCATTCTGCTTGTGGTGCTTGCCATATGGTCCTGATCCGTGATCTGGCCATTCAGGGCGCACAGATGCTGCTCGTGGTGCTGCTGGCCCCGCTGTTTACCGGCTTTGTGCGCAAGCTGAAGACGCGGCTGCTGCGGCGGCAAGGAGCGCCCCTCATTCAGCCGTACCGCGATCTCGTCCGGCTCACACGCAAGGACGTGGTGCTGGCGGAGAACGCCTCCTGGCTGTTTCGCGTCGTTCCATATCTTGTCTTCGCCGCCACCTGGGTTGCGGCTTCATTGGTGCCGACCTTCCGCACAGGGCTGTTGTTCTCTTGGTCCGCCGATCTGATCGCCATCATCGCGCTACTCGGCAGCGCGCGATTTTTTCTCGCGCTCGCCGGGCTTGATGTTGGCACAAGCTTCGGGGGCATCGGCTCAAGCCGCGAAATGATGATCGCGTCGCTCGCCGAACCGGCAATGATTATGATCGTGTTTACCTTGGCGCTGGTGGCCGGCTCCACGCAGCTCTCCACCATCGCGGCCTTTATGAGCTCCTCGGGCGTGGGCTTGCGCGTCTCGCTGGCGCTCGCGCTCGTCGCCCTCGTCATGGTGGCGATTGCCGAGAACGGCCGCATCCCGATCGATAATCCGGCAACGCACCTTGAGCTGACCATGGTGCATGAGGCGATGGTCCTCGAATATTCCGGGCGGCATTTGGCGCTGATCGAGCTTGCCGCCTCGCTCAAGCTCACCCTTTACGCCTCATTGATCGCCTGCCTGTTCGCGCCATGGGGCATCGAATCGAGTGGCGCAGGGGTGCCGGCGTTGTTCATCGGGGCCGCCGCTTATATCGGCAAGCTTGCCGTGGGCGGCTTTCTCTTGGCGCTGTTCGAAACCTCGATCGCCAAAATGCGGGTGTTCCGCGTTCCGGAATTCCTCGGCGCGGCGCTGATGCTCGGACTGCTTGCCACACTGCTTTTGTTCGTCTCAAGGGGTCTCTGATGAGGCCGATCGATCTTGATGTAGCCCATATGTTTGCCGGCCTACTGGTGCTGATCAGTTTCCTGGAATTGTACCAGGACCGTCTCTATGCCCTCCTTAACGTCTATGCGGCGCATGCACTTGTGCTCGCCATGTCGGTCGCCTGGCAAGCATTCATTCAGGATGCGCCGCATCTTTACGTCACAGCCATGATCGCGCTCGCTTTCAAGGCGGTCGTTATTCCGGCGGCTCTGCACCGCATCATCGTGCGGCTCGGCATCCATCGCGAGATCGAAAAAGTAGTAGGCGTCGGCTCGACCATGCTGGTCGGCATGGGCCTGGTTGCGCTGTCCATGGTGGTCATGCTGCGCGTGACCAAACAGGCGGGCCCGCTCGCGCAGGAGGACCTCGCTTTTGCCCTGTCCGTAGTGTTGCTGGGTCTCCTGATGATGGTGACGCGCCGCAACGCCGTCGGCCAGGTGGTCGGTTTCATGTCGCTGGAGAACGGTCTCGTGCTGGCCGCGACGGGCGCCAGGGGCATGCCGCTCGTCGTCGAGATCAGCATCGCGTTCTCGATCCTGATTGCCTTTATCGTGATTGGAATATTTCTGTTCCGCATCCGCGAGCGCTTCGACACGGTCGATGTGCAGGTTATGGACTCCTTCCGCGGAGAGCGCCGATGATCTTCAATGCCGTGATCGCCGTGCTTTTGATCCCCGCGCTCGCCGCGATGCTCCTGGCGGCGCTTCCCGGCTATCGCCTGACGGCGCGGATCAACGTGCTGGCGACCGCACTGACACTCGTCTGCGCACTGTCGCTGTTCTTCGTCCGGCCGGCGCCTAGTGCCTATCTTATCGTCGACGATCTCAACGCCACCTTCATCGTGCTCACCACCTTCGTCGGCTTTACCACCAGCGTGTTCAGCGCGAGCTACATCGGGCACGAATTGGACATCGGGCGGCTGACCCCGCCGTTCGTTCGTTTCTATCACGCTATGTATCAGGTGCTGATGCTCGCGATGAATCTGGCGCTCGTCGCCAACAATATCGGGCTGATGTGGGTGGCGATCGAGATCGCTACGCTAACCACGGTGCTGATGGTCGGCATCTACCGCACCCACGAGGCGCTCGAAGCTGCATGGAAATACTTCATCCTCGGGAGCGTCGGCATTGCGCTCGCGCTGTTCGGCACGATTCTGGTCTATATGGCAGCGCGGCCGGTCGTCGGCGAAGGTCTCGACGCGATGGTCTGGAGCGTATTGGTGAAGCGCGCCGGCGCCTTCGATCCTGCGTTGCTCGATCTCGCGTTTATCTTTTTGCTGCTCGGCTACGGCACGAAGGTCGGACTTGCGCCGCTGCACGCCTGGCTTCCCGACGCGCATGCCGAAGGCCCGACACCGATTTCCGCCGTGCTGTCTGGTCTTCTGCTCAACGTCGCTCTCTACGCGTTGTTGCGTTTCAAGATGCTGCTGGCTGCGAACGCCGGCGCATTGGCGCCCGGCCCGCTGATGGTCTCTCTCGGGCTGCTATCGGTCGTATTCGCCGCTTTCATGCTTTATCGCCGGCGCGACATCAAACGGCTGTTCGCTTATTCGTCCATTGAACACATGGGCATCATCACCTTCGCGTTCGGCATGGGCGGTCCGCTCGCCAATTTCGCCGGCCTGCTGCACATGACCATGCATTCGTTGACCAAATCGGCGATCTTTTTCGCGGTCGGTCATGTCACGCAGGTCAAGGGCTCACAGCGCATCGCCGATATGGGCGGCCTCACCGAAACACACCCGCTGCTCGGGTGGGGACTGATCCTCGGCGTCGTCGCCATCGCCGGGTTGCCGCCGTTGGGGATTTTCATGAGCGAATTCCTGGTCGTCAGTTCGACCTTCGCCCGCGCACCGCTCTTGGCGATCGTGCTCGTCTTCGGCCTTCTTGTCGCCCTCGGTGGACTTTTTCTGCGGCTCAACAGCATCGTCTTCGGCGAGCCGCGCGGGCCTGCCGCCAAAGCGCGTGCATCCTACGTACCAATGTTTGCTCACCTTATTCTCGTGCTCGTTGCCGGCATCTACATGCCGCCTGCCCTTGTCGCCTGGTTTCAAAACGTCGCCGGCCTACTCGGATAGCCGATGTCGCCGTTCGCTGACCTCCTTCTGAACGGCAAAGCGGTCGCGGCGCATCGGCCTTGGCCGCGCGTCGTCGTGGCAGCCGATGTCTGGCGGAAGGTCGCCAATGAGCTTGCCGGGAACCGTGCCACGCTGCTCGGGCTGTGGGGCGACCACGGTCCCGCGCCGGCGGTGCACATGGCGATCATGAGCGAGGCCCACGACATTGCAGTCGTAACCATTGAATGTCCGGACGGTAGATTTCCTTCAATCGGAGCTGTGCATCCGCCCGCGATCCGCCTCGAACGCGCGGTTTTCAGTTTGTACGGAATCGAACCCGTTGGTGCACCTGATCTGCGACCTTGGCTCGACCTCAGCTTCTGGGATGTGCAGCATCCACTCGGCGCGCGCACCGCAGGGGCCGCGACGCCCGCCGCCTACCCGTTTCTGCCGGTGGAAGGCGACAACCTGCATCAGATTGCGGTCGGCCCGGTGCACGCCGGAATTATCGAGCCCGGCCACTTCCGCATTACCGCCGGCGGAGAAACCGTGGCGCGGCTCGAACAGCGCCTCGGCTACGTCCACAAGGGAATCGAATCGCTCATGGCCGGTGCGACCATCGAGCGCGCGGCACAGCTTGCCGGCCGCACCTCGGGCGATAGCACTGTTGCTTATGGTGTCGCCTTCGCGCATGCGGTCGAGGCGGCACTCAAGATTGAGCTTCCGCCACGCGCGCAATATTTGCGGGCGCTGATGGCCGAGTTGGAACGGCTAGCCAATCATCTCGGCGATATCGGTGCCATCTGCAACGACGCATCGTTCGCCCTCATGCATGCGCATTGCGGCATCCTGCGTGAACGGGTGTTGCGCACGTCGGCATTCGCTTTCGGACATCGGCTGATGATGGATCGCGTCGTGCCAGGAGGCGCGGCGGTCGATCTGGATACCGCCGGCACAGCGAGCATCCGCGCCGCCCTGCAAGAAATTCGGGAACGCTTTCCGCGGCTCGTCGAGCTTTATGATAACACCGCCTCGCTGCAGGACCGCACTGCTGGGACTGGAATCGTGACCGCCGAGCTGGCGCGGCAGTTCGGCGCCGGCGGCTATGTCGGGCGCGCCAGCGGGCGCAATTTCGACGCACGCAAAACGCCCGGCTATGTTCCCTACGGCCAACTCGACTTTGCTGTCCCGGTATTTACCGCGGGTGACGTCGATGCGCGCGTATGGGTACGTATCCGCGAAGTCGAGCAGAGCCTTGCGTTGATCGAGCAAACTCTTGCGCGCCTACCGGAGGGTCCGATCACGACGCCGCTTGCCGAAACGGCCGGTGAGGGCCTCGGATTTGCCGAAGGATTTCGCGGCGACGTGATGGCTTGGGTCCGGCTCGACGGCGTGCGCGTCCAGCGCTGCCATTTGCGCGATCCGTCATGGTTTCAGTGGCCGCTCCTCGAAGCGGCGATCGAAGGAAACATCGTCGCCGACTTCCCGCTCTGCAACAAGTCGTTCAACTGCTCTTATTCGGGTCACGATCTCTAGGACTCGCGATGCGCCGGACACTGTTTGAAAGCCTTACCCATCGCCCGTTGACGGAAATGCCGCCGCCGCCCGACGACGCAGCACTGGCCGAATTAGCGGCAAGCGTCGATCGTGCAGCGCGGCGTAAACTCGGGCGCAGCCTTGCCATCCGCGCGGTCGATGCCGGCTCCTGCAATGGCTGCGAATTGGAAATTCACGCGCTCAACAACGCCTTCTACGACCTTGAACGTTTTGGGTTGCGCTTTGTCGCCTCGCCGCGACATGCCGACGTCCTCACCGTAACAGGGCCGGTCACCAAAAATATGCGCGAAGCTCTGGAGCGCACCTACAACGCTATGCCCGATCCCAAATGGGTCGTCGCGATCGGCGATTGCGCGGTCGATGGCGGTTTGTTTTCCGAAAGCTATGCGATCGTCGGCGGCGTCGGTCGCGTCGTGCCGGTTGATCTACACATCCGCGGCTGTCCACCGCGGCCTATCCAATTACTCCAAGGGTTGCTCACGCTTCTCAGATAGCTCTAATCGCCATGACCCGGCGCGGCGAACGTCGCATCGAATCTCCTAAATTGGAGGATGAAGGACATGGATAGACATGCATCTTTCTAACCAGGGCTTGCTGGTCATCATCGCTGTCGCCTCGGCTCGGCATTCATCTCGGTACAGGCATTACCGCTCTCATCATTAATGCGTTTATTGGTGTCAAGCGATTTACTGCCGTGCAGGAAAACGAATATGGGACCAAGTTTTGATGGCGCGGCGGGAGGCCATGGGCGCCCTGAATTGGCGGCCGCGCACGTTATTCGAAGGTATGCGATATCAAACAAGATGTTCAGAAATCGCCTTTTTCCTGCTGTAACTGCTGACGCCTAACCCGAATTTCGTCACGAACTATAAATATTTGAGCATCCCTCAATTCATCATCGGTGGCGTTAATTCGATTTTGCAATTCCTCGATTGCGTGTTTGATTTCGGCAACGACCCTTCGGCCATCGTCATCAAGACGGTCTAGTCTGTTTAATTGCTCGGCGGTTTGCTCGATCCGTTTTTCGATCTCAATTTCCGGGGGTGCAAATGACATAAATTTGCGAAAATCAGCATCCTTGCATTGATCGCCAACGGCGTCTCCAACCACCATTTCGTACCGGCGCGATAGCAAAAGACGGCTTCGGCCCAAAGTTGATTAGAATTACGTTCGAGGCTGCTCAGGTCGATCCGGCCACATGCAACCGGCCAAAACCGGCGAGCACCCATCGGGTCTTTGAGGTAACCGCCGACTGGATTGATGGTGCCCGCGAATACGCACTGGCGCGGCTGGTCGATCAAATGCTTGCCGTAGGGCGGACGAAATTGATCCTCGCGCCGGGTAACAAAACTTTTGATGGCAGAGTTGGTGGCCTTGGTGAGCGCGTCCAGTTCGGCCATTTCGATCAGCCACGCACCCGCGACTTCAATAGCAGAGTCTTTGGTACCGACCGGCGAGAGCCGGTCGGTAAACCATGTACGTGCCAAGGTTCGCAACGCTGTGGATTTCTGCCGACCCTGCGGACCTTCGAGCACAAGCATGTGGTCCACTTGGCATCCCGGCTGAAAAATCCTGGCCACGGCGGAGATCAGAAACCGGGGGCCGATCGCAGCAACGTATTCTGTGGCTTCAACGTCGAGGTAGGTGGTGAGCCAATTATCGAGACGCTGCGTGCCGTCCCATATCAGACCGTTCAGATAATCGCGGACAGGATGGACGTGGTTTTCGGCGGCTACGGTTTGAACAGCGCGCCCCACGGTGCCGGCCGCTGCAGGTATCTCTTGCTGTTGCACCCATGCGCAGGCGCTGGTCTCCTCGACATTCCCCCACTTTTCTACCGCTGGCCCGCCCCAAGGCGGCGGCTGAAGCGTTAGTACGCGGTTGTTGAATTCGTCATAAGCCAAGGAACCCTGCCATTCAGGAGAATGGCGCAGCGCATGAAGAACATTGAACAGATTCCCTTGCGGCCGACCGTGATCATTCATCATCAGCCCGTCACGCCAATGGGACATGCGTTGTTTTGGCGGCCGAAGAGCCTTTATCCTATCGCGAACTTCAAGGAATATGCGCACTTTGCCGCAGCAAATGCAGTGCG
This sequence comes from Xanthobacteraceae bacterium, assembly GCA_035532335.1. Classification (GTDB taxonomy): domain Bacteria; phylum Pseudomonadota; class Alphaproteobacteria; order Rhizobiales; family Xanthobacteraceae; genus BOG-931. The sequence goes on along the minus strand of DATKRE010000050.1, from coordinate 22,226 downwards.
CCAACGATCTTTCGTCAGAATTTGATGACATGCGGTGGGATTACCGCGCGAATCCAGCTATGCTCCTCGCACTCGCGCCGCGCAAAATTGTCCCCGGGCCGCTCAGTAGTTCGGCATGTGCGACGTTGCGACGTTGCTGCATTCTCGCACCTTCAGCCTTGAAGACGCGTGTAAACTCCCTATGGGGGTTATTTTGAGAAACTCAGATAGGATGCGAGTTGTTCAATCTCGTCCCGCGATAGCTGAGTAGCAATATGCGGCATGGGTGCTGCTAAGGCGTTATGGTAGCCTTGATGCCATTGCTCCAATCGTCTTTTCAGATAGCTGTACGCTAGGCCGCCTAATCGAGGAATCTGGCCGACGCCTTCCGCATTCGGGCCATGGCACGCGACACAGGCGGCAATATTGGCTTCAGGCATGCCCCGCTGATATATTGCCTCTCCTTTAGCCACGAGTTCATGGTCGCCATCGTTGGCAGGGCGGGGCGGGAGCCGGGAAAAATAGACTGCCAAATCGCGTGCCGCCTGCGGACCGAGATTAGCGGTCGCGCCCCACATGTATTGCCGTGAAAACGGACTGTCGCGCGTGTGCCTGGCAAAGCTGACGAGCTGCTGCTCGATATAGCCAGCCCTCTGACCGGCCAGGCGTGGCGCCGGCGTATATCCTTGCGCTGATCCGCCATGGCACCATGTGCAGTCGCGGATGGCTTGGCTTTCCGCATGGCCCACTTGCACGGAGATAACGAAGGCAGCGAAGGCCAGAACTGTTGTTTTGGCGTGGCGGGATCTCATCTGCATCATTTCAAATAGCTGAGATAAGCGGCGACGGCTTCGACTTGTGGTCTCGTCAGACTGTGCGTGACCGGTGACATAACCGCCGAGATGTCCGGCTTGCTTGGAATCTGTCCTCGTTCTTTGCTCCAGTTGATCAGTTTGTTGAAGACATAGTCTGGCAGCTGACCGGCGAGCCGAGGGATCTGGCCGCGACCCTGAGCATTTGGCCCGTGGCAGGCGGCACACGCAGCCACGTTGGATTCCGGGACACCATTCTGAAATATCTTTTCGCCAGCCGGTACCAGGTGCCTCGCTCCACCGCCGAGCGATGGCGGAGCCAGCGCGTGAAAATCGTTCGCAAGAGCAAAAATCATCCCGGGACTTAAAGAGTGAGCAACGTTGAACATGATGTTGTTTGTGCGCCGGTGCTCAACAAAGGCTTCCAACTGATTTTTTAGATACTCCGTCTGCTGACCGGCGAGCCGCGGTATTGGAAAATATCCGTGAAAACCTTGCCCCGAGGGTCCGTGGCAGTCTTCACAATAAGCGAGCTTCGCCGGCACGTTATCCTCATGCATAGCGAATCGCTCCGCACCGCGCGCACGGTCTGCTATAATGATCCCTATAGTGACCAACGCCAGTTGCAAGCCGACGGCGAATTGAAGCGAATGTGATCTAAAGAACTTCATGGTCCGAATCGCTCGCAATTTTCACTCGAGCTGATTGAGGTAGGCCGCGACCGATTTAATTTGCTGCTCGGTCAGGTTATGCGCGATCGGCGCCATAATCGCGGAACTGTCTGGGTTCGTCGGATTCTGACCGCGCTCCCTCGCCCAATTGGCTAGTTTGCTGAAGATGTAGTCGCTCAGCTGGCCGGCCAGCCGTGGAAATTGACCTTGGCCTTTGGCATCGGGACTATGGCACCCGGCGCACGCTGGAACATCTGACTTCTCGATTCCGCCCTCGTAAATTTTCTTGCCTTCCGAAATGAGGTCCGCCGGCGCAGGCGTAATCAGCGGTTTCGGATCAAGACTGTGGAAATGCTTGGCCAACGTGTCCGACATCTGCGCGCCAAGCACATGGGAGACATTGAACATGATATTGTTCGTTCGGCGGTGCTCGATAAACGCTTGCAACTGGTTTTCGAGGTACTCGGGTTGTTGTCCCGCTAGTCGCGGGATTGGATAAAAGCCGTGAAATCCCCGAGCGGAGACGCCATGGCAATTCTCGCAGTAGGCAATCTTGGCTTGAAGTTCACTTTCCGGCACCGCGACGGTCTCCAAATCTTTGGCATAGGTCGCACCAGTAACGCTAAACGCGACCAAGGAAGACCACCACAGCGCTCGTGCGCGTCCGAGTCTGCTGAAACTAGGTCCTGGTCGTTTATCTGGCGTCATGTACCTACCCGGCGAAATTGGAGCTCTTCAAACCTTCACCACTCCAATGCTCCGCTTGCCGCTCCGTAAACGTGAAAATTCAGACCGAGCTTTACGATCTGAACATTCTGATTGATATTCACTGGACCGGTGACGCCACTTATTGTGTTGTCGATGAACGCCACGCTGCGAGTGCCAAAACCGTAATAATCGTATTCGAGCTTAACCGACCAGGTCCGCGAAAGCGCCCACTCAACGCCGGCGCCCGCAGTCCAGCCAATTCGCGTCTCTAAACCGGAAAATGCAAATAACCCAGCTGGGTCTGATGCGCTGTATCTGTTGCCGGTCCAAGCGGCGCCGCCTTTCGCGTAGAGCAACCAATCATTCCATGCGTATCCAAGGCGCGCCGTTAAGCTCGTCAATAAATCGGTGTTCTCAGTGAAGTTTACGCTGTCGCCAGGGATCGCAACCGTGGTGTTGCCTGAAATATTTCCCCACCCCGCCGAGCCTTCGAAGCCCGCTACCCAGTTGGAGGCAAATTGGTAGTCGCATCCGATTTGGCCACCCAGCAGGTAGCCGTCTATCCCGGCGTTGGCCGAATTAAAGCCGACGACTCCTGTCGCCGCAATCGTCCCGAAAGAGTCGGTTAAATTGGTTTGCCCAAAACCTCCGCCCGCTTGCAGACCGGCGTAGCAGCTTGTCCACGTATACGGTGGAACGACCGGCGCCGCTTTGAGCGGCAACTCCAGATCGGCTGCGAATGCGGCACGCGTCAGTATCGCGAATGCGGCAGCCGCGAACGTTGCTACTTTCATTGGCTTTCCCCACGGATGTTGGGACATCTGTTACATTGCCATCCACAAATAGAGGTAGAGTGAGTTGTTAGCGCTGGCGCCGACCGAGGTTCCGTTGAATTCAGCGTAGGCCGTGTATTGCAGACCGACGCGCGCGTTGAACCACGGCCAGCCGGGTGAAAAGCTACTGATGAAGGGGATGTAAGCGATCTCGGCAATAAACCCTTTGGTGTTCGGGCTGCCTCCGTACAAGCCTAGATCTGGCGCTCCCCAGGTGGTGAAATATTGGCCGGTGAAAACGACGCGATTGTTGTTGCCATAGGCGAGCGAGGCATAGGCGCGCGCTTCGTTGAGGGTGTTAGACGGATTAGAGGAAATTCTGTTGAAGAAGGTCGCGTCTAATCTTTGATATTCATAAATGTAGCTACCACGCAGGGTGACCCAGAAATTGCTGCCCTGATACTGGTACTGCGTATCGAAGCCGACATCGGTGTATTTGTCCGTCTGTGGGAACGTTGCCGTCGTTGTTGTGTTCGGCATCGCCCAGGGATGAACTTGGGCATACATGCCGAACGTTCCGAATTCGAGCCAAGAATTCCCCCAATGCGGTTCATATGCCACACGCCAATACGGCGCCGTGTCGAATAACCCATTCGAGGCAAACGGATCAGCGCCCAAAGCGATTTGCGCGTTCGGGTTGAGTGTCGTGTAAACTGACGATTCAATGTAGATCGCGTCGTTAATGAACGCGTAACCGCCAAGGCTAACGACGTTCTGCGCAAAACCGCCTGCGATAATAGGACTGGCACCAAATCCGCCGCCAAATGGCGAAGCCACGTAGGGAAAGCGCCAGGCCGGCGTAGTATTCCAAGGATCCTGAACGGTGGGATTGTTGTTGGCGGTAATGCCATAGGTGACGCTGACACCGCCAATGTTTGTGGAATCCGCGAAACGCACGTCGGTGTTATCCCACGTCCAAGAATGACCGTACGGACTTCCGCCACTAAAACCCCCGGCGGGCTGCCCGCTGTAACTCACTTGCGCGAAGGCACCGATGTGGTCGGCAATGGCACCGCCATACATGAAGTTGACGGACGATAACGCGAAATTGTTGTTGCCGTTGAACGGGGCACTGGGCGGTGAGAGCGGCGTTGCGGCGTTGGTAAACCCAACCACCGTCATCATTGAAAGTGGTGGAGCATATGGCTTGGGGTCGCTGCTGTCCGGCTTACTGGCATTCTCGACGGCTAGGCTCTCGGCGAGCAGCGGTGGAATATAAGGCCTCGTTCCTGAACCATCCGGAAATAGCGTGCTACGGTAAGCGCCACCACCCGCAGTATAACCTTTTATCTTGAAAAGACGGCCGTAGGGCGTGAGCCCGGCGAAATCCGTGTGACAGGTCCCGCAGGGCTGACCGGTCTGCCGAGCGTAACTTGGCAACGCTTTTGCTGGCAGGATTCCGAGGCAGCAAAGAATAGCCGAGGCCGCCACCGTCTTAGCGATAGCGGCAAAATCAGATCGTCCACCAATAATAGTCCAACCGCCCGGCATACCCGTCTCTCGCGGGCCGGGCTTACCCGCCGCGGTCCGCCTGCGATTCCTCGGGGATCGTAAGCGTATGACTGGTTGGGCCTTGGGCCAATCCATTAAGTCGGAAACTCGACCAAAAGAATTTAATTGACGCCTTTCTGCAACACCTGAAACCGTGAGCGGAATGGCAGATGGAACCTCGCTGGGTACTTACGATCGGCCTTGAGGCTTCGGCATCGCGTCCCAGAACGGCTCAACCTACTTTCTTCACCCAGAGCTTGCACCAGCCAGTAGGGCCAACCGTACCATCGACAGCCTGGCACGAACTCGGCGGCTGAAAAAGCGAACAACCGTCGCACTGGTGACCATCCTTGGCGCTGGGAGAGTTCTGATAAGCCACCGCAGGGGACGACTGCGGAAATTTGGCGGCATAGGCCTTTTCCACCAGTGCCGCCAAAGCGACGGACCCGAATGCACAGGCAACGCCTTGCAACATGATGGCACGCCGGGATCGCACGTCAGTCATTGGATTGCCCTCTGTTGCCTTCGAGAATTCTTATATCTCACCCGATGAGTTCGCTCAAGCAGTCTACAGTAGGCTCAAAGCTATGCAGGAATCTGGGTGACGACGTTTGATTGAAAGCGGCGTATCGAGGCGGGTGTCGAGCCTGCAGAACCTCCCGAAAGGAGCGATACGCCATGTCGAGAGATACCGCTGTCACCGCCTTGCGTCAGCCTGGCGCCATTGACGATCCGCTGACCGAGTTGCCCGTGAAGGTGCCCGCCGCATGCTGGCGCAGGTGCTGATCGCGGAAGCTGAGGCTTTCGTCGCCATCTTTCGTCGCCATGTGGAAGGACTTGAAGTTGACGGATGGCCGCGACCGCGTGGTGCGTCACGGTCACGGACCGCGGCGCGCGATCCAGACGGGGATCGGCCACTTGAGGTCCGTCGCGCCAAGGTGCGCGACCGGGGCGAGGTCGGCGAGGAGGAGAAAATCCGCTTCACCCTCGACGCGCTGTTGCCGATCCTCTACCTGCGCAGCGTGTCGACCGGCGAGGCCCTCGCTGCCCTGCCTGACCAAGGACCAGGACGCTCTGCTCGCCTTCTTCGACTTCCCTGCCGAGCACTGGGACCACCTGCGCATTTCGAACCCGATCGAGAGCGTGTTCGCAACCGTGCGTCATCGCACCGTACGGACGAGAGGAGCACTGTCGGCGAAGACCGCCAAGCTCATGGTGTTCAAGCTCGTCAATGCCGCCGCGAAAACATGGCGGCTACTGAAGGGGGAAATCAGTTGCCGAAGATCGTTCAAGGCGCCGGCGCACATTCAACGTCGGCGACCCGCGAGGTGCGTTTCTGAAGGGAAGGCGGGACAATGGCCTTGTGCGTTTAGCCTCGCGAAATCGCTATGGTTGCATAACCGATTGATCTCAGTTTGATTTTCCCACAGACCTGTTGGTCGTCCAACCAGACCTTAGCACCGGCTTACCTACTCAGTGACCCACCGCGTCGCCGCGGTTTCATCGCGCTTGTCATACGCTCGCACTTGAGGATGGACGAACATACGCACGGTGCCAACTACCCAGTGTTGCCAATCATTCGAAACGATGACGGCGATACGCTCGACCTTTTCGTGGTGTGTCTTGACGAAGCCGATGTGCCGCTCGAAGGCGGAAATGTTTTCCCAGCCGCCGAAACCGGTAGCGTCGATCAGCAATCTAATCCTGCCTTGCTGTTTTACGATCGACTCGATCTGTGGCGCGATCTGCCGAAAGTCGTCGGCTTTCAGCTTCTCGGGAACCGTCAGCCTCACAACGCCTGGAGAGATAGTCTTGATCTCAATCATGTAGCACAGCGCTCACGAAGCGCCATTAGCGCAGCTGGTAGACGGGCATTTGATAAGGATCAAATTCGAGCGCGTCATTTAGTGCCATGTAACTGTGTCGATAGAAGGCCCATGTCCAAAATTAACGACGAAGGACGCATAGGCTGACTGCAAAGGTGCATTTCATGAAAGCGCTCGTCTACAATGGCCCGGGAAAGAAAGCCGTCGAAGATCGACCGAAACCATCGACCACCGCCCCAACCGACGCCATTGTGAAAATCGTCAAGACGACGATCTGCGGCACGGATTTGCACATTCTCAAAGGCGACGTTCCGACCTGTTCTCCTGGCCGCATTCTCGGCCATGAAGGCGTCGGCATTGTCGAGACAATCGGCGCGGCAGTCACCGCATTCAGGCCTGGCGACCGGGTAATCGTGTCGTGCATCTCGTCCTGCGGCAAATGCGATTATTGCCGCCGCGGCATGTACTCGCACTGCGTCAACGGCGGCTGGATTCTAGGCAATAAGATCGACGGCACGCAGGCCGAATATGTCCGCATCCCGTTCGCTGACACCAGCCTCTATCACGTTCCGGCCGGCGCCGAAGAAGACGCCATGGTCATGCTCAGCGACATCTTGCCGACCGGCTTCGAATGCGGCGTGCTCAACGGCAGGGTACAACCAGGCTCGACCATCGCCATTGTTGGCGCCGGCCCAATCGGGCTCGCGGCCTTGCTTACCGCGCAGTTCTATTCGCCGGCTGAAATCATCATGATCGACATGGACGATAACCGCCTACAAATGGCCTCCCGCTTCGGCGCCACGACTCTGATCAACAACAAGGATGGCAAGGCTGTCGAAACGATCATGAAGATGACCGGTGGCCGCGGCGTTGACACTGCCATCGAAGCGGTCGGCGTACCGGCAAGCTTCATTACCTGCGAAGAGATCGTAGCGCCGGGCGGCATCATCGCCAATATCGGCGTCCACGGCGTGAAGGCGGATTTGCATCTGGAAAAGCTATGGGACCGAAACATCGCCATCAAGACCCGGCTGGTAGACACCGTAACCATGCCGATGTTGCTAAAAACCGTGCAATCGCATCGGATCGATCCCAAGCAGTTGATCACCCATCGCTTCAAGCTCGACAAGATTTTGGACGCTTACGAAACCTTCGGTGCCGCGGCCAAAACGAACGCATTGAAGGTTTTGATCGAGGCCTGAGCGGGCATCATCGCGCGATGATTGAAGGTGCCGGCTGAGCGCATGAAGGCAGTAAAATCGAAGTGCTGTCGACGAACCAGGTGAACACGTTGCACAGCTTCACCTAAGGTGAATCACAAGCGCTGGCACGCCGACGCCCGTTTAGCGAAGTCGACACAGCTGGCTTGCGCTGACTGATAGTGGACTGACGTGAGACGCTCGAAAGGACGGCAATGCCAGTTCGATATTTGAAGCGTGATAACAGCGAAAAGGACGCTTATTGGTATGGCGACAATGCGGCTTTCACTTGCCCTGTCTGCAACAGAATCTTTTTGGTCTGCGGGCACTTAAACCCGAATGGTCTGCAATGTCAGCCGCCCGGTTGTGGTCGATCATACGCCTACGTACACGGTAGTCGTGAATCAGGTGGTTTCGCGGTCATAACCTGGCCGACTAGACCGGGCGAGTTTCCTGACCTGGAAAAATTGCAAGAGGCTCCCTACTGACTGTTACAGTGCGGCACTGATTGAACAGGCGCGCCCCCTCCACGGGCCAATTACCGACATCCATGACACTCGGCCAATTTGGCGAATGTTTTTGACCGACATTCTCCAGATTACCTGACTTTCGAGCATCAGGAGACTCGGACTATGTTGACAACGCGGTTGGGCGAAACCACAGGAAGCCAGATAATTTACCGGCTTGGTAGGCGTTTTCAAGAATCACGGCGACCGCCGAACGGGGGAGGCACCGTCAGACAATGTCACGGCGAAAACTATACTGATCCCCGCACCGATTGCAGTACCCGTCTTAAGCGCGTTTCATTCGACTCGGTCGGGCGCTTTAGCGCCATCAGCCGATGCGGCGAGGTGCCCGCACGCTTCCAGGAGAGCAACATTTTATAGGGTAATCAAAAATATCTTGTATCGAGATCCACCGTCGACTCTATGCCGACACGGTTGAAATTGGCTTTAAGCCACTGGTCGGCCTGGGCACGCCCCAAATTGTGAAGGTGCTGCAAAAAATTCCAATCGGCATTCAGCCTGCTTGACCACGAAAAAGCTCTAATGAACTCCTCGGCCTCGATTGCATGCATAAGCATGCGCTTGCCGCCGCCCATCCTGCCTTTTTCAATGAGCTTGTTATAGGACGCAATCATCCGCATTTCGCGGATGAGAGAGGTATTTGAACTGATCTCTTGCATACGATTCATGATCGCCGTCGCCGTCGTCGGGACTCCAGGGCGCTCGGCCGGCGTGATGTGGACCAACAGGATGTCGCGCGACTCGCATTCGTAGACCAGCGGATAGATTGCCGGGTTGCCTGAATACATGCCGTCCCAATAATAATCGCCATCAACCTCGACGGCCTGCATCAAAAGTGGCAAGCAGGTTGAAGCGAGTATGTGCTCGACGCGAAGCGTCTTTCCCGCAAATATTTTGACTTTAGCGGTCTGAACATCGGTAGCGCAAATGAATAGCTTGAGCGCCGTTTGTCGGCGCACGCGCTCGAAATCAATGGCCTGTCCCAACAGATCCTTTAAGGGATTGTAGTTCAACGGATTGAGCTGATAGGGCGACGCAAAGTGCGTAATCGGTTCGATGAATCGAAAACCAAGCGAATATTCCAGTCCGAAATCCGACTTCACTTCGCCGAATAAGGATGGTCCGAATGGTCCGCGAGACCAGAGATCGCATACTTTCCGCCAATAAGTTCGCAGTGCTTCCCTTGCCCCGTCACGGCCGCCCGCTGCTAAGCCGTCGGCGAGCACAACGGCGTTTACGGCGCCGGCGCTCGTCCCACAAATGCCCTCGAAATGCAGGGTTTGTTCTTCAAGGAGCCGGTCGAGCACACCCCAGGCGAAAGCGCCATGACTGCCGCCACCCTGGAGCGCCAAGTTCACAATTTTTCGTTCAGCGACCTCGGGGTTCTGCGAGATGGACTCGTCTGCATTGTCGAGCAATGTCATCGTGCGTCACCAAAAGAGGCTACCAGCCAGACAAGAGTCACGCCTTTAACTTGCGTTGCGATACACTGCGAGGCGGCGTGGCTCCGGATCTCCCCTCGCGCATTAACAGAAGTCTTTAATTTTTGGCCGGACCTTGACGTGCCCAATGAACCTTGGTCGGTCGGCGTCAGCGACCCAGTCACGCCAGTGCGTCGGGCGAAGGTCGATTGAAAGACGTGTTTTTGCATAGATTCAGCGGCCCTCGCTGAAATGACATGGAAACTCGAGCGGATGGAAACCATTATGGTGCAATACCGCGAATAGGATATCGCGATCCGGTGGTACTCTCTCGCAAGTCAAGTGCCACATAAATTGCTTTATATGATACATCCGCAGCTCCGTTTTGACTTAACGCAAAGGGCCGATGATCTCGTCGCGTCTTACCAGTTTCGAGCAGCGATTTAGAGCTCCCGCCGCGCAGCCCTACGGGTCACCCGATGACCCTTTCCGCACGTCGGCGTTTTCGAATGAATAATTTCGCTTTGCTTTCCGCTTACCTATGCGGTTCTGATCAAGATCAATGGCATGGAGCTTGCGTCCGATACGATCCATCGCCCAGCAAAGCGTGGGGCGACGGCGGAGCTTGACGGTCGCGCCAAACCTTGCCGCCTACGACGCGACCGTCACTCTCGGGTGCTTTCGGCGACTTGCTTTGGTTGCTGGCAGCAGCATTGATGAATCGGGTTATAGGGCAAAGTCCGAAGATTGGGCTTTTTCAGCAGCTGAAAAAAATGAGGACCAATTCGCATCATCACATCCTCGGAATGTTGTCGGGTAGAAGCGATGAATGACGTTACGATTGCGCGTGGGCTGCATGTCGTCTCTGTTGTGCTTTGGATCGGCGGCGTTGCGTTTCGTGACGACGGTATTATTGCCGACCGTTCGCCGGCTTAAGGCGCCAGACCAGCGAATGCCGCTGTTCGATCGGATCGAGCGATGCTTGGCTTGGCAGGCACGGATTTCAACAGCGATCGTGGGGCTGACCGGCTTCTATATGCTCTATCGCTTCGACATGTGGGATCGCTTCCGGCATGCCGCCTATTGGTGGATTGATGCGATGGTCGCTGTTTGGCTTGTCTTCACACTGATACTTTTCATTGTCGAGCCGTTGAACTTGCACCGGCGGCTGGTCTCCAGATCCGAACCGGAAGTTGTCTTGAAGCGCGTGGAATGGCCGCACCGAATCCTGCTGTTCATCAGCTTGATCACGATCCTCGGCGCAGTCATGGGTAGCCACGGTCTGCTGTTGTTCGAGTGAGTTGCAACTCGCGTTGCCGGCGTATCCAATAGGTTTCGCGCCCATAATGCCTTTGACCAAAATCAAAGCAATTCTGCGCGTCAGTTTTTTATCGGTCGCACAGGTTTATCATGTGTTAGCCGCAAGAAAACGGCAGCGAGCCACCATGTCGAATTTCAGAAGCTTCGTCGTCCTAAGTGTCACCACGTGGGCATTTGTTGTTTGCTTTGCGGTGTGGCTGATGTTCGGCGTGATCGGCATTCCGATCAAAAATGAGCTCGGTTTGAACGGGTTCGAGTTTGGCCTGCTCACTTCGACCCCTGTGCTGACCGGAGCTTTATTTCGCCTGCCGCTCGGCATCTGGACGGACAGGTTCGGCGGCCGGATTGTCATGTTCCTTTTGCTCGTGGCATGCGCCGCGCCGGTCTGGTTCGCCAGTTACGCGAAAGAGCTGTGGCAGTTCCTGGTGCTTGGCTTGGCGCTCGGAGTCGTCGGCGCCTCCTTTGCGGTCGGCACGCCGTACGTCGCCCGCTTCTTTGCCAAGGAGCGGCGCGGCTTCGCAATGGGCGTATTCGGCGCCGGGACCACCGGCGCGGCGATCAATATGTTTATCGCCCCAGCTTTGATTGCTCGCTACGGGTGGCAGTTTGTTCCGAAGTTCTATGCAGTGGCGCTTCTTGCGACCGCGGTGATCTTTTGGTTCTTCTCGGCGCCCGACACCTCGGCACCCGGCAAGAGCGGCGTATCGCTGCGGCAGCAGCTGGCGATTTTAAAGAACATGCGAGTCTGGAAATATTGCCAGTACTACTCCATCGTTTTCGGCGGGTTCACGGCTTTGTCGGTGTGGATGCCGCAATATTTTGTGAAGGAGTATGGGCTGAGCCTTGCTCAGGCCGCGCTCTTGGCCGCATGTTTCGCTCTCCCTGCCGGCGTATTGCGGGCAGCCGGCGGATGGCTCGCGGATCGGTACGGCGCACACAACGTTACGTGGTGGGTGCTGTGGGCGGCGTGGATCTGCTTGTTTCTCCTGTCCTATCCGCAGACCGACTTCATCGTGCACACGATCCGCGGTCCGGCGCAGTTCCATGTGGGATTGGGAGTCCTGTCCTTTACGCTGCTGCTCTTTGCCATGGGCGTCGCCTTTGCCTGCGGCATGGCGTCGACATTTAAATATCTCGGCGATGATTTTTCGGAAAACATGGGCGTCGTTACCGGGATCGTGGGCCTCGTCGGCGCTCTTGGCGGCTTTGTGCTGCCCATTATCTTCGGCATCGTCCTCGACTGGCTGGGAATAAGCTCGAGCTGTTTCATGTTTCTTTACGGCGTGGTCTGGGTATCGCTGACTCTGAACTACCTCACGGAGGTACGGCGCCTGCCGGTAATGGGAGAAAAAACGCCAGCCGGCGCCCCCGCCTCACTCAACAAGATTGGAGCGGCGTCATGAGACATTTTCTCGAATTTCGGGATTGCCGAGCCAACTCGTAAAATATGAACGACTCTTCCGTCATCAAACGATCCGCTTGCGATCAGAGGGCGGCCGACGAGCGTCAGCTTGGAAAAACGCAGATTGGATTGCACTCAAAAGCATCGCGCGGAAAAAGCGAATAAGCGTATCGAGCTTGATAAGCGCGATCGAGGACCATCGCGCATCCAGAAATCTTTCATCAGCGATTCGTTTATTTATTTTGAGTGAGCTCACGTCGAAAAGGCGGCCGAAAGCTTCAACGCTGCCCTCGGCGTGACGAAGAGGGTAGGGCGGGCGACCGACCAGCGGACGTGACCTTTTCATTGTCTAGTTGTACAATCCCGTCGCCGACTAGTGTTTTAAGTGCGATGCGTGCTGTGACCACTGTTTCCTCTGGCGACCTCGACGCGTCTATGATGGTCCAGGCAATCGAGCCGGTGGAAGCTTTTTCTTGCGTCCGTACAGTGGTGGCGTCAGCGTCAGATGCGTCTGGGCCGCGGCCACCAACCCTCCTAAGGCGGGTGTGCAGATCGGCCACGAGGAAAAGTCCGCAAAAAACAATCCCGGCGTTTGCCGCCATCATTTCGATCGCAGTGCGTTGCTGGGGTTCGACAAAAACTGCGTCCACGATAACAGAATGACCAGCCCGCACGACTTGCCCGGCTTTTTGATTTAAGGCCCTGTAGACTTGTTCGGACGCTGACGGCCGATAGTGGTCCGGCGTCAGCCGGTCGGTTTGAGCAACGTGGAACATGGACTTGCGTTCTATATCCGAGCGCAAGATCAGCGCTCCCGGAAAAGGGAGAAGAAAAGGCGCCAACGCTCGTGCCAGTACCGTCTTGCCCGTGCCCGACAGTCCTCCAATACAAACGATCATGGGTCTACGGGGCTTCAGCAGCGTGAGGGCGAGTTGGAAATACCGTCTTGCTGAGTGCGCAACCTCCATTCGATCTTTCACGTCTGGCAAATCAAAGCGGGCCGCCGCAACCTTTGCCCGTATCGCCGCGCGTAACGACATAAAGAAGGGCAGGGCAACAATTCCGTCCAAATCCTCGATGCGCTGCGTTGCGGAGAAATATCCGTTAAAAACCATATTGGCAGCACGCTGGTATCCACGCTCGACCAGATCCATCAGCAGAAAGGCAAGGTCGTAGAGCACGTCGCCCGACGCCATTATGGGATCGAATTCCAGCGCATCGAAGGCGACAGGCTTCCCATCTGTGAGGGCAATATTGCCGAGATGAAGGTCGCCATGCCCGCGCCGGATCAGGCCTAGACCGCCACGGCCGACCAGTATCGGCCGCAGCCGCAAGTAAGCGACATGCAAATCGTGATCAAGCTTCTCAGTCGCTCGATACGGAAACAGGTCGCCATGCTCACGAAACGCCCTTGTATTCTGTGCGATATAGGTTTGGATCGCATCTAGCCACGATTCCGCGTCGACGGACGGCGCATTCTCATGCATTGAAGCAATGATTGGCCCAAGCTGGTCGAGTAGGCTGTCTGCGAGTTCTCCGCGATCGATCAGAAGGTCCAGCGTCTTAGTCTCATCGAACCGACGCATGTCCACCGCCCACTCGATTGGTTTGCCGGAACCGTTCAAAGCGAGATGGCCATCTGCCTCGCGCGTGATAGGTACGACGCCGCGATAAAGTTGCGGCGCAAAACGACGGTTAGCATCGAGCTCAGCACAACAAGCTGCTTTGCGCTTGCGCGCCGTGGAATAGTCCAAGAATGGAAAGCGCACAGCGCGCTTGATCTTTATTGCGCGGTCGCCGGCGAGGAATATGACGGCGGCATGGGTGTCATGGCGAGTTACCGCTTTGCCACCAAAGGTTTTCGCATTTTCGAGGAATTTGAGGATTTCTTCCTGCGAATTCCCATCCGCATTCGCCCCCAAGTCTCCTTGCGGCCGGATCACGATAGCGTCTCGCTTGGTTCCATCGCCGTAACGACCGATTTCAACAATTTGCTCGACATCGAATCAGTTGCCGAGTGCAATGCTCCGGAGACTCGCGACGAAACTGGCAGTAATTGAATTGCTGACCACAGCGCTCGTTACAATAATCATCTGCAACGTCGAATTGTTCAAGCTGCATCCTTCTTTTTTCGGAAGTTTCGCTGTGCAAGCGCACTGAGGATACCGGATTATTAACATGTGCTAATGGGGATCGGCCGAGGTCAGCGCTTGCTATTCCGCTCGTGCAAGTCACTACGAGTAAGATGAAGAAAAGTTTCTTCACAGGCTACTTCAAGATAAGGTTGTGGGCGTGACAGCCGCAACGCGGAACGTATGCATCTCTCCAGCGTGATCACTTAACGAGACATATTCGCCCGGAGAAAAGGCATGGGCGCCGAAACGATAACCTTTTTCGTCATCCTCCGCCGCCGCATCATAGCTGATCGACCAGATCGCATGTTCTGCTCCGCCGGGTTTGTGGACAAGATGTCCAGCCTGCTCAATATCGCCCCAAAAGCGCCGAACCTGGCAGCGGTCGCGGTACTTGTGCCAGAGTGCGGGATCAATATGGGCGCGAGCGTCGAGTGGCGCCACAAACTCGTAGCCATGCGTCGCTGATCCCTCCGGATACTCTCTCGATCGCGCTAACTCCAAACGGATGCGCCTGAATGCATTTGGTTGCTGTTGCATGGCGTTTTTACCTCATTAAGCGCGTGTGTTTTTAAGTGTTCGTGACGAATGGACGAATCTGCTTAATTCGATATTCGTCCCAAATGAACGACGCTGCAAACACTGCAAATGCCGAAGAGAAGATAATGCCGTCAGCATCGCTACAACGTTCACGTAATGCAGCGCGCAGCAAAATTTTCATGTCGGACGGTTTTGCTGAAGGCCGGATCACATCCTACGGGAATTTTTGCAACGCTTTTTCCCGTCGGGGCTTCTCCTACCGCTGGCTCCTCGCCGAATCTGCTGTGCATGCCGACCAGACGGTCGCCCTTGAGCGCCACGTTGCTCATGCTTCGGCGAATGTCTGCTTGCCCATTACCGGGCGCGGCCGTGGTGCCATGTACCGGCAACAACACTGCCGCCCATGCGATAGCGATGCCGCCTAGCAACGACGCTCCGACAATGCCTGACCAATAGTCCGTGAAATGAACTTTGTTCATGACCGCCACTCCTCAATGAGCACGAACCGCCCTCTAACGACGACTTTGCAGTGACTTTTGAAATTCAGGTTTTGTCCCTAAGTTGAATCACCTAGCGCCTCGGCCGGCGGTTTTTGATTTGGCTCAAGTCCAAATACCGCGAGCAACATACTCTTGGCCGAGTTGGGAGCAGGCCCATGATCAAAGATATCTTATACAGTTTGCCGCTTGTGACGCGCGACACTACGGACTACGCGATCTCAGTCGCCAGCGCCCTTGAAGCCCACATAACGGGACTTGCATTCGTTTATGGACCAATCATTCCGACGCCAGGTTACATCGATCCTCAGTTTATTGAGTTACAGATGCGCGAGAGTGAGAGCGCAGCCAGAAATGCCAGTTTACGGTTCGATGACGCAGCGGCGCGCTCCGGTGTATCGGCAGACGTAGTAAAGCTCAACGTGGAGCCCGGCGAGGCAGGCCGGCAGTTCGGCCGCCTTGCGCGATGTTTCGATCTCGCGGTCGTCGGGCAGGCTGAGCCCGACGGGGGGATGGCCGAGCAAGTTATTGTCGAGAGCTCACTGTTCGAAACGGGTCGGCCTACCCTCATTGTGCCTTACATCCAAAAAGCGCCGCTTAAGCTCGACAATGTGATGGTGTGCTGGGACGGCAGCCGTTCAGCTTCTCGCGCCATTGCGGACGCTCTCCCCTTTCTGAAGCGAGCAGGGCGCATTGAGATTGCTATCGTCCTCGGCGATCCCGTTAAGCAAGATCAGGTCGAAGGCGCCGACATGGGGCAGCACCTCGCCCGTCACGGCTTGGATATAACGGTGACGCAATTTCCGGCTGGCGAGATCGACGTCGGAAATGCCCTTCTTTCCCACGCCGCGGACATTGACGCAGATTTCATGGTCATGGGGGGATACGGTCATTCTCGTCTGCGCGAATTTGTGTTTGGTGGCGTCACGCGCAGCTTCCTGAATTCGATGACGGCGCCGGTTCTTATGTCGCATTGAGAGTCAGAAAGATGTCTGCGGAGACCGATCGATGTCGGCACTTACCGTTTGTCTTGCGCGACTTATGGGCCTATCCACGCTCGAACTATGAGTTCCCGTTATCGGTTCCCGGCGACCTGGGCTTCGGATCGTTTCCAGACATCGCGAACGGTCGCAAGTTCTGACTTCCAAAAACTATCTTGGTCAATTGTATTCCGCCCGAGGCCCTTGGCTAACGTGAAGAAGTGTAGGCTTGGCAGTCCTCCCGCGCCTCGATGAACGACAACCGCACCTAGCATCCCACGCCCTGCCATATCTTCTTCGAAAGAGATGTCATCGACCAATTCGCGAAGTGCCAGCGAGCTGGGCTCAAGGTGAACGGCCGTGATTACTCTCGGCAGTTCGTCATAGGTGACTGTCCCTTTGCAGCTGCGCGCCACCCTGATCATAGCTTCGCGCGCCTCCCGCTTCGCAGCCTCCCAGAGCGATCTTTCAATGCTGTGCGGCCTCATGATGTTGCTAACTCCTGACTAGTGGTTCGATTCTAACATTCGCTTCCGTATTCGGCAGCTTCTCATGCGAATGTTGGAATCAAAAGGACCAGTAGCAAATATGAGTCTTAGTGGAGCTTTGGATTTGACATTCGCTTCACAAGGCTGCCGCTAGGTGGGTAGCGAATGTTAAATCCGCTCACTAGAGAGGCAACATGCCGATCACCACATGCTTCGCCGTCTATTTTATAATCTGGTGGGTCGTCCTGTTCATGGTGCTGCCCTGGGGGATCCGCAGCCAACATGAAAGCGGCGCCGAAATGCCCCCCGGCACCGATCCAGGCGCCCCCGCGCTACCGAATTTACGGCGCAAGCTCGTCTGGACGACCCTGGTTGCGGCGGTGATTTTTGCTGGCTTCGACTTTGCCTATACCGAGCATCTGGTGACGTTGGGTGGCATCGTACGGCCACCAGCGGCGCAATAATCACCGGAGGCTGAAGGCAAAAAAACAGCAGGGCCAAAGCCCTGCCGGAGACTCTTCGTCTGATCCTTTATCCGCCCCTATACTTTGAATGAATAGGCTGTGCGGCTTGCGGCGGCGTTAATTTCGCGCCGTTGGACCGTCCTCCCAAGACTTGGACCGGATTCCGGAGTGTTAGGTATCCAGCTCCGGCATCGGATGGTGGTTGGTACTCGATCTCCTTCTCGATGTCATCAACGTAGCGGCATCCCATGACGAATATATTTGGCCCCTCCGGCCCACTTTGAGGCGGCCACGTAGCAGTGGCCTCTTGCGTTTCCGCCGTCGTTGCGGATTGACTTACTCGGCCGATTCTCACGAGATTTCATGCGACTTTCCCGCTACTTCCTGCCGATCCTGCGCGAAACGCCGAAGGAAGCGGAGATCGTTTCCCATCGCCTGATGCTGCGCGCCGGCATGATCCGTCAGGAGGCGGCGGGCATCTACGCCTTTCTCCCGCTAGGGCTGCGCGTCCTCAACAAGGTCTGCCGG
Source organism: Xanthobacteraceae bacterium (assembly GCA_035532335.1). GTDB lineage: Bacteria > Pseudomonadota > Alphaproteobacteria > Rhizobiales > Xanthobacteraceae > BOG-931. Next base: position 4,408 of record DATKRE010000050.1, on the reverse strand, counting down.
ATCGTCCGCGAGGAGCAGGACCGCTCCGGCGCCATCGAGCTTTTAATGCCCACCATCCAGTCGGCGGACCTCTGGCGCGAAAGCGGACGCTACGAGGCCTACGGCAAGGAAATGCTGCGCATCAAGGATCGCCATGCGCGCGACATGCTGTTCGGCCCGACCAACGAGGAAATGATCACCGAGATCTTTCGCGCTTATGTGCGGTCGTACAAGGACCTGCCGCTCAATCTCTATCATCTGCAATGGAAGTTCCGCGACGAGGTGCGGCCGCGCTTCGGGCTGATGCGCGGGCGCGAGTTTTTGATGAAGGACGCCTATTCGTTCGACATCGATTTTGCCGGCGCTAAACACGCTTACAACCGGATGTTCATTGCTTACCTGCGCACCTTCGCACGCATGGGCTTGCAATCGATCCCGATGGTGGCTGAAAGCGGTCCGATCGGCGGCAACCTGTCGCACGAATTCATCGTGCTCGCCGACACCGGCGAGAGCGAAGTGTTCTGCCACCGCGATTATCTCGGTTTCGACGTCCCGCCTGCGGACGTGGATTTCGACAGCATCCCCGGTTTGCAGGCAATCGTCGACAAATGGACCGCGTTGTACGCGGCAACTTCGGAGAAACATGACGCCGCTGCCTTCGCCAAGCTGCCGCCCGACCGGCAGATATCGGCGCGCGGCATCGAGGTCGGTCAGGTGTTTTACTTCGGCACCAAATATTCCGACCCGATGAAGGCGTTGGTCACCGGCCCGGATGGTGTCGAGCGGGCGGTGCACATGGGCTCCTATGGCATCGGGCCGACCCGGTTGGTCGCCGCCTTGGTCGAGGTTTTTCACGACGACGGGGGGATCAAATGGCCGGAAGCGGTGGCGCCGTTCACCGTTGCCATCCTCAATCTCAAGCAGGGCGCAGCGGACACCGACGCGGCCTGCGAAAAGCTTTATGCGGCGCTGTCGGCCAAGGGCGTCGATACGCTCTATCACGACCTCGATGAGCGGCCCGGTTCGAAGTTTGCCACCGCTGACCTGATCGGGATTCCCTGGCAGATCCTGGTCGGGCCGCGCGGGCTTGCCGAAGGCAAAGTTGAGGTCAAACGCCGCTCCGATGGGTCGCGGGAACTGATGACCCCGCAAGACGCGCTAGCGCGGATCGGCGGATAAAGCGGTGGCGAGGCTTTTTGGCGCGGGTTTTCGCGGCTTGAATAAGCCAGAATCATGTGAAACTCGAAGCTCTCGCGGGGACCAGACATAAATGCGAGAGTCGACCGGCACTCATGCGTTCGCTCCGTTCGAGTGGATGCTGTCGCTGCGCTACCTCCGTGCGCGGCGCAAGGAAGGATTTATCTCGGTCATCGCCGGGTTTTCCTTTCTCGGTATCATGCTCGGCGTGGCGACGCTCATCATCGTCATGGCGGTGATGAACGGATTCCGCCAGGAGCTGCTGGGCAAAATTCTCGGCCTCAATGGCCACCTACTGATCCAGCCGCTGGAATCGCCGCTGACCGACTGGCAGGCGGTGTCCGACCGTGTCTCCAAGGTCCCGGGCATACGGCTGGCGGCGCCGATCGTCGAAGGGCAGGCGCTTGCATCCTCGCCGTTCAACGCCTCCGGCGTGCTGGTCCGCGGCATCCGCGCCAGCGACCTCGCCAAACTTTCGTCGGTGGCAAAAAACATCAAGCAGGGCACGCTGGACGGCTATGACGAGGGGCAGGGGATAGCGATCGGCTCGCGCCTCGCCGAACAACTTTCGGTGCGCGCCGGCGACAATCTCACGCTGGTGGCGCCGCGCGGCGCGGTAACGCCGATGGGCACGACGCCGCGCATCAAGTCCTACAAAATCGCGGCCGTGTTCGAGATCGGCATGTCGGAATACGACGCCGCTTTCGTGTTCATGCCGCTGACCGAAGCGCAGGCCTATTTCAATCGGGCCGGCGACGTCACCGCGATCGAGGTCTATACCGACAATCCCGACCGCGTCGATCGTTACCGGGCGCTGGTCACCGAAGCTGCGGCGCGGCCGATCTATATGATCGACTGGCGGCAACGGAATGCGACGTTCTTCAACGCGCTCGAGGTCGAACGCAATGTGATGTTTCTGATCCTGACGCTGATCGTGCTGGTTGCGGCGCTCAATATTGTTTCCGGCCTGATCATGCTGGTGAAGGACAAGAGCAACGACATTGCCATTTTGCGCACCATGGGCGCGACGCAGGGCGCCATCATGCGCATTTTCCTGATCACCGGCGCCGCCATCGGCGTCGTCGGCACGGCAGTCGGCTTCCTGCTCGGCACGATCATCTGTCTCAACATCGAGTCGATCCGCCACTTCCTGTCATGGCTCACCAACACCGAATTGTTCTCACCCGAGCTATATTTCCTGTCCCGGCTGCCGGCCGACATGAACGTCGGTGAAACCACGGCCGTGGTGGTGATGGCGCTCGGCCTGTCGCTGTTGGCGACACTTTATCCGTCCTGGCGGGCGGCGCGGCTCGATCCGGTCGAAGCGCTGCGCTACGAATAAAATAAGCCCGATGGACGAGACCACTACCATCATGGAGCCTGCCGCGCCCGCCACCGAGCCCGACAAACCGATCCTGTTCCTGCATGAGATTTCGCGCCGCTTTCGTCAGGGCGATTCTACTCTCGACATTCTCAAAGGCGCCGAGCTCGCGGTATGGGCCGGGCAATCGGTGGCGCTGGTCGCGCCGTCGGGGGCGGGCAAGTCGACGCTTCTTCAAATCGCCGGGATGCTCGAACACCCGGACACGGGTGAAGTCTACATCGACAGCGTGTCCACGACGCACCTGACCGACGCCCAACGCACCCGCATCCGCCGAACCGACATCGGCTTCGTCTATCAATTCCACCATCTGCTGCCGGAATTTTCCGCGCTGGAAAACGTGATGCTGCCGCAAATGATCCGCGGGTTGAAAAACGCCGAGGCGAGGCAGCGCGCCGCGGAGCTTTTGAGCTATCTCGGCTTGAAGGAGCGGCTCACGCACCGTCCGGCGGAGCTCTCGGGCGGCGAGCAGCAGCGCGTCGCCATTGCGCGCGCCGTCGCCAACGCGCCGCGCATCCTGCTTGCGGACGAGCCGACCGGCAACCTCGATGTGCGGACCGCGGCGCACGTTTTTACGACGCTCAACCAGTTGGTGCGCGCGTCAGGCCTTGCCGCCATCGTGGCCACTCACAATCTCGATATCGCTGCGCAAATGGATCGCCGCGTCACCATCCGCGACGGCGCGGTGGTCGAACTCGACTAGTGGTCTGATTCTAACATTCGCATCGTTGTTCGGCATCCTCTCGTGCGAATGTTAGAATCCAAAGGACCACTAGCAATATGAGCCTTAGTGGAGCTTTGGATTTGACATTCGCTTCACGAGTCTGCCGCCAAGTGGGTGGCGAATGTCAAATCCGCTCCATGGACAGCCGGCGGGATAAAAAAAGTGAGGCCGCTTGCGGCGGCCTCGCCAATATTCAGTGTCGCGCCCCGTAGAAATCAGCAGGGAGCGCACCAGCAGCGATACGGGCCGCAGACCCGGTGCCGGCCTGGCGGGCACCAGCGACCCCAGCCGAAGCAGGCCGCTTTATGAACGATTGTCGTGTTCTGGCCTTGCGAGTTAAGAGCGTTGGCGCCCTGGGATTGGGCATTCACACGCAACGCGGTGGCGCCGAGCATGAACAATGCGGCGGCTACCGTAACGGTCATCTTTTTCATCAGAGCGTCTCCACGGTTGTAAAAAAAACGAAACCTAGACAATCAGTCTGAAGACACCGCCGGTCGGCGGCGGTTACTCTACGCGGCGATTAAAGCGAGCCGCGCGGTCACCAGCTTATCAGCAAGGCGCGCACCAGCAACGGTTCGGACCGCAAACCCAGTGCCGTCCCGGGGGACAGTGCCGCCCCATCCCACCGCACGACGTCTTGTGAATCATCGTCGCGTTTTGCGCCTGGGTGTTGATCGTACCCGCACCTTGCGTTTGTGCCTGGGCGGTCAACGCCACGGATCCAAGCATTAGCGCGGCTGCGGCGAGGCTAATTGCGAACTTGCCCATTTGGGTCTCCGTTTGTTGTGATGAATCGATCGTCAATGAAGAACACGACTGCACGGCAACAACCGCTTTTAGCTCGGCGTGCCTGACCCGCCGATGAACGACTCTATACGGGCGAAAGAGGTTTTCGGTTCAGGAGTACCGCCGCGGTATTTGGGTGAGGGGTCAGCAAGCCCACTGCCGGTACTTGGGTAGTGGCACAGAATTGTCCCACTATCGGGGTAGTGGGGGCATTTTGAATTAGGCAAAGCCGAAAACCCCTTGCGGGCCAGGCCGATCCGGCCATATTCCACCTCATGGCCAAATCTTCCCGGATTCGCGTGATTTTCAAGCCCAAGCGTATTGCGGAGGACGACTGG
>DATKRE010000049.1:0-7616 GCA_035532335.1 Xanthobacteraceae bacterium | reverse complement strand
AAGCGCCGGCGGATAACCTGGCTCGTTGCGCGCGACCAATTGCGCGCCCAGCTGCGCGACAGCATCCAGCTCGCGCTCGGCCTCGGATATGGGAAAAACCGTCAACGGCTTCGCCCGTCCGCCGCGCCGAGCGATTTCCGGCAGGGCTTCGAGCGCGGCCGTGGCCGTACCGAAACGGGCGATGAGCTGATAGAACGTGACCGGTCCCGGTGTTATGTAGGAAGCGCCAGAAGCCCTAGACTGCGACTCGGTCTTTCGCGAAAGTGATCCCCTTGGGATATCTTTGGTACGAGTCGCGAGTGACGTTCCATGGGTGGTGTGTTACAGGTGGAAAAACCACAACGCAAACGTAAGGGCAAAAAGATGGGTTCTGCGGTAGCCCATACGGAAAGCGCAGCGACGCGGCGCACCCGCTATGCGCCACCCGAGAAAATGGTGGACGCGACGGTTCCGTTTTTAATTGGCGGCACCCATCGGTGGAACGCAAAACAGCCACCGCAACTGAGCTTCCTCGGGTCGTCTGGATCGTCTGAAAAGAGCGATCCTGATTATTTAGTTCATGTTGCCGGGGATGCCGCCCTGCTTCGTCGGCCGTGCGTTTCTGTTATCGGCACTCGAAAGGCCACCCAAGCAGGCGCGGCACGGGCGCGTAAAGTCGCGCGTGGCCTCGTCCAAAATGGTGTCGTTATCATCTCTGGCTTAGCCGCCGGAATCGACACAGAGGCAATGACGGCCGCTATGAGCGGCGGCGGTCGCGTCGTTGGAGTGATTGGCACTCCGCTGGACAAGGCTTATCCCGCGTCCAACGCCGAGCTTCAGGAATCGGTTTACCGCGAACACCTGCTTGTCAGCCAATTTGGTATTGGCGAAAAAGTGTGGCCTTCAAACTTCCCGCGTCGTAACCGCCTGATGGCGATCCTATCGGATGCGACTGTTGTTATCGAAGCGTCTGATACCTCAGGAACGCTCCATCAAGCCGCCGAGTGTATGAAGCTCGGGCGTTGGCTGTTTATCGCGAAATCGGTAGTGGAAGACCGCTCACTAACCTGGCCAGCGCGGTTTCTGGAATATGAAACATGCGTCGTGCTGGAAGAGGTCAAAGATATTACTAGCCGCATTTTGATCTAGCGATTCTGTTCCCATGCCACTTCGTGTCGTTGCTCGCGCCCAATATCTTTCTGAGGGCGTCGAGCAAATGCGTCGCGTCGATTATCACGCCACACACATGGTAAAGGCGGTCAAAGGTCTTGAACTTCACCCCAACGCTTGGACACAAGTAACGATAAATGGCGCAGGCGTTAAAATCCGCGAGCGCAATAAGGATGAGGCCATCAAGTGGTTCGGGGAATGGGCCGCGCCGCTGATCGACGGACTAGGGCCGCGACGCAAGGTTTTAATCCCGATACCGTCAAGCAGTACCGTGCGCAATTCTGAGCCAAATTATCGGACAAAAATACTTTGTGACGCGATAGGGGCTCGCATGCAGCGACCGGCTTCGGTAGCACCAATTCTTCGCTGGCGTCGGCCAATGATTCCAAGTCGCCAAGGAGGCCCGCGCGATCCGCATGCGCTCTATCCAGAACTTATCCTTATCGGCCCGATCACGGCAGGAGACTGCATATTAGTAGATGATGTGGAAACAACAGGCGGTCACTTCATCGCCGCAGCCTGGGCGCTAATGGATCTAGAGCGCACGCCGTCTCTTGCCGTCACCTGTGGCCGGACATTGCACCGACAATTGGATGATCCGTTTATCGTTGCGGATGAAGAGTTAGACATCAGTCGGTAAGCACCTGCCAGCGCGCCGGTATTCCGTCGCCAACGCGGTCAATCGTATTGCCCTGATGGTTCCGTAGCGACGTATGAACCGAGCCGACCATATCGCGGATTTGTTTCAGCGGCGGTTCCGCGATCCCAGCCTTGTGCAACAGGGCCTCCGATATTTCGCGCGATGTAAGCGGGCGATCCGCAGCGCGCAACACGTCCAGCACGGCGCGGAATACTTCGCCCCGCTTATACGGTGACGCCTGTTTGTTGCGGCGACGCGGCGCGATCGATTGAAGGTTGAAAGCCGGGTTCAGCATTTTCAACACGGCTTCTACATGCTTCATGTTCTCAGCGAGCCGTTTTGCCTCGCGACGGTTGTCTTTGATATGGCCTCCAAGCTCAGCGTGTAGGCGCTTTAAAGCGTGTATGGCGGGCGTGTAACCGATATTGGCGCGGCTCATTGTGCCTTCTCCGCACGTTCCCAATAGCCGCAGAACTCAGCGGAGGGCTTGCATTGCATAGCGAGCGAGCCGACCGCGCGGACCTGTTCGCCGTTCGCCAGCCGGCGATTATCCTCGCGCCACGCAGCTTCCTGGGCGAAGCGTGCCAAGTACGGTCCCGCGATATGATGATGGTGGCCAATCTCGGCACGACGCAACCGGCTAAAAAAGCTTTCGGCTACATTCGTGCAAGCGCCATCGGCGCTATAGGCTTCTTGATGGTTGATGCGGTGCATTTCGTAATGCGCGTGAAGATCATTCCAGCCGCCGGCTTCGTCGGCATGAACGGTCGTGCCGCGTGCGATACGCGACCGGATGAAGTTCAGCCCGGCCGCCTCGCTCGGGAACACTTCCGTAAGCGTGCGACCATTGCGTTCGCGCACGACCACCACGACCTGACGCTTGCCGGAACGGTTCTCTAACAGGCGGCGGTCTTTGCGGTCGGCGCGATGATTGGCGGGCTTAACGTATCCGCCAAAATATGCACCATCAATTTCCGCCGTCTTGCCTTCGCCGCCGACCGTCAGGCCGTGGGTATCAGCGGCCATCGCTTCGCGGAGCTTGTGGCTGAGGCAAAACGCGACTTTGTATTGCACGCCCAAATCCCGCGACATGGCGAGCATGGACTTGCCCTTTACCTCGTTGCAGAACACCGCGACGGCGGCGAGATAGACGCGCAAGGGGAGCTTGTGCGCGGCAAAGAGGGTGCCGCTGGTGATCGTGAAATCCTTCGCGCAATCCTTGCAGCGCCAGCGGGCGGCACCGTTCGGGCGACGGCACTCATAGGCCGTCAGCGACCCGCAATGGGGGCAGACAGGCTGGCCGTCAGTCTCGGGCCAGCGAAGCTTGCGGAACTCGGTTTCCGCGTCGGCATCGCTCAGACGCATAACCTGTACGAGCGAGAGGGTGCGAGCGCGAGCGCTCAGTAAGAAATGCTGTGCCATGGGACCAATCCATGTTGGGGGACTGGCACCCTTGCGACTGGCAAAAACACGCCAAAATCGCTATATTCGATGAACGGTTCATCGCTTGGGGGCCAATCCCGAGTTTTGGACTAAGGAGCCGGGAGCTGCTTCCAACAGCTTCCGGTTCCGCTAATTTCCTGGTTCCCGGGCTAGGGGTCGGACCTAGATTTCCGCCGGCGTAAACGGGGCGTCCTACCTTTAGACGAACCGGGACCAAGAGAGTGCCGACCATAGGGCCGTTTCCTTCGCTTTCGCGGGCAGGGGAAACGGCCCTTTCCACATCATCGCCCCCGCTCGCGGGTCGGCGTGGATCACGCCGGGGGCTCAAAACTCTGGTTTGCATCGTTTTCTCCGTTTAACCAGGATAGCCTCGCACTAATTTAGTCATAGCGCAACCCCTAGTTTGGTCAAAAATGAAATTTGTCTTGCTCTCTAGCCTCCGCATCTGTACAAATTGGTTATTCGATGGAGGTGAGTATGGTTGAAGCATCCAATAAGACCCCGGCGCCGCCGCAGAAGCCCAAACAGGGACGAAGCCCGGCCTACCCTGCAATCTCGGTGGGAGCGGCCATAGACAAAGCAAGGGAACTCTACAACGCGCAGGGGAAGTACCCGGCGCCAATGCCTTTGGCATTCGTCGCTTGGGGTTACAGCGCAAAGAGTAGCGGTGGCCGAGATATCCGTGCTGCGCTTAAGTATTTTGGTCTTATCACGATTGATGGGGATGGTGATAACGGCAAAGTGAAATTAACCGATGACGCGATGCGCATTCTTCTCGATGAGCGGGAGGACCAATCTGAAAAGAAGGCCATCATCCGGCGTGTCGCCCTCAACCCCGCCATTCATAAGAAGTTGCTGGCGGAGTTCCCGGACGGGATCGTTTCGGATGCAACCGCTGAACATTTTTTAGTGTTCGATCAAGAATACAATAAGTCCGCAGCTAACGCGGTCGTCACCGAATTTAAGGAAACTGCCACCTTTGCAGGACTCTACAAGCCTGATACTATTGTGGTCAAAGACGAGTCCGAAGAGGACGAAGATGACCAGTCCGAGGGCGATCTCGGCGATGGGTCTGGTAAGGGTCGGGAAATCCCGCCCAAACCGCCGACCCCAAAAGGACAGGTGAAGGTGATGGACGGCGAGCGAGTTGCATTCACGGAAGAAGGACAGCCCGGGCAGTATCTCAAGCTGATCGCCAGCGGAGAGGTTGATGATGGCTTGCTTGAGGCCCTTGAGGATTATGTGAAGCGCCAGCGTAAGCGACTGACAGGGGCAAAGGCTGCTGTGGTGGAGGCCGAAACAGCCGCGCCTCAGCCTGCTGCACCGCCAAGCCCCGCACCGGGCAATGTCGCGAAGGTCGCGTTCATGATTACCCAAGATCAGCGAGCCCAACTGAAACAGCTTGGGCATGATGACGACAGTATCAACAAGATGACGCCAGAGATGGCGCATTCGTTGCTAGGGCTGATGTCGCGCAACTAGCTGCGGTCTACGCAGCGCTCGCCGCGACCGGACTAGAGGAGCAACACGATGAGCCAATGGTCGGCCCATGGAATGAATAAAGAGGAACGCCACGCTTACGTTTTAAAGCGAGCGCGCGACCTTGCCATGACGGGCGATTACATGGACAGCATCAGCATTGAACTTGCCTTGCGGCATGTAGAAGGCTTTTCCGAAGCTCGCGGATGGCTGGATAACAGTCTTGACCGCGAAGAACTGGACCGTCTCTGTACGGCGGCTCGCCAAAAAAGCCCTAACACGCGCGGCTCTATCGGAGACAGACGCAGAACATGAAAACCAAGATCATTGCCGGAGTGGCCGCGTTACTGATCTGTGGACCGGCCATCGCTCAAAACTCGCAACCTGCGACAGTCACAGACCAAGAGCTTTATCAGAGCTGCAAATCTACGGACCCGCTGGACCAGATAACTTGCACGCGGTTTCTCGAAGGGGTGGCTGCGATGATGCGCATAGCAAGCGCCCTAATCGACGATCCGAAATCGCCCAGACACTCCCAAGACGTCATCCGGTCAGTAAGCATCTGCTTAAAGGATGGCGTGAGCGGAGTCCAAATGCGGCAAGTCTTTATAAATTGGGCTGAGCAAAACCCGACGAAGTGGCAAAACCAAGAAGGCTTCGGCGCGTGGATCGCCTTTCAGAAGGCGTGGCCTTGCAGATGAAAGTTCTGGCGCTTCCTACATAACACCGACCGGTCCGACGTTCTCGCTACGGGTGAGCCGCAACCAGGCGAGCCGCTCCGCAGGCGGCAGCACGGATTTATTGGTCATCGGTCATGCCGGAGCCGAATCTTGGTCTCGTCGCCGCGCATCAGTCGGCCGATATTGCCGACATGGCGCAGGACGACGAGCAGGGCGATGACGCCGACAACCGCGATCGGCAATGTCGCGCGTGGCCCGAACATCCACGCCCAGATGGGCGCCAAGACTGCTGCAGCAAGTGCCGCGAGCGACGAGTATCGCAACACCAATGCGACCACCAGCCACGTCGCGATCGTCGCCAGGGCGACCGGAAGATTGAAGGCAAGGAGAACGCCTGCCGAGGTCGCGACTCCCTTGCCGCCCTTGAAACCGAGCCACACGGGGAAGAGGTGGCCTAGCACAGCGGCGAGCGCGGCGACCGCGGCGAACTCGGGACCAAAGCCGCGCGCAACCGCGACGGCCACGGCGCCTTTGCCGGCGTCGAGGACGAGCGTGGCTGCCGCCAACCCTTTGCGCCCGGTGCGCAGCACGTTGGTTGCGCCGATATTGCCCGATCCGATCCGCCTGACGTCGCCCAAGCCGGCGAGCCGCGTCAGGATCAAACCGAACGGGATCGAACCGAGCAGGTAAGCGAAGATCGCGCAGGCAAGCGTCGCCCAGGACAGGGTCAGCGCGTCGGGCGAAGACGGCATGACGGATTCCGCGCGCGCTCAGGCTTCGAGGCCGAAAACGGTGCGGCCGCCGACCACGGTGCGGGTCACTTTGCCTTGGACCGGTCGGCCGTCATACGGCGCGTTCTTGCATTTGGAACGCAACGCGGCGACGTCGATGCGCCATGGACGATCGAGGTCGAAGATGGCGAGATCCGCCGGCGCGCCCGGCTTGAGATGCCCGCCAGGTAGCCGCAAGATCTCCGCCGGCCGTTGCGATAGGGCACGCACCAGCTGGAGCAGGCTCAAATTACCGTTGTGATAGAGCTCCAGCGACAGCGGCAGCAGCGTCTCGAGACCGACGATGCCCGGCTCGGCCGACGCAAACGGCAAGCGTTTCGATTCCTGGTCTTGCGGGGTGTGGTCGCTGGCGATGGCATCGATCGTGCCATCCTTCAATCCAGCGATGACCGCGCGGCGGTCGTCCTCGTCGCGCAGCGGCGGTGACACCTTTGCAAACGTGCGGTATTCGCCGACGGCGGTTTCGTTGAGCGCGAAATAATGCGGTGCGGTGTCGCACGTGATCTGCAGACCGCGCGCTTTCGCGCGGCGGACGGCGTCGATCGCGCCGGCCGTCGACACGTGCGCCACGTGGTACCGTCCGCCGGTGATCTCGACCAGGCGGATATCACGCTCCACCATGATCGTTTCGGCTGCCGGCGTGATGCCAGCCAAGCCGAGCCGCGTCGCGATCTCGCCGGCATTCATGGCACCGCCGGCGCCGAGGCTGGGCTCTTCGGGGTGCTGCACGATCAGAAGGTCAAAGGTGCTGGCGTATGACAACGCCCGACGCATTACCAACGCATCGGCGATTGCGCGCAGGCCGTCAGTGAAGGCGACCGCGCCCGCTTCCGCGAGCAGCCCATACTCGGTCAACTCGCGACCCTGAAGGCCTTTGGTTGCCGCGGCGTAAGTACGAATGGCGGTGCGGCCGATCTCGCGCGAGCGGCGCCCGACGAATTCCACGAGGGCGTGATCGTCGATCGGTGGGGCGGTGTTAGGCAGCATTGCCATGGTCGTGATGCCGCCCGAGACGGCGGCCTCGGCGCCGGTCGCGAGAGTTTCCTGATGCTCGTCCCCCGGCTCGCGCAACTGCACGCGCATGTCGGTCAGGCCCGGCGCGAGGCAGCATCCCGCGCAGTCGACGATGTGCACGTCTTCACTCACGCCGTCGCGCGCAAGGTTGGGTCCGATCGCGGCGATGGTGCCATTTTCCGCCAGCAGTTCACCGGTTCGATCGAGCCCGCTCGCTGGGTCGAGCAGCCGCGCATTGGTGAAGAGAACGCGCTCGCTCACGGTGCGACCGGCGCGCGTGCTTCGCGGCTCAATGCCTCGAGGCAGGCCATGCGAACGGCGACCCCCATCTCGACCTGCTGGCGGATCGCGCTGCGATCGATATCGTCGGCGACTTCGGTATCGATCTCCACGCCGCGGTTCATCGGCCCCGGATGCATA
>DATKRE010000048.1:0-18586 GCA_035532335.1 Xanthobacteraceae bacterium | reverse complement strand
TTCATCAGATGGTGCTTACTCTCGAACGCCAGGGTTTCATTAGCCGAACGCCCGGCACCGCTCGAAGCATCCGACTCCGCATCGCCCCGGAAACTTTGCCAAAACTGCAACCTGTCATATCCTCTGTGCAGAGATACTAGCCGCTTCCGCGCCAAGGCACAACAGCGCAAAGAACATACGAAAATGATCATTGCGATCGACGGACCGGCAGCTTCGGGCAAGGGCACGATCGCAAAACAGATCGCGTCGGTTTACGGTTTGCATCATCTCGATACCGGACTGATCTACCGCGCGGTGGCGAAGGCGGTGCTCGATGCCGGCCATTCGCCTGACGACGGCAAGGCGGCGCTGGCGGCTGCGATCGCGCTCGATCCGGCCAATTTCGACGAGCCGGCACTTAAGGCGCCGACGATTACCGAAGCCGCGTCGGTGGTGGCGGCGATTCCGGACGTTCGGCAGGCGTTGATGAATTACCAGCGCGCGTTTGCGACCAAGCCGCCCGGCGCGGTGCTCGACGGCCGCGACATCGGCACGGTGATCGCGCCAGGCGCCGATGTGAAACTGTTCGTGGTCGCCTCGCCGCAGGTGCGGGCCGCCCGCCGGGTGATGGAATTGCGGGCGCGCGGCGAGGCCGCCGACGAAAATGAGGTCCTGGCCGACCTGTTGCGCCGCGACGAGCGCGATTCCCAGCGTACCGCCGCCCCCCTAAAGGCGGCGCTCGACGCGCACTTGCTCGACACCACGCATTTGAGTATAGACGCGGCAATCCGGGCTGCCGTCGATATTATCGAAGGCGTCCGAACGGGCCGAAAGCGCTGACCGCGCTTTCGTCATTGGAGGAACGCCCGTTCGCGCTTCGAAGTAAGGCGCCCGATCAGCTTTGTCCCGACCGTCTGGCTTAGGCCCCAACCGCCGGTTCTCCGGTGGCTGCCGTGCGCTCGGGATTGATCCATTCACGGGGTCTAGTGTGGTGGATTTGAAGTTCCTAAGACTTTGCGGCACCCCCAGATAGGAACTTCAAATCCAAGAACCACGCTAGAATCATAAACTTGCTAGTGTCCCTTTGATTTCGAAGTTCGCATCAAAGGCGCCGCAAACTCTTGCGAACTTCGGAATCGGGACACTAGGAGTGTTTATGACTCAAGTCGCTGCTGCCGCGCCGACGCGCGAAGATTTCGCCAGCATGATCGATGAATCGTTCGGTCATGGCAATGTGCAGGAAGGGTCCGTCGTCAAAGGCACGGTCGTCGGTATCGAAAAGGACGTTGCCGTCATTGACGTCGGCTTGAAGACCGAAGGCCGTGTGGCGCTCCGCGAATTCGCCGGGCCGGGCCGGCAGAACGAAATCAAGATCGGCGACACCGTCGAGGTTTATCTCGAACGCATCGAAAATGCGCTCGGCGAGGCGGTACTCTCGCGCGACAAGGCGCGCCGCGAGGAAAGCTGGGGCAAGCTGGAAAAGGCGTTCCAGAATAACGAAAAGGTCACCGGCGTTATCTTCAATCAGGTCAAGGGCGGCTTTACCGTCGATCTCGACGGCGCAGTCGCCTTCCTGCCGCGCTCGCAGGTCGATATCCGGCCGATCCGCGACGTGTCGCCGTTGATGAACAATCAGCAGCCCTTCCAGATTCTCAAGATGGATCGCCGGCGCGGCAACATCGTGGTGTCGCGCCGCACGGTTCTGGAAGAGACCCGCGCCGAGCAGCGCCAGGAACTGGTGCAAAATCTGGAAGAAGGCCAAGTCATCGACGGGGCGGTGAAGAACATCACCGATTACGGCGCGTTCGTCGACCTCGGCGGCATCGACGGTCTTCTCCACGTCACCGACATCGCCTGGCGGCGCGTCAACCATCCGACCGAGATGCTCAGCATCGGCCAGCAGGTGAAGGTCAAGATCATAAAGATCAACCACGAGACGCATCGCATCTCGCTTGGCATGAAACAGTTGCTCGACGATCCGTGGCAAGGCATCGAGGCGAAATATCCGGTCGGCGCAAGGTTCAAGGGTCGCGTCACCAACATCACCGACTACGGCGCATTCGTCGAGCTCGAGCCCGGCATCGAGGGTTTGATCCACGTATCGGAAATGTCGTGGACCAAGAAAAACGTGCACCCCGGCAAAATCGTTTCGACATCGCAGGAAGTCGAGGTGCAAGTCCTCGAAGTCGATCCGGTCAAACGCCGAATCTCGCTCGGGTTGAAGCAGACGATGCGCAATCCGTGGGAAGTGTTCCTGGAGAAATATCCGCCTGGCTCGGTGGTCGAGGGTGAGGTCAAGAACAAGACCGAGTTCGGGTTGTTCCTAGGGCTCGACGGCGACGTCGACGGCATGGTGCATCTCTCCGATCTCGACTGGCAGCGGCCGGGCGAGCAGGTGATCGAGGAGTACAAGAAAGGCGACAAGGCGAACGCGCAGGTGCTCGACGTCGATGTCGAAAAGGAACGCATTTCGCTCGGCATTAAGCAGCTTTCCGCCGCCGGCGCCGGCGCCGGTGCGGCTGCGGCTGCGGCTCCCGCCGAAGGCGGCAGCGAGATGAAGAAAGGCGCGGTCGTCACCTGCGAAGTCGTCGACGTGAAGGAAGCCGGTATCGACGTGTCGATCGTCGGTACCGATCAGGTTTCCTTCATCAAGCGTTCGGAACTGGCGCGCGACCGCTCCGAACAGCGCCCCGACCGCTTCGCGGTCGGCCAAAAGGTGGATGCGCGGGTGATCATGGTCGATCGGCGCACCCACAAGGTCAACGTTTCGATCAAGGCGCTCGAAGTGGCGGAGGAGAAAGAGGCGATCGCGCAATACGGATCGTCCGACTCCGGTGCGACGCTCGGCGACATCCTGGGCACCGCTTTGAAGCGCAAGGAAAACGACAAAGAGGACGAAGAAGAGAAGGAGTAAAGCGTCCACCCCGCCCGTCCCGGCGCCGGCGCGGGCACCTCAGTCTTTGCATTATCTGGGTTGGATTTCCGCTTTCGGGGGATGAGCGGAGCAATAAAGGAGCCTGGCATGTCGCTTGATGCCGACGTGATCGTCGACCGCCGCCGGATGCGGCGCAAACTGACGTTCTGGCGCGTGCTCGCCGTCGTAGTGATCGTTCTCGCGGTGATCGGCGCCGCCGGACTGGCGAGCAAACGCAGCGGATTAACCGGCGCCTACATCGCGCGCATCTCCGTCAAGGGCTTGATCCGCGACGATGACGAGCGGGTGAAGCAACTGGACCAGCTCGCCAAGTCGAGCGCCGCGCGCGCGGTGATCGTGCACATCGACTCTCCCGGCGGCACCACGGCCGGCTCCGAGCAGCTTTACGACTCGCTGATGCGGCTCAAGGAGAAAAAGCCGCTGGTCATCGTGGTGGATGGGCTGGCGGCGTCGGGCGCCTATATTACCGCACTTGCCGGCGATCACATTGTCGCCCGCCAAACCTCGCTGGTCGGGTCGATCGGCGTGCTGTTTCAGTTTCCAAACGTCGCCGAATTACTGAACAAGATCGGCGTCAAGGTCGAGTCGATCAAGTCGACGCCGCTTAAGGCAGCGCCGGACGGCTACGAGCCGACCTCGCCAGAGGCGCGTGCCGCCATCGAGGCCATCATCAAGGATTCCTACGCCTGGTTCAAAGGCCTGGTGCAGGACCGCCGTCATCTCAACGACGAAGAACTGCAGGCGGTTGACGACGGTCGCGTCTTCACGGGCCGTCAGGCGGTCGGCCTGAAGCTGATCGATGAGATCGGCGACGAACGCTCGGCGATTGCCTGGCTCACCACCGAGAAGCACGTCGACGGCAAGCTGCCGGTGCGCGATTATCGGCTGCGCGATCGCTTCGGCGACCTGCCATTCCTGCACGCGGCGGCTTCGTTCGCGCTCAACGCTGCCGGGCTGTCCACGCTCGCCCGTGACCTCGACGACCTCGGAACCGTGCAGGCGGTCGAAAAGCTCAATCTTGACGGGATGTTGGCCCTTTGGCACCCTGTGGGGGCGAACTAAGCCGCGGGCGGGGCAGCCATGATTAAGTCCGAACTGGTTCAGCGCATTTCCGCACAAAATCCGCATCTCTATCAGCGCGACGTCGAAAAGATCGTCAACGCCATTCTCGGCGAGATCATCGCGGCGATGGCGCGCGGCGACCGCGTCGAGTTGCGCGGCTTCGGCGCGTTCTCGGTCAAGCAGCGCCCGGCCCGGACTGGGCGCAATCCGCGCACCGGCGCCCATGTCGCGGTCGATCAGAAATGCGTGCCGTTCTTCAAAACCGGCAAGGAAATGCGCGAGCGGCTCAATCAGACCGGCGCCGCCTGAATTCCTTTCTCCTCCCCTGCGGAGTGAAACGGAGCGGGGACCATGCGAAGCATGGTGGAGGGGGTTGCGACGCATCAGCTTGCGGCCTAGTTGACGCCCCTTCCACCGCGCTACGCGCGGTCCCCCTCCCCCACTGTCGTGGGGGAGGATGAAGCGGAGGTTTTATTTTGCTGCGCAGGATCGTAGCGGCCATCATCGTTATTCCATTGGCCATCCTCATCATCGCCTTTGCGGTGGCCAACCGGCATCCGGTCACGGTGTCGTTCGACCCCTTCGGCGGCAACCCGCCGGTGGCCTCGCTGACGTTGCCACTGTTTGCGCTGGTTATCGTCGTGCTGATCGGAGGCGTGCTGATCGGAGGCTTTGCGTCGTGGTTGGGGCAGGGGAAGTGGCGCGGCGCGGCGCGGCGCTTCGAGCGCGACCTTGCCGAACTGCGCCGCAAGCATGCCGCGCGGGAGGGCGGCGGCGACAAGCCGGCCGCCCGCGCCGGGCCGCCCGCCGAGCGCCTGCGGTTGCGTCCGCCCGCCCGGTAAGCATGGCGGCGCCGGCGCAAGAGCCGGCCCAAGACCCGGCCCAAGACCCGGCCCAAGACCCGGCCCAAGACCCGGCGCAAGACAACGCCCGCGCGCCGATGTAGAACGGCGCCGTTAGGACGGCATGTCATGTCGCTGATCGTCAAAATTTGCGGTCTTTCGACCCCCGAGGCGCTCGATGCCGCGCTGGATTCCGGAGCCGACATGGTCGGTTTTGTGTTCTTTCCGCGGTCGCCGCGGCATCTGGGTTTCGATGCCGCGCGCTTGCTGGGCAAGCGCGTGCGCGGGCGCGCGCAAAAGGTGGCGCTCACCGTCGATGCCGGCGATTCCGGGCTCGACGCCATCGTTGAATCGTTGCAACCGGACATGCTGCAGCTGCACGGCAGGGAATTGCCCGGGCGGGTCGCCAAGGTGAAGCAACGCTTCGGCCTGCCGGTGATCAAGGCGATCGCGATCGAAACAAAGATCGATCTTTCCGCCATTGAAGCCTACGAGACGGTCGCCGACCGCTTGCTGTTCGACGCGCTGCCGCCGCGCGAGGCGACCCGGCCCGGCGGCCTGGGAAACGCCTTCGATTGGAATTTACTCGAAGATCTCGAAACCAGCGTGCCGTTCATGCTCTCGGGAGGACTGGACGCCGGCAATGTCGGTGAAGCGCTGCGGATCACGCGCGCCCCCGGAATCGACGTCTCCTCCGGCGTCGAACACGAGCCCGGCGAGAAGGACGTCGACTTGATCCGCGCTTTCGTGCGCGCGGCGCGCGAGGCGGCGGCGCGCCACTCCGCCCATCCGGTTGTGGGGCACGCATGACCGTGCAGCAGCCAAACTCGTTCCGCACCGGGCCCGACGAGCGCGGGCATTTCGGCATCTACGGCGGCCGCTTCGTTGCCGAGACGCTGATGCCGCTCATTCTCGAGCTGGAGAAAGCCTACGCGCAGGCCAAGGCCGATCCGCAGTTTCAACAGGAGATGGGTGGTTATCTGACTCATTACGTCGGGCGGCCGTCGCCGCTTTATTTCGCCGAGCGGCTGACTGAATACTGCCGGAGTATCGAGCGGCTGACTGAATACTGCCGGAGTATAAAGACGGCCTCCGGCTTTTCGGGCGGCGGGGCGAAGATTTATCTCAAGCGCGAGGAGCTCAATCACACCGGCGCGCACAAAGTGAACAACGTGCTCGGGCAAATCCTGCTCGCGCGCCGCATGGGCAAGAAACGCATTATCGCCGAGACCGGCGCCGGCATGCACGGCGTCGCCACCGCAACGCTCTGCGCGCGCTTCGGTCTCGAATGCATCGTCTATATGGGCTCAGTCGACGTCGAGCGGCAGAAGGCGAACGTGTTTCGCATGAACATGCTCGGCGCCAAGGTGGTGCCGGTGGAATCGGGCTCGAAGACGCTCAAGGATGCGATGAACGAAGCGCTGCGCGACTGGGTCACCAACGTCGACAGCACTTTCTATTGCATCGGCACCATCGCCGGACCGCATCCTTATCCGATGATGGTGCGCGATTTTCAGTCGATCATCGGCCGCGAGACGCGCGAGCAGATGCAGGCGGCCGAAGGCCGTCTGCCGGATTCATTGATCGCCTGTATCGGCGGCGGCTCGAACGCCATGGGTCTGTTCCATCCGTTTCTCGACGACCGGCAGATCGAAATGTACGGCGTCGAAGCGGCGGGTCATGGCCTCGACACCGGAATGCATGCCGCCTCGATCGCCGGCGGGCGGCCTGGCGTGCTGCACGGCAATCGCACCTATCTGCTGATGAACGAAGACGGCCAGATCAACGAGGCGCACTCGATTTCCGCCGGTCTCGACTATCCGGGCATCGGGCCGGAACATTCCTGGCTCGCCGACCTCGGCCGTGTCACCTTTCTTTCCGCCACCGATGACGAAGCGCTGAACGCCTTCCAGCTTCTTTCCAAGCTCGAAGGCATCATCCCGGCGCTCGAGCCTGCGCATGCCATCGCCAGGGTGCTCGACTTGGCGCCGCAAAAGCCGAAGGATCACCTGATGGTGGTCAATCTCTCCGGCCGCGGCGACAAGGATCTCGATACCGTCGCCCGGCATCTGCAAGGCAACGTGCGATGAACTGGTATGACGCGGTGCGTTCATGACCACCCGCATCGAGAAGCGGTTCGCCGCGCTGAAGCAGGACGGCCGCGCGGCACTGATGACTTTCACCATGGCCGGCGATCCGGATTACGACTGCTCGCTCGCTATCCTCAAGGCACTGCCGCAAGCGGGCGCTGACCTGATCGAGATCGGCATGCCGTTCACCGATCCGATGGCGGACGGATCGGCGATCCAGGCCGCGGAACAGCGTGCGCTTCGCGGCGGACAAAACCTGCGGCGGACGCTCGAGCTCGTGCGCGAATTCCGCCGCGGCGATGACCTCACGCCGGTTATTCTGATGGGCTATTACAATCCGATTTACGTCTACGGTGTGGAGAAGTTTTTAGCCGATGCCAAAACCAGCGGCGTCGATGGCTTAATCGTTGTCGATCTGCCGCCGGAGGAAGACGAAGAATTGTGCTTGCCGGCCCTGAAGGCCGGTTTCAATTTCATCCGGCTGGCGACGCCGACCACCGATGACCGGCGCTTGCCGGCGGTGCTCGCGAACACCTCGGGGTTTGTCTATTACGTGTCGATCACCGGCATCACCGGCGCCGCCACGCCTGACGCGGGCAAGGTCGCTGCGGCGGTTGCACGCATCAAGCGCCACACCAAGCTGCCGGTCTGTGTCGGCTTTGGGGTGCGCACGGCCGAGCAGGCGCGGTCGCTGGCTGCGGGCGCCGACGGGGTCGTGGTCGGCTCGGCATTGGTCGAGGCGGTGCGTACCAGTCTCGGGCCTGACGGCAAGGGTACGGCGACGGCCGTCAAGTCAGTTACTGATCTGGTGCGGACGCTCGCGCAAGGCGTACGCGCGGCGCAGCGCGCGCCAGCCTAGTGGTTCGATTCTAACATTCGTATGAGAAGCATTCGCATCCGCTTTACGACGTGACCGCTTTCTTGAGCACGCAGCCGCTGATCTTGACGCTGCCGTCACCCTGCGATTCGAGCGTGTAGAGCGCTTCCCACGCCTCGCCGTCGGCGTCGATGATGTGGACTTCCTGATAAATCTTGCCTTCGAATATCCGGCCTTCGCCGAATTCGAAGCTGCGGTGCCGGTAGACGGGCGCATAGCCGCTGCGGACCATGACCATGAACGTATCCGGCGTGCGGAACATGCTGTGGATGGCGGCCGAGGCAAAGCCGTAGGCCGCCGCCCCATCGTCGCGACCGAGCGCCGCTTCCTGCGACCGGATCACCGCTTGGCCGGTAGCGACGTCGTCGCCCGCGCGCACGAGCGCGGTTGAACCGATCAGGATGCGAACATGAGCGCGATAATGCGCACAATGCGATTGCGCGTTTTGCTGGCGTTGATGGCCGGTAATTCGATCGCTTGCATGTCCGCGTGGCTCCTGCTCGGGCCCGGTTTCGGCACTGCGTCTGCCTCTTATACGCGCCGGCGTTGAATTTGGCTCACCGGCTGCACACATAATGCAACCGAGCTGGAGGGAACTCATGGCCCGCGATGTGGCCCGCGACTGGATGTGGTCGGAAGCGTGCGAGATGCTGGCGCGCGCCGAACGGATGCATCGTGAGCTGTTCCGGCCAGCCGGCAGCTCGGCGCGGCAGCCGTCGTGGGAACCGCCGGTCGATATTCTGGAGACCGAATCCGCGGTTTTGGCGCTGGTTGCGTTACCGGGCGTCGATGCCACGAGCGTCGAGGCCGCGATCGACAACGGCGAATTGGTTATCGCCGGCACCCGCGTCTATCCCCCAGAGCTGAGCACCGCCACGATTCACAGGCTCGAACTGCCGCAAGGCCGCTTCTACCGGCGGGTGCGACTGCCGGCCGGCCGTTACAACGCCAATGTGCGCCGCGCCGTCGTCGACGGCTGTCTGGTCGTGACCTTGCAGAAAGCCGGCGCCGGCCATGGCTGACCTCGAAATGCGCACCAATAACGCACCCTCGGAAGCCGCCGGTGCGCAGCCGCAATTGCCGCCGCTGCCGCCCGACGCGCTGATCATCGTGCCGGTGCGCAACACCGTGCTGTTTCCCGGTCTGGTGCTGCCGATCACACTCGGCCGCCCGAAGTCGATTGCGGCCGCGCAACAGGCGATGCGCGATCAGCGTCAGATCGGTATCCTCTTGCAGCGCGATCCCGAGGTCGTCGAGCCGACCGCGAACGACATGCACCGCATGGGCACGCTCGCCAATATCGTGCGCTACATCACCGCGCCGGACGGCTCGCATCATGTGGTCTGCCAAGGCGAGCAGCGCTTTCAGGTCGTCGAGTATCTGAGCGGCTGGCCGTACTTCGTCGCGCGTGTGCTGCAAATCCCGGAGCCGGAGACTGCCGGCGCCGAAGTCGAGGCGCGTTTCGTCAATCTGCGCGCCCAGACGCTGGAAGCGATCCAGTTGTTGCCGCAGGCGCCGCCCGATCTGGTCGCCGCGATCCAGTCGATCGAGACGCCGGCGGCGCTCGCCGACCTCGCCGTCTCCTACATGGACGTGAAGCCGGACGAGAAGCAGGACATTCTCGAGACCGTCGACCTTGCGGCGCGCATGGACAAGGTCTTGCGCATGCTCGCGCACCGGATCGAAGTGCTGCGGCTGTCGCAGGAAATCGGCCGGCAGACCAAGGCGGCGCTCGACGAGCGTCAGCGCGAGGTGCTGTTGCGCGAGCAGATGGCGGCGATTCAACGCCAGCTCGGCGAAGGCGAGGAAGGCAAGGCCGCCGAGATTGCCGAACTCGAAAAGGCGATTGCCAACGCCAAAATGCCGAAGGAGGTCGAAGATGCGGCGCGCAAGGAATTGCGCCGGCTCCAGCGCATGCCCGAAGCCGCCGGCGAATACGGCATGGTGCGGACCTACCTCGACTGGCTGATCGAACTGCCTTGGGCGTTGCCCGAGGAAAAGCCGATCGACATCAAAGAAGCGCGGCGCATCCTCGACGACGATCACTACGATCTCGACAAGATCAAGCGGCGGATCATCGAATATCTCGCGGTGCGGAAACTCGCGCCCACCGGCAAGGCGCCGATCCTGTGCTTCGTCGGTCCGCCCGGCGTCGGCAAGACCTCGCTCGGCCAATCGATCGCGCGCGCCATGGGCCGGAAATTCGTCCGGGTGAGCCTCGGCGGCGTGCACGACGAAGCCGAGATTCGCGGCCATCGCCGCACTTACATCGGCGCGCTGCCGGGCAACATCATCCAGGCGATCCGCAGGGCCGGCTCGCGCGATTGCGTGATGATGCTCGACGAGATCGACAAGCTCGGCGCCGGCATCCAGGGCGATCCGGGCGCGGCGCTTCTGGAAGTGCTCGATCCGGAGCAGAACAATACGTTCCGCGACAATTACCTCGCGGTGCCGTTCGATTTGAGTCGCGTGGTGTTCGTCACCACCGCCAATATGCTCGACACCGTTCCGGGGCCGCTGCGCGATCGCATGGAGATCATCAGTCTCGCCGGCTACACCGCCGACGAGAAGCTCCAGATCGCGCACCGTTATCTGTTGCGGCGCCAGCTTGAGGCGAACGGGCTCAAGGCCGGGCAGGTCGAACTCGCTGAGGACGCGCTGCGCGAGATCATCCAGCATTACACGCGCGAAGCCGGTGTCCGCGGCCTGGAACGGCTGATCGGTCAGGTGTTGCGCAACGCCGCGGTGCGGATCGCCGAGGGCGAGAGTGGGCCGGTTCAGATCGGCCGCGGTGAACTCGCCGCGATCCTCGGTGCGCCGAAATTCGAGAGCGAGATGGCCATGCGCACGAGCGTACCTGGCGTTGCCACCGGGCTCGCCTGGACGCCGGTCGGCGGCGACATCCTGTTTATCGAAGCGACCCGCATTCCCGGCTCCGGCCGGCTGATCCTGACCGGTCAGCTTGGCGACGTGATGAAGGAAAGCGCCCAGGCGGCGCTGTCGATCGTCAAGAACCGCGCCGTTTCGCTCGGCATTGACGTGAACCGCTTCGAAAAGAGCGACATCCACGTCCACGTCCCGGCGGGCGCTACGCCGAAAGATGGCCCGAGCGCCGGCGTTGCCATGTTCATGGCGCTCGCCTCGCTGATGACCGAGCGGACCATCCGCAGCGATACCGCCATGACCGGCGAGATCAGCTTGCGCGGTCTTGTTCTGCCGGTCGGCGGCATCAAGGAAAAAGTGCTGGCGGCGCATGCGGCCGGCATCAAGCGTGTCATGTTGCCGGCGCGCAATCGGCGGGACTATGACGACATCCCGGAGATCGCGCGCAAGGAGATGGAGTTCATCTGGCTTGAGCGGGTCGAAGAAGCGGTGGCGACGGCGCTCGAGCCGAAACAGCCCGCCGACGCGCCGGCCTCGGTTCCGCAGCTTGCAGGCGCCGAAGCTTGAGGGCGCGGTTTTGCGCGCGGGCGGGCCGGTTTGACCTTCGGCCGCCGCCAAGTCAAAATATCGCCGGTGAGGCAGTCATACCGGTCGCCGCGTATGCGGTGGTCTATCCCCCCAATGGCGGCGACGTGAAGCGAATGTTCCGGCGCGAACTTGCTTTGTACGCGGATGCTCACCGCGACCGCGTCAACGGGGTGATGCACATCATCGGCAATCCGATCATTTTTATCGGTGTCGTGATGCCGCTCTCCTTGGTGCCGGTGACGCTATTCGGGTTCCACACCAGCCTGGCGCCGCTCCTGGTCGTTCCCGCCTTGCTGATGTGGATGGCTTGGGACTTTGGCCTCGGTCTCGGCATTGCCGTTGCCGCGGTTCCGCTGCTTTGGATCGCAGCAGAGATCGCCGGCAATGTCAGCATCGTCTGGATGGGGACGATTGCTGCGAGCCTATTCGTTCTCGGCTGGGCGCTGCAAATCGTCGGTCATCAAGCGTTCGAGGGGAAGCGGCCGACCGCGATCAATAACCCGGTGCAGAGCCTGATCGCGCCGATGTATATGGTCGCGAAGCTTTATGCCGCGTTTGGCTTCCGGTCGGATCTGGCGGGCATCTTGCAACGCTCGTCCGCGCCTCAAACCTCGTCGGGCGCGGCCGAGGCGAGCCAGCATCAGTGACACACACGCTTGTTACCGGCGGCAGCGGTTTCATCGGGCAGCATCTGGTCCCGGTATTGCAGGCGCGCGGCCGCAGCGTGCGCGTTCTCGATCTGCGTGCGCCCGAATCCGCGGCCGGCGTGCAGTTCGTCAACGGCTCGATACTCGATGCGGCGGTGGTGAGCGAAGCGCTCGACGACGTTGACGAGGTTTATCACCTTGCCGGCTTGCCGGGCATGTGGGTGCCGGACAAGAACGATTTTCACGCGGTCAACTGCCGTGGCACCGAGATCGTGCTTGCCGCCGCGCGCAAAGGCGGCGTTGCGCGCTTCCTGCATTGCTCGACCGAGTCGATTCTGTTCGGCCCGTCCAATCGCGAACCGACGGTCACCGAGAACGTGCGCACGAGGCTGGAAGAGATGCCCGGTGCCTACACGCGCTCGAAAATGCAGGCGGAGATGCTGGCGTTGGCGGCCGCCGCGTCCGGTTTTCCGGTGGTGATCGCCAATCCGACCATGCCGATCGGCCCGCACCGCAATCTGACGCCGCCGACCGCGATGCTGCGTTACTTTCTCGAACGGCGTTTTCAATTCTATGTCGATTTCGTTCTCAACCTGGTCGATGTGCGCGACGTTGCCGCCGGTCTGTTGCTGGTCATGGAGCGCGGGCGGCTCGGGCAACGCTACATCCTGGGCGGCGAAAACGTCACGCTTGGCAAACTCCTTGGCATGGTGAGCGCGCTGAGCGGGCGGAACGCCTTGCGTATTCCGCTACCGACCGGATTTGCCCGCATCGCCGCCGCGGCGATGGATCTGGTAGCCGACCGGGTGACGCACCGGCCGCCGTCGGCGACGGTCGAGGGCGTGCGAATCGCATCGCACTCGCGGCCGTTATCGAATGAAAAATCGCGCCGTGAACTCGGTTATGCTCCCTGCTCGATCGAGCCAGCGCTGCGTGAGATCGTCGGTTCCGCGGTGGGCAGCGTCCAATCGTTCGGGGCGGCGGCGTCATACAAAAGCGAATTTTGACGGCACAGCTACGCTTGGGCTAACCGTTGACGCCGCGTCGTCGCAGCAGAGCAAGTCGTAACGTGCCAAGTCCGAATGCAACAATCGATCTGATTTGGGTCCTCTGGCTGGCAAGCTGGGTGGCGGCGTCGTTCTGGTCGGGCCGCACTCAGCGGCGGATCGGCGACGTGGAGACGTGGACCTATCGCGCCGCGATGATCGCCGGCGGCATCCTGCTGGTTCCGTGGACCGAGCGGATGCTGGAGCAGAAGCCGTTGTGGGATGCCGGTCGCGCCGGCGGCTACGCAATCGTGCTGGTGATGCTGGCAGGCCTCGCTTTCGTCTGGTGGGCGCGCATCCATCTCGGCCGCCTCTGGTCGAGCGCGATCACGCGCAAGGAAGATCATCGGATCGTCGATAACGGGCCTTATGCGCTGGTGCGCCACCCGATCTACACCGGGCTCATTGTTGCGATATTGGCGACGGCGGCAGCCGACGCCACGATCACGGCGCTGGTCGGCGCGGCGCTGGTGATCTTCGGCTTGTGGCTGAAGGCCCGCTCCGAGGAACGCTTCCTGGTGACTGAACTCGGGTTCGACGCTTACCAATCCTACCGCCGCCGCGTTCCGATGCTCGTTCCATTCACGACGCGCCGCTAGACCCCGACTCAATGCCTGGCCGGCGCCTGGCTGACCGCCGCGCCGCCGTCCGCGATTTGCGGCAGAAGATGCTGCGGGACGATCAGGCGACGGCCCGCTGCAAGCGGTGCCTTGTCGGCGCGGGGATTGATCTGCACGAGCGACCAGAGCGGTACATGGTACTGCGCGGCCAGCGTATCCAGCGTGTCGTCGCGACGGGTTTTGATCGTGGTGCCGCTGTCCCACAATTCGAGATCGGCGTCGGCGGGGACGACAATGCGGATCGGCACCGGGTTGCTGCTGCCTTTTGCCGGCGTCGTCGCCAGCCCTTGAATCTTGCTCAATACCTGCTCGTGGATCGTCGTCATCTTCTCGATGTTGAGATGCGAGATTTCCTGGTGCTCCTTCAGATCGTAGCTGGCGTAGTGGCCTGCAAAGCCTTTGCCCGGTTTCACGTCGCGGCCGCCCAGCACGCTGGTCGACTGAAAGATGTTGATGTAACGCTCGACGTTCTTGGGCACATCGTCGGCGATGCGGTTTGGATCGGTGGTCACCACCAGGCTTACCGGTATGTTTTCATCGCCAAGTATTCCGGCGAAAGCGATCGCGCACGCCGCGCCGACCGAGTGTCCAACCGCGACGACAGGAGCGGGGTTGGCCCGATAGTCGCGAATTGCATCCTCGGCGATCAGCGGGCACATCACTGCTTCGTTCACGGTGGCGCTGAAGCCGGCTTGCTCGATCCGCTCGGCCAACGTGTCCATGCCGCGCGAGAAGACGATACCGGCGAAGCCGCGGAACAGATAAACGCGGGGCAGCGGCGCGGGCGGAATTTGCGCTCCGGCAAGGGGCGCGACGGCAGCGGCCGGATCGGCCGCCGCCGGATTGAACGTGCCGTATAGTATTGCGAAGCCGGAAACTAACGCCGCAATCAGGGAAGCTGCTGCGCGCGCCGGCTTCATTCGATCACGGCCTACAGCGCGGCGCGAATCTCGCTCAGCACGCGGCCCTGCAACGCCTGATTCTTGTCGATGTTGAAATGATTGAGCGCGGGATTCTTCTCGACGTCGATATTTTGCAGCACACCGCTGAACTGCTTGCCGCGGACGACCGCAAGACCCAGGCCGCCGGCGATGTAATAATTGATGTAACGGTCGACGTGTCCCGAAGCCACCATGCGCGAGGTCGGATCGAGGCCGATGGCGAGTCTGACCGGAACGCCATGCTGGCCGAGACGGGCGGCCATTTCGGCCACCGCGTTCGCGCCGGAAGAGTGCCCGACCAGGATGATCGCGCGTACCTGTCCGCTCTTGTATTCGGCGACGGCCTCATCGGCGAGCGATTCCCAGGACAGGAAATTGGCGACCGTGGTGCGCACGCCCCG
Organism: Xanthobacteraceae bacterium; assembly: GCA_035532335.1. Classification (GTDB taxonomy): domain Bacteria; phylum Pseudomonadota; class Alphaproteobacteria; order Rhizobiales; family Xanthobacteraceae; genus BOG-931. The sequence goes on along the minus strand of DATKRE010000048.1, from coordinate 3,675 downwards.
CCGTTGCAACTTGTCGGCGATTTCGTCCATCCCTAGCGAGAAGATGTTGAATGCGCCGCGCAGCAGGAACACGTGATCGTAAGCCTTGGCCGGAGCGGCGCTCTGCGCCGCGCCCGCGCCCGCGCCGGTTGAGTGCGCCATCAAGAAAAGCGAAAGCGCCACGGCAAAGAGCGACAGCAATCCCCGGCGGGGCGTGAACGGGCGCTTGGCGCTAATATGGGCAAATGACTTCATCGCAGGATCTCCAGCCGGACAACGATCGTTTTCGGGTGTGTAGGGTTGTGGATAGGTCCACAATGATTCCATTTTATGGCAAGAGTCCGGCGCGATATCCAGATCCACGAATCGCCGCGGACCAATAAGTCGCATACTTGGTAAGCCGCATACTTGGTAAGTCGCATATTTGGGAAGGGACGTTCCGATGAATATCAGCGTGGGCAGGCAGGCTATTGCCGAGGCGACCGAGAAGCTCAAGAACTGGGGCCGCTGGGGCAAGGACGATCAGATCGGCACGCTCAACCACGTCACCCCGGAGGATATCGTCAAGGCGGCGGCCCTGATCCGCAGCGGCAAGGTTTTCGCGCTCGGCATCCCGCTCGACCGCACCGGCCCGCAGACCGGCTTGTTCGGCGGTCGCTGGAATCCGATTCACACCATGCTGGCGACCGGGACCGATGCGGTTGCCGGCCGCTACGACAAGGTGCCGAACATCCGCTACGCCGACGACGCCATCAATATGCCGGTGCAATGCGCCACCCACTGGGATTCGCTCGGTCACATCTTCTATGAAGACAAGATGTATAACGGCTTCGACGCCCGCGAAGTCGATTGCAACGGCTTGCATAAGCTCGGCATTGAGCACGCCAAAAGCAAAATGGTCGGCCGCGGCGTGCTGCTCGACATTGCGCGCTTCCGCGGCGTTCCCTGGCTCAAGGATGGCGAGGCGATCGCCAACGAGGAGCTCGAAAAGTGCGCCAAGGATCAGAATGTCGAGATCAGGCCTGGCGACTTCGTCATCCTGCGCACCGGCCAGATGGAGCGCTGCCTGTCGGAACAGAATTGGGGCATGTATGCCGGCGGCGATGCGCCGGGCGTGCGGTTCGAGAATTGCTATTGGTGCCAGGACAAGCAGATCGCCGCTATCTGCTCGGACACCTGGGGCGTCGAAGTGCGGCCGAACGAGACCAAGGAAGTCAACCAACCCTGGCATTGGGTGGTGATCCCGGCCATGGGCCTGACCATGGGCGAAATGTTCTATCTGAAGGAACTCGCCGACGATTGCGACGCCGACGGTAGCTACGAATTCTTCTTTTGCGGCGCGCCGCTGATTATCACCGGCGGCACCGGCTCGCCGCTCAATCCGCAAGCGATCAAATGACGCCGCAATTTCCTCCCCCATGAAATGGGGGAGGGGGCACAGGCGGCCTTCGGCCGCCGTCCGTTAGACGAACGCCGACGCGAAGCGTCGGCTACGGCATAGCGCGGTGGAGGGGGCGCCCCCTCCGGCTCGTTTCACTCGCCACCTCCCCCGCACGCGGGGGGAGGAAAGAACGCTACAACGCAAACACTTGCGGATTGACGCAGTTTTCCAGTTTGTGGCCGCCGAGAAACGCCACGATGCGGTCGGTGACCAGGCGCGCCATGGCTTCGCGCGCTTCGCCGACCGCGCTGCCGAGATGCGGGGTCAGCACGACATTCGACATTGCGCGTAGTTCGCGGCTGACCTTGGGCTCGAACTCGAACACGTCGAGGCCGGCGCCGGCGATCTGCCCGGCTTTCAGCGCCCGCGTCATCGCCGCCTCGTCGACGATCGGGCCGCGCGCGGTGTTGATGAAGTAAGCGGTCTTCTTCATCAGGGCGAATTCGCGCGCGCCGATCTGATGGTGCGTGGTCTTATCGAGCGGCGATTGCAGCGAGACGAAATCGGAATAGCGCAACAGCCGGTCGAGCGAGGTGTAGATCAGCCCGGCTGCGCGTTCTTCGCGCGCGGTTTTTCGCCGCGGCGTCCAGTAAAGCACCCGCATGCCGAAACCGTGGGCGCGCCGCGCCACCGCCTTGCCGATGGCGCCGCCGCCGCCGATGAGCCCGAGCGTTTTGCCGTGCACCAAGGCGCCGAGCAGATAAGACGATTGGGCGCCGGGAAATCGTCCCGCCCGCACCAGCCGATCGCCTTCCAGCATCCGCCGCGCCACTGCGATCATCAGTCCGAAGCAGAGGTCGGCGGTGGTTTCGGTTTGCAGCACCGGGATCACCGTCACCGGAATGCGCCGCGCAGTCGCTTCCTTGACGTCGATATGCGACGGCGTGACCGACATCGCCGCGATCATGCGCAGCTTCGGATTGGCGGCGATCACGTCCTTGCCGATCTTGTCGTGGAGGAGAGCGAATAAAATGTCGCAACGCCGCACCGCGGCAATCAGCGCGCGCTTGGGCATGACCCGGCTGGCGTCGCGATTGATCGTCACGCTGCCGACTTTGCGCAGCCGCTTGATCGCGCTTTCGGCGATCGGCTGGGTGACGAAGATGCGCGGCCGGGGCACGCTTACTTCGCCTTGATCGCGGCGTTGATCTTGGGCAGCACCTTTTCCGCCAATAACGTCATCGAGCGTTTGGCGAGCGTCGGATCGCGCCAATCCTTGCCGGCGTAGAGCAGCGTGCCGAAATCGCCGACGCGCTCGCGGAATTTGAGGATTTCATCGGCCACTTTGTCCGGCGAGCCATGGACGATCAGTTCGTTGCAAATGCCGTCGAGCGTCACTTCGCTGTCGGGCTGGTCGCGGTGCGTCTTGAACAGTTCGATGCGGCCAACTTTCTTCAGCTTGGTGAGGAGCTGGCTGTAGTAGAAGCGATACGGGCCGTTCGGATCGGTGACGTAAGCCTTCGCGGTCTTGTCGTCGTCGGCAACGAAAACGCTTTTGGCGACGCGCCAGTTGGCCGGATCGGCCGGCCGGCCGCCGCGCGCGCAGCCTTCGGCGTATTTCGGCCAGTGGCTTTTGACCCATTCCGGCATCAGGAAGTTCGCCGAGATCGGCTCCCAGCCGCGGGCCGCCGCTTCGGTCACGCCCTTGGAGAACGGTGCGACGACGGTGACCACGATCGGCGGGTGCGGCTTTTGTAGCGGCTTTGCCAGATAGCCCTGGCCGACGTCGAGCATCGCCTGCCGCTCGATCTTGATGTTCCAGAATTTGCCTTCGATGTTGTAGGGCGGCTCGCGCTTCCAGATTTCCAGCACCGCGTCGATCGCCTCGACGAACATGGCGTTGCGGTCGTTGTCGAGATTGCCGAACGCTTCCGCATCGGAGAGCAGCCCCCCCGGACTGATGCCGAAGATGAAGCGGCCGTCGAGCATGTGATCGAGCATCGCGATCTGCGAGGCGGTCGCCACCGGATGCGCGTTCGGCATGTTGATCGTGCCGGTGCCGAGCTTGATCGTCTTGGTGGCGTCGATCAGGCTGGCGATGAAGATGGCGCAGGAGGTGATATTTTCCGCGCGGTCGGTGGCGTGCTCGCCGACATAGCCCTCGACGAAGCCGAGTTTGTCGGCGAGCAGGAATGCCTCGCGGTCCTCGCGCAAAGATTGCCGCCAATCCTTGTCCAGCGGATGGATCGGCATGGTGAAGAAGCCGAGCTTCATGGCGTTCACCTCTGTCCGAAAATGGGTGGGCGTGCAAGGCG
>DATKRE010000047.1:0-9727 GCA_035532335.1 Xanthobacteraceae bacterium | reverse complement strand
GCCAAAGAGCCGCACTTAACGTGCAACAAATTAGCGCCCGCACCGTATTGGACGTGGGGAGATTCGCAAGGCGGCAGCAGAAAAATCGACAGACCCCGACAAGGGTTGCCGTTTTTCTCGTCACATTTCGTGGACTTACCGCGCCGCCGCAAAGTTGGCCGGCCGGGGGATAAGTCCATGCCGCTGAGTGCGCTCAGCACAAATCAAATTATGCATCTGCCGTGCATAATATCAAGGGCGCCGCACGAGTTTGGCGTGGATAAATCATGCATCTAGCGTGAATAATATTCAACCACCAGGTGCGGCTCCATCTGCACCGGGTAGGGCACATCGGTCAGCCCCGGTATGCGCGAGAGCTTGGCTGTCATCTTGGAGTGGTCGGTTTCGAGGTAATCGGGCACGTCGCGCTCGGCGAGCGCATTCGCTTCCAAAACCAGCGCCAGCTGCTTCGACTTGTCCCGGATTTCCACGAGGTCGCCGACTTTCACGCGGAAGCTTGAGACGGTCACGCGCCGGCCATTGACCTTGATGTGCCCGTGACTGACGAACTGCCGCGCGGCAAACACGGTGGGTACGAATTTCGCGCGATAAATGATGGTGTCGAGCCGCCGCTCCAGGAGCCCGATCATGTGGGCGCCGGTGTCGCCTTTCAGCCGCCTGGCTTCTTCATAGATGCCGCGGAAGTGCCGCTCCGACATGTTGGCGTAATAGCCCTTGAGCTTCTGCTTGGCGCGCAACTGGACGCCGTAATCGGAGAGCTTGCCCTTGCGCCGCTGGCCGTGCTGGCCGGGGCCGTATTCGCGCTTGTTGACGGGAGACTTCGGCCGGCCCCAGATGTTCTGGCCCAGCCGGCGGTCGATCTTGTACTTCGCCTCGTGGCGCTTGGTCATTCGCGTCCTCTGTTGGTCTGGGCTTGATCTGGTCCGAAAACCGGAAGACCACTTTTCGGAATCATGCCTGGTTCAATTTGGGCATGATCTTTCCGAAAACCCACTTTTCGGGATCATGCCCAGTTGAGGATCGCGCCCTCCTCTGTTCCGGGTATTGACCGGAACCGACAGGTCGGCCACCGAAGCGCCGGCACCAACCACAGGTCGCGAAACACGGCGCGGGCAACTTGGGGGTCCGCGCCGTGCGCGGTTTTTAGGGGGAAAGGCCGATGCTGTCAAACCGCGCGCAAGCCGCGGCGGAGCCTGCTCAGCCAGTGGCAAAATGCTTCCGCCGCATCCGCCGCAATGCGGTCAGCGCCAAAATCGCAGTCAGCGCATCGAGCGCCGCGACAATGATGAACACGGCGGTCCAGTTGCCGGTCGTCTGTTTGAGGAACGCCGCCGCCGGTCCGCCAAGGATCGAGCCGACGCCCTGGGCGATATAGAGAAAACCGTAGTTGGTCGCGGCAAATTTTGGACCGAATGTGTCGGTCAGCGTGGAGGGGAACAACGAGAAGATCTCGCCCCAGCCGAAGAACACCAGGCCGGTCAGCACCACGAACAGCGCCGGTCGATCGATGAACCTGAATAAAATCAAGATGGCGACCGCCTCGAGCGCGAAGGCAAGCGCCATGGTGCTCTCGCGGCCGATGTGATCGGACACCCAGCCGAAGAATGGCCGTGTCAGTCCGTTGGTGACGCGCGAGAGCGTTAGTGACAGCGGCAATGCCGCCATGCCGAACACCAATATATTGGCGACGCCGAATTCCCGGGCGAATGGTCCGACATTTGAAACGACCATCAGCCCCGAAGTCGACATCAGGCACATCATCAGGAACAGCAGGTAAAACACCGGGCTTCGTAGCATCTCGCGCGGCGTGTAGCTGCGTTTGCTCTGCAGCGCGGCAAGCGGAGCGACCAAAGCGCCGCCGGGAGGAACATAATTCTCCGGCGGTGTGCGCAACCCCTGCGCCGCCAATATGCCGATCACGGCCTGGATGATGCCCCACACCACCAGCGTGTGCGCGTAGCCGGAGCTTTTGATCATGCTGTCGATGGGAAACGAGGTGAAGAACGCCCCGAATCCGTATCCGGCCGCGGCCAATCCGGTGGCAAGACCGCGCCGGTCAGGAAACCACCGCACCATCAGACCGACGATGCCGACATAAATAATGCCGGTGCCGAAACCGCCGAGCACGCCGTAGGTGAAATAAAGCGCCCAGATGTTATCGACGTAAGCCGAGAGCACCCAGCTGCCGCCGGATAGAAACGCGCCGATCGCGATCAGAAGGCGCGGACCGTACCGATCGACCAGAGAGGCCTGCAACGGCGACAGCCAGGTTTGCAGGATGATCAACAGCGAAAACGTCCATTGCAGTTCGGCAAGCGTGGTGCCGAGTTTCGCGTTGAGCGGTCCGGTGAACAGGGTCCAGACATATTGCGGACTGGAGATCGCCATCATGGCGATGATGCCGAGGATGAGTTGGCTCCAGCGGTTGAGATACCAGGCGCTGTGCTGGCCTTGGGCGGCGACGGTCATGCTTGGTTCCCCTCGTTCCCCGGCGATGTGGTGCCGCCGGCAAGGGTAGGGGCGATGCGCGGAAGCGGCAAGCCGTCAGCCGGTCGTCGCGGTGGCTGTGTCGGTACCGATGCCGAAGCGGCGGAGCACCGCGGCGGGCGGGTGGCCGGAGCTGAACACGGCGCGCGACGAGCCTGCGCCCGCCGTCACCGGACCGAGCAGATCAACCACACGGCGGGCGATCGCCGGCGCCGGGTCGATAAAGTTCACCGGCCACGGCGCGATCCGGCGCAACCGTTCGAGCAGAAGCGGGAAGTGGGTACAAGCCAGCACGATCGTGTCGGTTCGGGCGCCGTGATTGACGAAACACGCTGCGATCTCGGCGGCGAGCGCGGTGTCCTCGACCGGCGTGCCGACAAGTTCGGCTTCGGCGTAGCTGGCGAGCCGCTTCGATCCCACCAATGTTACGGCGCAATCGCCGGCAAAATCGCGGATTAAGGCCCGCGTATATTCACGCTTGACGGTTGCCTCGGTGCCGAGCACCGACACCTGTCGCGTGACGGAGTCCGCGCAGGCGGGCTTGATCGCGGGCACGGTGCCGACGAATGGCAGCGCGTACGTCTTGCGCAGTTCCGTCAGTGCGATTGTCGAGGCGGTGTTACAAGCTACCACGATGAGATCGGGGCGCTCCGCTGCAATCAGTTCGCCGATGACCTTGACGACGCGGGCGATCAGTGCCGGCTCCGCGAGCGCGCCGTAAGGAAACGCCGCGTCGTCGGCCGCGTACACAAAATCCGGGTTCGGCAGCGCCGCGACGATCTCGCGATAGACGGTGAGCCCGCCGAGGCCGGAATCGAATACCAAAATTTTCTTTGACGCCGCCATCAGGCGACACATGGCACGAGGACTTAGGCCGGGCAATGTTTTGCCCGGCCGCGGCGGCCGGCGAAGCTTCAGCCGGCCAGCGCGTTGACGAGGCGTGGCGTCTCGCGCAGCGGCGCTTCTTCCGCCGCCTCCTGGACGAGCCTCGGCCTCTCGGCTCTCGGCGCGACCAAGCCGCTGACCACCGTGAACGAAATGATCAGGATTGCCGCCAGGTCGCCATCGTGAAAGTCGGCAAACGCCACCGCCCCCATGAGGTAAGCCCAGAACGGCAGCGCAATGGTGGACACGACGGCGTTGAGCAACCAGGCGTCACCGTCCTTGCGGACGTACCAGCAATAAATCGGCGTCAACGCGCAGGCGATCAACAACGACGCCGCCGCGATCATCGGCACAGGAACGCGGGCCATGGCGGCGTTCGGTCCGCCAGCTTGCATGGCCTGCGCGAGGATCGCGTTGATCAGCATCAAAAACGCGATGACCTCGGCCGGAACGTATTTCACCATCCGCTCGAGATAGCCGTCGCCCGGGTCGAGCTGGGCAACGGGCGCTGTGTTGCCGCCGGATTGCAAAACGTCTTCGAGTCCGGCGAGTAGATCGATTTCGGCGGCTTGTGGCTTGCGCACCAATCGGCCCATTATCTGTCTCCAAAGCTCTCCGCGCAAAAGTTGCGCGACGTTACGCCGGAGCAGTGAGTCGGGCAAACATTAACGGTGCCGCCGCGAAGGCGAATCAGGCTGCCGAAATTTTACCGGCTGCCGAAAACGCGGCGAAAAATCGCATCGACGTGCGCGAAGTGAAAATCGAGGTTGAAAATGGCCGCGAGTTCCTTGTCGCTTAAGTGCTTGCGCACCTCGCGGTCGGCCTTGAGCAGCGTCAAAAAATCGCCTTTGCCGCCCCAGGCCTTCATCGCGTTCCGCTGCACCAGCTTATAAGCACCGTCGCGTGTCACGCCCTTTTGCGTCAGCGCCAGCAGCACCCGCTGCGAATGAACGAGGCCGCCGAGACGGCCAAGATTCTTTTTCATATTGGCGGGATAGACGATCAGCTTGTCGACGATCCCGGTCAGCCGGTTCAACGCGAAGTCAAGCGTGACGGTTGCGTCCGGTCCGATCATGCGTTCGACCGACGAGTGCGAGATGTCGCGTTCGTGCCACAACGCCACGTCTTCCAGCGCCGGCGTCACATAGGCGCGGACCATGCGCGCCAGCCCGACCAGATTCTCCGATAACACCGGATTGCGTTTATGCGGCATCGCCGACGAGCCTTTTTGCCCTTCGGAGAAAAATTCCTCCGCCTCGAGAACTTCGGTGCGCTGCAAATGCCGGATTTCGGTGGCCAGCCGCTCGATCGAGGCGGCGACGACGCCGAGCGTGGCGAAATACATGGCGTGGCGGTCGCGCGGGATGACCTGGGTCGAAATCGGCTCGACTTTTAATCCCATGGCTTTGGCGACGTGCGCTTCGACCCGCGGATCGACCTGCGCGAAAGTGCCGACGGCGCCGGATATGGCGCAAGTACCGACTTCGTCGCGCGCGGCTTTGAGTCGTGCTTCGGCGCGGTCGAACTCGGCATAAGCGTATGCGAGCTTTAGTCCAAAGGTCGTCGGCTCGGCATGGATGCCGTGCGAACGCCCGATGGTCGGTGTCATCTTATGTTGCTGCGCGCGCCGTTTGAGCACGCTTTTTAGCTTGGCGACGTCGGCAATCAGAATGTCGGCCGCGCGCACGAGCTGCACGTTGAGACAGGTGTCGAGCACGTCCGAAGAGGTCATTCCCTGGTGCACGAAACGTGCTTCCGGGCCGACGATCTCCGCCAGATGGGTCAGGAACGCGACCACGTCATGCTTGGTCTCGCGTTCGATTTCGGCAATGCGGCCGGCGTCGAATTTGGCGTTCTTGCCCTTGGCCCAAATCTTGGCCGCGGACGCCTTGGGAATGATCCCCAGGTCGGCCATCGCGTCGGCGGCGTGGGCCTCGATCTCGAACCAGATGCGAAAGCGTGTCTCCGGCGACCAGTTCGCCGCCATTTCGGGCCTGGAGTAACGCGGTATCATCGTTTCCTCGGTAGCAGATCGGGCCACCCTCAACAATTGTGTTGCGGCGTGCGATGCTACGAAATCCGCAGCGAATCACCGGGGCATGGCAATGAAGCTCCTTGCGATCGTCCCGCGTGACGGCACCGGCCTTTACGGCGCGGTGATCAGAAAACAGGCTGAAATCCGCAAAGCTGGCCGCGGCACGTTCATGCGGGCAAGCGCCAGCAAGCGTGCCTCCCGCTGGACGCACGTCCGCTACAAGGGGTCGCTCAAGCTGCATCCCGGTGCGGAGAACGCGGTAGAGGTTGAGATCAAGTCGCCGGAACGAGGCGACGAGGCGCGGCTGCTGTCGTCATTCCTCGGCTGGATGGACCGGCATTTCGGCGACCGTCTCGCGTCGGTCAATATTCAATACCGCAAGCGCTAGGCTAAAACGTTCAGGCGGCGAACCGCGCCCGGTCGTGCGGCTGCCGGAAATCGACCGGCGTGCCCTTCGGAATAATGCCGGTCGGATTGACGCGGGTAATCGAGTAATAGCCCATGACGTAATAGTGAGGCTTCACCGTCTCGGCGATGCCCGGCGTCGCATAAAGATCCCGCATATAGTTCAGCAGGTTCGGAAAATCCGCGATCCGGTTCCTGTTGCATTTAAACAGCGAGAAGTAGGCGACATCGAACCGCACCAATGTCGGAAATAACCGCCAATCCGCCTCGGTGATTTGATTGCCGGCGAGGTAGCGCTGCCGTCCGAGCCGCGCCTCGATTTCGTCGAAGGTGGCAAACAGCGTGTCGTAGGCCTCCTCATAAGCGGCCTGCGAGCGGGCGAAACCGCAACGATAGACGCCGTTGTTGATGTTGGCGTAGACCTGCGCGTTGACGCGATCGATCTCGGCGCGCAGCGCCGTCGGATAATAGTCGGTCGGGTCGGCGCCGATGCCGGCGAACTCCGAATTGAGCATGCGGATGATTTCGGAGGATTCGTTGTTCACGATCCGCCCGGTCTTTTTGTCCCACAACGTCGGCACCGTCACTTTGCCGGTATAGTGCGGATTGCTGGCGGTATAGGCCTGATGCAAGTAACGAAAGCCGTTGACCCGGTCGGGCGGGCAATCGGGAAACGCTGAGTTGGCCTCGAACGTCCAGCCCTCTTCACGCAGTCCGGGAACGGCGATGGCGACGCTGATCGCGCCGTTGAGCTTCTTGAGCGCGAGAAACATCTGCGTGCGGTGCGCCCACGGGCAGGTATAGGCGACATAAAGATGATAACGGCCGGCTTCGGCCTTAAAGCCCGAGGAGCCGTCGGCGGTGACGCGGTCGCGAAAAACGCTGTCGACGCGCTGAAAGTTGCCGGCTTTGCCGACCTCGTTCGATGGGTCTTCATCGCTGCGCCATCGGCCGTCGACCAGCATTCCCATTAGGCGGCTTCTCCACGGGCGAGCGACGCCGCATGGCGGATCGCCGCGATGTTGTTGCGATAAGACTCCGCCGTGCGATCCTTGAACACGGCCGAGCCGGCGACGAGCACGTTGGCGCCGGCACGCACCACCTCGGGCGCGGTTTCCGGCGTGATGCCGCCGTCGACCTCGATATCGATCGGCCGCCCGCCCGCGAGCGCGCGCAGCTTGCGAACCTTTTCGATCGCCGCCGGAATGAATTTCTGGCCGCCGAAGCCGGGGTTGACCGACATGACCAGAATGAGATCGACGATGTCGATCACCGACTCGACGGTGTCGGTCGGGGTCGCCGGATTCATCGTCACGCCGGCTTTCTTGCCAAGCGCCCGGATCGCTTGCAGCGAACGATGCACGTGCGGCCCGGCCTCGACGTGCACGGTGATGATGTCCGATCCGGCTTTGGCAAACGCCTCCAGATACGGATCGCAGGGCGCGATCATCAAATGGACGTCGAATGTTTTCTTGCTGCAAGGGCGCAGCGCTTTCACCACATCCGGCCCGATCGAAATATTGGGCACGAAATGGCCGTCCATCACGTCGACATGGATCCAATCGGCGCCGGCGGCGTCGATCGCGCGGACTTCCTCGCCGAGTTTGGCGAAGTCGGCGGAAAGGATCGACGGGGCGATAAGGAGCGGTCGCACCTGGTTCTCCTACGGTCGAGCTTCGCCTAACACGACGCACGCCGACCGGCAACGGCGGGCGCTTTAACAATCTGGCGGAACGGCGCCGCCGGCATTAACTAGCGAGTTTAGGAGCTCTTCCTGGCGCATACGGATATCATTGTTCTTGGGGCCGGCGTGGTTGGCACGTCGGTGGCGCTGCATCTCGCCAAGCGCGGGATGGCGGTTGCGCTGATCGATCGGCAGGCTCCGGGGCAGGCTACGTCCTTCGGCAATGCCGGCATTATCGAAGGCAATACCGTGTTTCCGCCGGCCTTTCCTTCGAAATTTGCAGACCTCCTTCGCATCGCGCTCAAACGTTCGCCGGTGGCGAATTATCACGTCGCGTATTTGCCGCGCATTGCGCCGTGGCTGATGGCTTTCCGGGCGGCGTCGCGGCCCGACCGGCTGCTTGAGACCGCGCAACTGATGCGTCCGTTGATGGCGCACGCGATCGGCGAACACGAAGCGCTTGCGGCGGAAGCCGGCGCCGAGCGCCACCTCAGTCGCCGCGGCTGGCTCAAGCTCTATCGGAGCGAGGCGGCATTTGCCGCGCTGGCGCCGGAACTCGACGTTGCCGCACGCTTCGGCATCGCCAACGTTTTGCTCAACCGCGACGAGGCGCTGGCACTCGAGCCGGCGCTCAACGGCGTCTTCCGGCACGCCGTGCATTGGACCGGTGCCGTCAGCGTCGACAATCCACTGGCGCTGACGCAAGCCTACGCCGCACGCTTTGCCGCGCTCGGTGGGGTGACGCTGAGCGGTGACGCGCGCACGCTGCATCGCGCGGAGCCGTATTGGCGGGTCGACACCGCTTCCGGGCCGATCGAGGCCGGCGATGTCGTCATTGCGCTTGGTCCGTGGTCCGCCGACATTGTCGCGCCGCTCGGCATCGAACTGCCGTTCGCGGTCAAACGCGGTTATCACCGCCACTTCCGTCCGCACGGCAACGCCAGACTGTCGCGCCCGGTTCTCGATACCGAGAACGGTTACGTGCTGGCGCCGATGGAGCAGGGCATCCGCATCACCACCGGCGTCGAGTTTGCTGCGCGTGACGCGCGGCCGACCCCGGTCCAGCTCGACCGGTTGTTGCCGGCGGCGCGCGAACTATTTCCGCTTGGCGAGCCGCTTGACGCAAAACCCTGGCTCGGCGCGCGGCCGTGCTTTCCCGACTCGCGGCCGGTCATTGGGCGGGCGCCGCGCCAGCGCGGATTGTGGCTCGCTTACGGCCACGCACATTGGGGATTGACGCTCGGACCAGCAACCGGCCGTCTCATCGCCGAGATGATGACCGGCGCGACGCCGTTCTGCGATCCGAAGCCCTACGGCGCGGAACGCTTTGTGGGGTGAAGTGTGGCGAATATGATTTACGGGGATAGTCGCCACGGCCGTTAGAACATATCAAGCACAACGTGCAAAAGGCCTTTCGCATCCGGCATAAACGACTATGAACGTCGCAGGAATGCAGTCCATACGCGGATAGCTGCTTGCCGGCGAAAATGCTGCCACCCGGAGATACAGATGTGGCCGTCAAACTTCCGACGCACGACGGCCAAAAGAATCGGCCGAATCTCAATTTACACTATTGCCGCGTTGATTTTTGCAAACGCGATTTGGGCGTCGCCGGCGCGCGCGGAAAGCAAACTTAAATTGTTAGCTTATTTGGGCTTTGAGCGGGATTTTTGTCCCAATGGATTTGCTGAGAAATGCCCACTGCTAACGTCCGAAAAATTCGCGGAATTACTCAAATATGGACGACTAAGGCTTCTCTCGCATTATGACAATATCTTGCTAACTGACGGTCCCATCTTGGTAACGGCAGCTCAGGAAATGATCGCCTATGCACGACGCGTGCGCTTTTTGGACGAGAATGATGGCGAACACAGACCAGCAATACTGCTAGTTGCCGAACGCATTGGGGTGCCCGACCGCGACGTTACTGGTACCGCCGGAAGGGACGACCGCGTGACGCGCTACAACCAGATTTTGAAACCGCCGCCGCGGCGAAGTTTTGACTTTGGAAGCTTGCGCGAATTGGATCCGGATGGAAAACACGAGTGGACGTTTTTTCGTGGCGCTGATCGTTTCACCATCATTTTCATTTAACAGGCTGTTGAAGAAGTTAAGTTTTTGAAGCTTGGCTTGATCTGGTTGGTTGGCGATGCTCTGGGTATTTCGGATTTAGCGATAGGCTCGTTCGATCAAGCGGCATTCTTCAGCAGTTTCGGCAGGCGGACGAGATT
>DATKRE010000046.1:0-17279 GCA_035532335.1 Xanthobacteraceae bacterium | reverse complement strand
AGGCGCCGCGCCAGCGCGGGAGCGAGCCCCTCGAACGGCTCATCAAGCAGCAGAATGCGCCTGCCGGCCATCAGCGCCCGTGCCAGCGCCACCATCTTTTGCTGACCACCGGATAATTCAAGTGCGCGACGGTCGCGAAAGCCGGCGACTTCCGGCATGATCGAATAAATCCAGTCGAGCCGCTCCTCGGATCCGGTAATCTTCGTTGCCCAGGTTGGCAGCCGAATGTTCTGCTCGACGGTGAAGTCCGGCACCAGCCGGCGGTCTTCGGGCATATAGCCGATGCCGCAGCCGACGCGGCGATGCGCGGGAAGACGCAGTAGATCGACGCCGGAGAACTCAGCAACGCCGCTCGCCGGCAACGCGCCCATCAGCGCGCGCATCAGCGTGGTCTTGCCGGCGCCGTTTCTCCCGATCAGCCCGCACATCTCGCCGGCTGCAAGCTCAAGCGAAGCGCCGCGGATGATCGCGACCGAACCGATGGCGACATTGAGATTGTCGATCTTAAGCATGCCGGCCGCCCGTTGCAGGCCGCAGCATCGGTCCGGCGATCAATTCCTGGATGCGCGGATTTTCCAGAGTTTTCGCCGGCGGCCCGTCGGCAATGACCGCGCCGTCATAGAAGGCGAGCACGCGGTCGGCGTAGCGCCCGACGATCTCCATATCGTGCTCGACGAACAGGACGGTGATACGCCGGTCTTTCAACGCCGCCATCACCACGTCCATCAGCGAAAATTTCTCTTCGATGGAGATGCCGCTGGTCGGTTCGTCGAGCAGCAGCACGCGCGGCGCACCGGCTACCGCCATGGCGATGTCGAGAAGTTTGCGCACGCCCTGCGGCAGCGTCGCCGCGGACCTGTGCCGGTAATCGCCGATGCGGAACAGTTCGAGCGCGGCGTCGCCGTCGGCCAGCGTGCGCGGCGCGTGCAGCGGCGTCGTCGCCTGCGCAAACAGGCCGGCGCCGGCGCGCGCGATCGCGGTTGCGGCGCAGATATTTTCCTGCACGGTCAACGAGCCGAAAATCTGCGGCATCTGGAACGAGCGGGCGACGCCGAGCCGGGCGATCTCGCGCGACGGTCGCCCGGTGATGTCGTGGGCGGCGAAATAGATGGCGCCGCTGGTCGGTCGTAGATGGCCGGTGATCATGTTGACGAACGTCGTCTTGCCGGCGCCGTTGGCGCCGATGATGCCGACGGTCTGCAGCGCCGGCACCGCGACGTTGATGTCGCGCGCGGCGACCACCGAGCCGAAGCTCTTGTGCAATTCGCGCACGGTGAGGATCGCGCTCATGGCGCGGCCTCGCCGGTTTGGGGTTTTGACCGCCGCCGCAGCCGGTAAAACACCGAGCCGAGACCTTCCGGCAGGAACAGGATGGTGATCAGCAGCGCCGAGCCGAGAAAGATCTGCCAGGTGCCGGGGAAAACGTCGTAGGCGATCGATTTGAGCAGCTCGAAGACGAACGAGCCGACGAACGCGGCGGCGATCGATCCGGCGCCGGACAGGATGGTGATGAACACAAAGCCGCCGGACGTCGTCCAGTACGCCATATTGGGATCGACATGCTCGATCGACAGCGCTGCCAGCGCGCCGCCAATGCCGGCGAGCGTGCCGGCAATCACCAGCTTGAGGTGAACGAGCCGGTTGACCGAGACGCCGAGAAACTCGAGGCGGATTTCGCTATCGCGCACCGGTACGGCAAGCGCGCCGGCGATCGAGTGGAAGTAGAGGTGCACGAGCAATGCCGCCGCGGCGCCAAAGCCCAACGCCAGCCAATACAAAGCCAAGTGATGCATGACGCCTTGCGGCGCATAACCGAAATAGGTCGCCGGCTCGACGCCGAAACCGTCGGTCGATCCGAGCGTCTCGGTCTTTACCAGTGCGCCGTACAGAATCATCGACATCGCGAGACTCAACATGGAGAAGAAAATCCCGCGGTAGCGGGCCAACAGGTATCCGACGAGGCAGGCGGCGAGGCAGGCGAGCACCGCGCCGGCCGCGATCAGCGCGAAGACCTCGCGGATCGGCGTGTAGCGGGTGATCAACGCCACCGCATAGGCGCCGATGGCGTAGAACAGGGCTTGCCCGAACGGCATCAGGCCGGCGCGCCAGAGGACGATGAGGCCGAGCACCACCAGCGCGTTGCTGATGGCAAGCGTGGCGAGTGAAACGAGCCAGCCCGGCAGCGCCGGCGCTATGGCGGCTGCGACCAAGAAAGCGAGCGCGCCGAGGGAGAGGGATCGCACCATCACGGTCAAATCTTTCGCGGCTGCGCGCGGGTGAACAGGCCTTGCGGCCGGACGATCAGCACCGCCGCCATCACCGCGTAAATGACGAACAATTCGACCTGCGGCGCGAGGTGCACGGCGGCGGCGCGGCACTCGCCGACAATGAGCGCGCCAATGAAGGCGCCGCCGATCGATCCCATGCCGCCAATCGCCACCACTGCGAAGGCAAGTACGATCACCTCGACGCCGATGCCGAGCGTCACCGCGATTTTCGGCGCCATCACCGCACCGCCGAGCGCGCCGAGCATGGCGCCGACGATAAAGGTGATGGTGTACACGGCCGACACGTTGATACCGAAGGCGGCGGCGAGTTCACGATCGAAAATCACGACCGTGAGCAGACGTCCCCAGCGCGTGTATTTGAGCGCATAGCTGCCGCCCGCCGCGATCACGCCAGCCAGCGCGACCAGACCGATATCGTAACCGGAAAGCACGAAGGTGCCGACATCAACCGTACCGGCCGCGCCGAGCGGCTGATAGAGGGCAAAGGAGGTCGCGCCGAAGATCAGCCGGAGCGTGTCTTCAAGGATGAGAAAGGCGGCGTAGGTGACGAGGACGATGATGATCTCGTCCTTGCCGTAGACGAGCCGCAACAGCCCGCGCTCAAGGATAAGTCCGAGCACGAGCCCGATTGCCATAGCGGTCAGGACCATAAGGAGAAAGCCGCCGGCGGCCGGCAACCCGCGGTCGAAGTAAATTCCGACGGCGATCGCCGAACCATAGGCGCCGAAGGTGTAAAACGAGCCGTGCGCGACGTTGAGAATTTTCATCACGCCGAAGATCAGGCTCAAGCCCACGGCGACAAGAAACAGATAGGCCGCGTAAACGAGCCCGTCGGTTACGATGGCGAAGGCGGTGAGCATAATCCCGCGCTACCCGCGCACCGCCGTGCGAGAGTGCTGGCACCGACAACCTCCCCCCTTGTGGGGGAGGTCGGCTCGCGCCGGCGGTGCGAGCCGGGAGGGGGTTTTGCACATCGCTATCGTTTGTCCGCTTTTTTTAGCCGCCGATTTTCGATCTCGCTCGCGATCACAGTGTGACAGCCTTGGGGTTCCTTTAAAACTTCATTATTCCAGAACCGCAGAACCCGAAAACCCTGCGCCTCAAGCCAGCGCTTTCGCGCTTCGTCCAACTTTATTTTACTGTCGAAACCGTGTTGCCCGCCGTCGACTTCGATGACGAGACGGCCGCCGAGCCGAACGAAGTCGGCAATATAAGGTCCGAGCGGGGACTGGCGGCGAAAGGGGTATGCCGCCTTCGCGAAAAGGGCGCAGCAGTCGCCACATTGCGCGTTCGGCATTCGTCTGGTTGCCACGCAAACGCTTTGCGGCTGAGCGGGCGTGCGTGCTGATCCGCGAATGAGGCATGCCGTCTAAGCCCCCTCCGGCCTCGCTTTGCTCGGACGCCTCCCTCACAAGGGGGGAGGGAAGTGATCCATGCACACGCGGGCTTTTAAGCCTCTGCGGAGAGTCCTTCGCGCTGCAAATTCCAAAGAACGACGAGGTTAAACATCAACCGCAACTGGCTCAATCGCACTTGGCGCCCTTCATGCCGCCTTCAAGCCAGTCAACCGAATTGACGCCCGGCGGCGGGTTCACGCATTCGGCGGCATAGCGCACGATGTCGATGATCTCAGGTTTGCCGCTGGTTTTGTTGAACTTGTAGGTGCCGTAGGCGGTGTCGGTGATGCCCTGGTGGCCGTTGCCGAGCGCCATGTGGACGGTCGTGCTCGGGGTCGGAAACGAGATGCCCTCAAAGGCCGCGATCACTTCTTCCGTGGTGGGGCGCGCGCCGCCCTTGTTGTCCTGCGCTTTTTCCCACGCCGTCTTCAAGCCGAACAGCGATTGCGCGAGATCGTAAGCCGGGTAGATCGGCGTCTCCTTGAAACGATCGACATAGGCCTTGCTGAACCAGGTATTCAGTGCGCTGTCGTGGGCAAAGAAAGTGTGCGGTCCACGCGCGCCGATGATCGCGCCGTCGGGAAGCTTCGCGCCGAGGCGCCAGAGCGAGGACTCGCCGGTGGTCAGAACCAGCGGAATACGCTGCGGCAGCCCGCGCGCGGCCGCCTGATAGACGAAGGATTCGAGATCGCCGTCATAGAAGCTCGAGTGAATGAACTGGGCGTTGGACGTAAGCAAAGTCGAAACTTCGGCGCCGTATTCGCCGGCGAACAGCTTCGGCCACAGCGCCTTGTCGATCGTCGCTTTGGGGTCGAGGTTCTTCATCGTCAGGGTAAAATCGCGCCACGAGTCCTGGCCCCAGGCGTAATTCTGGTTGATGCCGGAATAGACCGAAACGTCCTTGAACTTGCCGAGCACGTATTTGGCGGCCGCGACATTGTCCATGGTCGCGTGCGGATTGACGCGGAAGAGGTAATGGCGGGGCTTCTCCTCGAAAATGCGCGGCGTGCCGCAGATGTTCAGCACGGTCAGTTGCTTGAGTTCTTCGGCGACCGGGGTGACCGCGAGGCAACTCCCGGACGACACATAGCCGACGACGACGTCGACGTGGTCGCGCTCGACGAGATTGCGGAATTGAGTAACCACATCGGCGGCCGAGCCGCTTTCGTCGACAAATTTTGCCTCGATCCTGGCGCCGCCGAGACCGATCTTGCCGTAAGGCGCCGGCACCTTGCCGGCATTGAGCGCGTCAACCAGTAACTCCGCCGCGTTGTGATCCGGGATGCCGAACGGGGCGGCCGCAGGTCCGGTCATGAAAGTCACAAAGCCGATCTTGACGGGCGCTTCCTCTGCCCGCGCGCCGCCAGCGGCGGGAAATGTCAACCCGAGCAACAGAGCGGCCGTGACGCGAAATATCGGGCGGAACGCATGGTGGCGCATGGTCGCTCGCTCCTTAAAAGACGTCGTCAAACACGACGTCAAAGACGTTGTCGAAGTTCCTGAATGTAAGCAAACGCGATCTGACCGGCAGTTTCAACCGGTTTTGCGCCACCGCCCGGCGCGTACGCCGTACGGGCACGCGCCAGATCGTCGCGGCGGAGACAGATCATTGTCGTATTTTGACGATAAAGAGAAAAACATACTCGGGCGGCCGGGTCGTCAAAATCAGCCGCAGTTTAAGAGGTTTCAATTCGCGGCCGATCCGCCAGCCAAGATTCTCTCATTCAGTTTCTGATCTACGGTTTCTACGGTGCGGTCGATCTCCACATTGGGCAGACCAAGCTGGTGAGAAATCAACTTCACCAGCAGGTCGACCCGCTCAATGAAAGGTGCTCCACTCGCGACAGCTCGGGCCGCCGACGATGGTTTGATAAGGCTTTCTGCCGCTTTGGCATATTTTTCGAACGGTACCTGATCCTTCGGGTCGGCCCCCAGACGCCGAGCGATGGCGTCGACATGATTATAAATCGACTGCGAGAGCTTCAGATCACGATGCACCGCATCGCGGATTGATTGTGGCTCATGCGGCGTAATGCAGCGGTAATTACCGGTCAGTAGCATCGACCATTTTGCCAGCGGGACGAACAACGAATCGAATATTTTGAGCTTTACCGGTACATCCTGGCCATCCAGCGTCACGGCGTCGATGTCCGATTCCAGCTCGCGAAGTATCAGATTATGTTGCTCATCCGCGAATGTCGCTGCCTTGAAGTTTGTCGGCAGGCCAACATGGAGGACATTCGGCGGTTCTTCCGGCGGGCGGAAGGCCTGCGGATCAGGTGAGCAGAGCGTCATCAGGCCGGGGTTGAACCGCTCCCAGATCAGAGCGTTGTTATAGGCCTCCTCCAATTCCATTTTCGCCAGCGCCGGGATTCTTTTGAGAAACGGTAACGGCGGCATATTCATGATTGAAAGACATGGCAGCTTCGCCTCGGCGATTTTGATCATCAGAACGCGGATTGTGTGGTTGGTATATTGCGGTTCCTGCATGGCAAGACCAACAAGATCATAACGGGAGAGGTCGACCTCTGCGGGCCAGGTCGCGTCCAAGGTCCCGGGCAATTCATGTGACAAGATCGCCCGATGCGTCGCCTCGCCACGCAGCTTGATGCGAACTTCGGTCCCGTCGCGATTGATGAGGTCGGCGGTATTCTTCCGACAAACCAGGGTCACGTTGTGACCCGCCATCAACAATTTTGTCGCCAGCAAAGAGCCATAAGAGGCTCCGAGGATCAAAATGTCGCGCGCCATTCGCTCTCTGCCCGTCCCGAGCTATAAGATGTATTTAACGTACCTGATTTTCGCCAATCTTCCAAACTTGGAAAACGGGGCATTAGCGACCGATGGCAGCCGGTGTCATCTGGCGTCTCACGTCCGCTTTGCTCTGAAGGCGACCCGATGGCGGCGCGGTGGCGGCCAGACGCGATGTGCCAGGATCAGACAGTCGGATTGGCGCGAAGCGATTGCCACCACGAGTAGCAATTCGGACGCCGAACGGGCAGACTAACACTATGCCTGAACCGCCCCTCCGGCGTCTCGCGCTGGCGTTACGAACACCCAAGCTCAGTATGATCGTTTCCGGCCTGTTCGTGGCCCTTAGCATTCCGATTCTGATTTTCATCTTAGCCTACAACTACTACAGAACGTCGCAGACCATTACCGCGACGCTCCAAGAGGACGTGAGAAAGGCAAGCGAGACGAGCATTGAAACTATTGACCGGATGATCGACGGCGTTGCGGCTAGACTCGGCGTGCTTGCACAAGTTGCGGCGACCGACCCGGACTTTTTCCGTCAGGAACAAAGTCGCGATGTTCTCTACCGGGTTGTCGTTTCGCTGGAGGAGATCGATGCGGCCTATGTCAGTTTTGAGGATGGATATCATCGCGTCGTGACCAGGATCGACGACGATCGCCGGCGCTCCGATCCTAAAATTCCCGCTACTGCAAACTGGCATTCGAGTTACATCGATGATTTTTCGGCCGGCGAACACCGCGAGCGGCATCGAACGTTTTTTGACAGGTGGGAACACGTTGTCGGCGGGTACTCGTTTCCGACAACAATGGACGTCAGAATCCTGGCGGGATACCCAGAGGCAAAACAATCGAGGGCATTGGCGGTGACCGATCCCGCGATCAACCCCGACACCGGCTATCCGATTATTTTTGTCAGGGTACCGATCATCCGAGGCGATGAATTCATCGGCTGTACGTCGGCTAACGTGACGTTGAATGTCTTATCGCGCTTCTTGGCGACTCATCGCGTCAGTACCAACAGCACCACGATTATAGCCGACGCCAGCAACGGGCGGATTATCGCGGCGTCCGAACGGAGCGCGGGCATTCGGATGGTAGACGGTCAGTTGCAGATCGCGAGCCTTCAAAACATAGCCGATGCAGACACCCGTGAAGCCTATCGGCTGCAAGTACAAACGAAGCGGGATCACGTCGTGTTTGACTCGCCACGCGACGGTCGGGAAATATCGGCTTCTTTTGCGCGATTTTCGCCCAGCCTCGGGCAAACATGGCAAGCGATCATCCTAACGCCGACGGACGATTTTATCGGGCCACTCAAGGACACAAACCGGCAAATGGCCCTTATCATCGTGATGCTGACGGTGTCTGAGTTGGTGCTGATCCAGTTTCTGTCCCGGCGTCTGTCGAAGCCAATTGAAAATATCTCCAACGATCTGAAATCAATCGAGCGACTGTCCTTCAAGGAGCAGCCCAGCCGGCCTTCCAAAATCAGGGAGATAGCTCAGCTTCAGTCCGCGGCGGGCCTGCTGCGCAATTCCCTGCAATCCTTTTCCTCGTTCGCTCCGGTCGAACTGATCAGGGAATTGATTGAATCGAAAATTCCCCTTCGCCTGGGCGTTGAGAGGCGGCATTTGACGGTCCTGTTTTCCGACCTCGAAAACTTTTCGACGCAAGCCGAACGGTTGACCCCAGATGACTTGCTCGCCCAGATCTCGCTTTATTTCGAACAGGTCTCCAGTGCGATTTCGCAGGAACAGGGCACGGTCGATAAGTTCATCGGTGACGGCGTGATGGCATTTTGGGGTGCGCCTGTTTCGCTACCGGACGCTGAGATGCGGGCATGTTCAGGCGCGTTGCGGGCGTCCCGGCGGATGGAGGCTACCAATGTAAAATGGCGTGCTGAAGGTAGACCGGCGCTACGGCTGCGGATCGGTTTGCACAGCGCCGAAGTCTTGGTGGGAAACGTCGGATCGTCCGAGCGCTTCAGTTACACGGTCATGGGCGATGGCGTTAACGTGGCGGCTCGGCTGGAAGGTACCAATAAGAACTTCGGAACGACCATTTGCATCAGCGACAGCGTGTTCGACGCGGTCGCATCAAAGATCGTCGCGAGGCCGCTCCGCCGCGTTCAAGTCAAGGGCCGCGCGCAGGCTTTCATGGTCTATGAATTGCTGGGTATAGTCGACAGTGTCGATCCCGAGCTTAAAGCGCGGCCGCAAGACACGTTGCTTTGTGAGATGAGCTGGACCGCCTCGAAGCATTTCGAGCGCGGCGACTTTGCGGAAGCGGCGCGTTGCTACAAGGAAATCTTGCAGAAGTTTCCGGACGACGCACTGGCGAAATCGATGTTTGCGGCGGCCTCTACGAGCGACTCGCAACCCTTCAAGGGATGACCCCGCGGGTGGCGATTTGCCGCCGCGCGCCCGAATTTGCGGTATTATGGCGCAAACGCCACAAGCGGCCTGATCGTCGCAGCCCTACCTTGGCGGCATGCGCAGAGTCAGAAGCTCCGAAGTCCCGGTAATCCGGGCAACGTCGGCCCTTGAACAGCTACATGCCGAATTGGCTGGCAAGCTGCAAACCAGCAAGCGCGAGACGGACCGGCTTACGGAAGCCATGCAGCATGTTGAAGCGGTCCTAAAACTGCTACAACCGGACTACCGGCTACAGCGGATCGTAGTCCGTCGCCGGAAGCCCAATCCGTTTTTCAAACGCGGCACCCTGCTGCGCCACGCCTTTGACGCGCTGCGGACGGCACACCAGCCGTTGACGCCGCGCGAGATCGCCACGCGGTTGATCGCGGGCAAAGGCGTCAAGGACGCGACCCCGGCACAGGTCAGTCGACTGACCGGCAGCGTTCTGTCGGCCCTCCAATGCCACAAGGGCGATAGCCTCGTGGCGCACCGAAATGCGGTGCCGGTTCGGTGGTCGCTTGCTGCCTAAAGGCTAAATTCCCGCCCGCTTAATGATCTCTTTGGTCAGATCGATGAAGTCCGCCCTTGCGTCGTTAATAGCCCCTGTGTGGCCCGGATTGACCAAGCCACCCAGCTTGCCGATAGCGACGCTATGCTGCTGGGCGGACGCCGCCAAGCTTTGAAAGTGCTTAATACCGCCGACCTTGTTTCCGCCAACCGGAATCAGCTTCGGGTCGACTTTTTTCAAATCTTCTATAATTCTGTCGCGGACACGAGGTGCAATTTTCTTCTCCCAATCGGAGTGCGGATTTGCCGCGCTCTTTCCAGTGTGAACCTTATATGCAGATGTGATGTATCCAAGATACTGAGGACGGCCTAATGGGAGCCTAGCCTTGTCGGCAGGCGACGCTAATCCTCTTACCGTAGTCCAGTCCGTCATCCACTTTGCGACCGACCGACCGACGGTAGTAAGAGCGCGAAGGGAAAAAAGGTCTGCCGCGACCGGCGTAATGAAACAGTCGCAATCCAAAATAATAGCCCTGTTCAATGCACCGACATTGAGGCCAACGTCGTAAAGGATGACATCAGCCTTGACCTTTGCGGCTGTTCGCGCGGCAACTCTCGCCAGTGCTGTAGTGACATCATATCCGCGCGTGCGACGCGCAAAACACTCGGTCCAAGCCGCTGGTAATTCTTCTTCATAATCCGAAAGCAAAACATCGCCGGGAAGTATATAGATTGGTCGTCTGCGTACCTGCCACTCGGGTATCTCGATTATATCGCCGCGCCCTTCCACGACCGGCTTTACGGCCGACCAAAGGGTCGCGCCCGTTTCGTCAGATTCGCCGAGAAGCTTCTCAAGTCTAGTTTCGTCGATGTAAAACGATGTGATATTGCATTGCGGATCGGCGTCAACGATCAGTACGGTTTTTCCAAAGTCCGCGAGAGCGTCAGCGATATTTATCGTTAGGGTCGTCTTGCCGACGCCGCCCTTGTGATTGAATAACGCTAGTTTTTTCATGCTTTTCTCTAATCCAGAACCTTGTGCCACCTGCAATCTAGTAGATGCCGACGCGCATACAATGTTATTGTTGCAGTTCCTTCCGAGATTTTTCTGCGTCGTGCCGCTGCCAGTAGCCGCTGAAATCAACGGACGGCTTTTGCGACAGCGCCAGACCCGCTAGGCGGTTCACCTGTTCGCCATTGGAGGATCGGCGGTTATCTTCCCGCCATGACGCTTCCTGCGCATA
Organism: Xanthobacteraceae bacterium; assembly: GCA_035532335.1. Lineage (GTDB taxonomy): Bacteria > Pseudomonadota > Alphaproteobacteria > Rhizobiales > Xanthobacteraceae > BOG-931. The sequence goes on along the minus strand of DATKRE010000046.1, from coordinate 6,675 downwards.
GCGGAGCAAATACGCGCCAGCGATATGGTGATGGTGACCGATTTCCGCCCGGCGCATGCGGCTGAAAAATTCCTCTGCCCAATTCGTGCAAGCGCCGTCCAGAGAATAGGCTTCTTCGTGATTAATCCGCTTCATTTCAAAGCGGGTGTGCAATTCATTCCAGCTTGCCGATTCGTCCGCGTTGACGATAGTGCCCTTGGCGATCCGTGACCGAATGAAATTGAGCGCCTGCTTTTCGGTGCGGAACACGGCGGGGAGTGAGTGGCCGTCACGCTCGCGGATGATGATAACCGCCTTGCGCTTGCCGGACTGATTTTCAGCGAACCGGCGATCCTTGCGGTGATCCGCACGATTGGCCGGTTTGACGTAGCCGCCGAAATATCCGGCATCGACCTCGGCAACCTTGCCGTCGCCACCGATCACGCGGCCCTTCAATTCTGCCGCCATTGCTTCGCGGAGCTTGTGGAGTAGCACGAAGGCGCATTTGTAGGACACGTTCAGGTCACGCGAGAGCGCCAGCGCCGACTTGCCCTTTACCTCGTTGCAGAAAATGGCGACGGCCGCGAGATAGCAGCGCAGCGGTAGCTTGTGGCTGGCGAATAGCGTGCCAGACGTAATCGTGAAATCCTTGACGCAAGCCCGGCAGCGGAACCGTGGTGCGCCCTTCAACCGGCGGCAATCGTAGGCATCAATGCCGCCACAGTGCGGGCAGACCGGCTCCCCGTCAGTATCGGCCCAACGGACGCGCCGGAAAGCCATTTCGGCTTCGGCATCCTTCATCGTGAAAACGGATGCCAGCGAAAGCTTCTTGGCGGCTGAGGAAAGCAGGAAATGCTGGGCCATCGGGTAACCTCGCGTTTATGCGAGCTACCATATATGCGATGTATTGACTAGTCAAATGCAATATCGCATATGTGCGATCCTCGCATATGCGATAGGGCATACCATATGAATATCAAGTCCGAAGAGGAATGGGCGCAACGCGCCGCCGTCTTTCTAAAGCACAAGCTAGGGGAATGCGAGGTTACCTATGCCGAACTGGCAAAACGACTCAAGAAACACGGCTTAAAGGAAACGGAATCCTCAATAACGAACAAGCTGGCACGAGGGACGTTCCCGGCAACGTTCTTTCTCGCGTGCCTTGCGGCGCTGGATTTGGACGGCGTGGCGCTGGAGGAAATTTAGCCAACCTTCGGAAGCGCGCCGAATTCCTTTTCAAGCTCTGCCTGCATGCTTCTTCGGAGAAACAGTAGAAGCCTCGATTCGGCATATTCCTTTTTGCCATCGCGGTCCCTTACGTAAGCGGCCTCGCTTTCTTCAAATCTGTCTAACGTAAGGGCAAGATATAGTTTGAGCCGCGACTCTTTTTTTTCGTCGTCCGAGCCCAAAAAACCGGTAGCGCCGAACAGCGTTTTTGCCGGTTCCTTAGCCCTGCCCCAGTCAGACGCCCGCATGACCTTCAATGCGGCATCTCGGCTTATCCAGATTTCCTCGCCCAAGAAAATCCTCCACGCGAATCGGAAGCGGTGACGTGTGCGCCAAAAAGGAACCCAATCCCATCCTAGTGCCAGAGCGGCGGAAATTACCAGCGCCCAATGAAACGAAGGCCAAGTAACAAACTCCAACCATTCCGCCGCAGGATAGTCCTTGTGGAAATCGGCCCAAATCCCGTTCCAAGGCTCGAAAGAAAAGATGGTGATAGTCGCCAGCGCGACCGGATATCGGATGAGAGGATGCGAGCCGTGGCGGCGGCCAGCGTAGACGATCAGGGCCAAGGCAAAAAGGACCAGAGCGCCCTTTATGGCCCACTGGTCAAACACGATGGCACCGACCCCGGCGACGATGCCAAGGACCGTCAGGAACGTATCGTTCGAGAACGGGGTACGCGGTCTGCCAGCCATGCCCGGGAGCATGGAGAAGTCGCCGGGAACCCGCAATATTCCAAAAACGATAGCTAAAAACGCTGACTACGCTTGTGGCGTTTGCGCCATAATACCGCGAATTTGTGCATCACCCACTATCGGATGCTGTGACCGGCCGCAGCAATCATCTGATGCGATGAGGGCAGGTCCGGTCTCACGCGCGCCGTTGCGTGCGCGGGGTGTCGCGGAATTTCGGCATCACCTCGGCGGCGAATAGTTCGAGGGAGGCCAGCGCCTTGTCGTGGCCGTACCACGGCGGGAAGTGCAGCATGACCGAAGCGTTGCGAACCTTGGCACGCAGCTCTTCGATTTTTGCGATCACTGTTGCCGGCGAACCGTGCAGGATGATGTCGCGCGCAAGCGTATCGTAGTCGCGCGGCTTGGCGCCGACGTCCTGCGACACCGTGCCGAGATAGCCCGAGGTATGGCCGCTGCCGAAATGCGCCAGGTTGCGCATGATGCCCGGTTCGCTCTCGCGCTTGGCCTTGGCGTCGGTCTCGGCAACATAGACCCAGCGGGCCACATCGACGTGACCGCGCGCCGGATTGTCGCGCAGCTTTTGCGGCGTTTCGGCGAGCAGCGCGCGATAGGTCGCGCTTTGCCGCGCGAGTTCGGCGAACGGCGTCCAACTGGACAGAAAAAGTCCAAGCCCGAAGCGGGCGGCCACGCCGATCGAGCGGTCGGTGGCACCGGCAAGGAAGATTGGCGGATGCGGCTGTTGCAGTGCCTGCGGAAATACTTCGTACTGGCCGCCGACCTTGATGCGAAAGCGTTCGCCGTGATGCTCGGCGCGCTTATAGTGGAACAGGTCGAGCAGCAGCGGCAGCGCCTCCTCCTGGATATCGCGCCGCGCCTCGAAGTCGATACCGAAGCCGTCGAATTCGTATTTGCGGTAGCCGGAGCCGAGGCCAAGCGCGAACCGGCCGTTGCTCAGGACATCGACAAAGGCGGTGTTTTCGGCGACCCGCAACGGATTGGCCAGCGGCAGCGTCACCACGGCGGTGCCGATCTTGATGCGCTTCGTCAGCGCCGCGAGGTAGCCGGCGTAAACGAAGACGTCCGGCATGATTCCGTATTCGTTGCTGAAGTGATGCTCGGCGAGCCAGGCATAGTCGTAGCCGAGTTCGTCGGCGCGCACGATTTGCGCCGTCACCCGCGCGTGCACGTCACGGTGCGGATAGGGCTCGGCCTCGGTGTTAGGATGCGAGGTGAAGAGAATGCCGAATTCCATGCGCCGATCATAGCAACGGCGCCACGGCATGGCCATGACGGCTTAGACGCCAAGCACCGCCCGCTCGGTGCAAGCGAGGTCGCCGAGCCGCGGGTCAGGCGCTCGCGCTCTGACACTTATACTCATTAAAGTTGAAAGCGCGATGTCCGCTTCCGGAGCAAACGGACCTTCAACAAACTGACCGCAATGTCCGCTAATGACCCGAAGCGATGGTTCCTTAATCGAGGCGCTTAGCCCGATCATCATCGATGAGGGCTTGCATTTCGGGCGGCCTTTTTTTGGTCAGCGCTTCATGAGCCAACTTGGCCTCGGCGAAGGTGGCTACGTCCGCTTGAACTGGCCATAGCCCGTAGTCCCACAAGCTCGACCTGATCATGCATTTTGGACAATGCATGAATGCTTCTTCCACAGAAACAACGAGCACGGTGTTCGGCGCGCGGCCATGGACTTTGAACCTCTTCTGCAGCGAACTGTCGCGCACTATCCATCCTTTGCCACTGACCCGTAGCGTTTGCTCATGCCCGGCAATCATGAAGAACAGTCCAACTTCGGGGTGAGCAAGCAAATTCTCAAAAGTATCCAGTCGATTGTTGCCGGGCCGGTCAGGGATTGCCAGCGTCTTCTCGTCCAAAACGGCCACGAAGCCAGCGGGGTCGCCTTTCGGAGAGAGATCGAGCCTGCCATCTGGGCCGCGCGATGCAACCATGACAAACGATGACGCCGCGATGAAGCGTTGGCAGATTTCGTCAATATGATCGATCGCGTTGTGGCTCACCTTTTGAGTGGATAATTTGTTCAGTTCACACAAGCGCTCCCACGTCGTAATGATTTCCTCGAAACGTGCTTTCACGGCGACCTCCTGCCTCGTTTCGGGAGAGTGCCGGGTAGAGTAACAGACCCGTCCGAGGCACGCCAAGTCCGTAGATGAACTGCCGTCTTCCGATTGCCATTTGATCCAGCCCCAACGGGATCATGCCCGTGCAATTTATGGCCCTAAGCGGACGTTGCCGTCGCGTTTGCGAGAGCAGCAGACATTTCCAAAGCCGAGACGAATGGGCGTATTGATACGTGCCCGAGCCTGAGGCGGGAGTTTAAACGCCGAGCACCGCCCGTTCGGTGTAAGCGAGATCGCCGAGCCGCGGCGGCTGCGGCCCTTTGAAATATTTCGGCATGGCGCCGGGACTGAAAATACCGAACAGCCCGGGGATGCGCCCGTTGGCGTCGAGGACGACGAACGGCCAGCCGCGTCGCGCCACCGCACGGCAGAGCGGGCCGGCGAAGCGGACGACGTCGGCTATGTCACGGCAGTAGATCAGGAGCGCGCTGGGCAGGACGCCGCGGATCAGGCGCGGCCGGAACACAAACGGAAAAGCGCCGCCGCCGGAAACGCACCACAGGCCGATGCAACCGTGCGCGACGTGCTGCGCCATCACCTCCCTGTCGAGCGGATCGGCGGCGGCGGGCGGCTCGCCTTGCGCCGGCAGCACTGTTGTTTGGGGTCCGAATAAACCTTGCAGCAACGGCAGGGCGACGAAGACGCCTTCGGTGTAGCGCGAAAAGCCCTGCGCCTCGATGATCGGACGCGTGTGCGGAGCCGACGAAACGTTCAGATAGGTGACGTCCTTGTGTCGCAACGCGTGCGCCACCAGCATCGGCGCATAGGCGCGGTAAGCGGGGTCGACGTACCAGCTGGAAAGATTGCAGCGCGTCGTCGCCGCGCCGTTCGCCGGAACCGTCGAGCAGATCGAAAGGATAGCGCCGACTACGGCGCCGGCAGCCTCCAGCAGGTAACCATATTTCGGCAGGCCGCTCGGCGGCTGGTGCCGGCCGAGCTGTGCGAACGCGCCCAGCCAAAACGCCGGATCGTGCGAGCGGAAGCCGCGCGCGAGTAGCGCTGCGACCGCATCAATGTCGGCTTCGTCGATTTGACGGCAGCGCAGGCCGGCAACGGCGGCAACCATTGGCGTTGACCACGGGCATTGCGTGAACTTGATCGTAAGTGTTGGCGACTATACGGGAGCGGAGTGAACAAACGGTAGGCGCAACGATGTCGGTCAAATTAACCATAATCGAGCAGATGGAACGGATTGGGCGAGAGCACGGCAAGATTCTTCCGCCGCTGAAGGAAGATCTCGTGCTTGCCGATTGCGGCCTCGATTCACTCGGCTTCGCCGTGCTGGTGGCGCGGCTCGAAGACACGCTCGGCGTCGATCCGTTCACGGCCGCCGAGGACGCCGTCTTTCCGGTGACGCTCGGCGAATTCGTGGAAGTCTACGAGCATGGCATGCGTTGACGCGCCGTCGCTGCGGGCGTCGGTCGGCGCGCTGACGACGCCGGGGTTTTTGCACGATCCCGCCGCATCGGTCCGCTACACCGACCTCGCGAACGGCACGAGTCTGGGTGGCCGCCTGGTGGAGCTTGCCGGCCGCTCGGTGCTGCTGGCGACCGGCGGTCAACTGACCTCTGCATTGGCGTTGATCGAGCTTGACGGTGTCGCGCGGTGGATCGTGATCCTGCCGCCCGACGTCGAGCGCGCGCATCTGCCGGCCATCGCCGCCGCTGCCGGGATCGATGCAATCGCGACGGATGCAGAGAGCGACATCGGCGCGATGCTTGATGTTGCCGTCCGTGTCATCGTCGAACCGCGCATCGTAACCGCGCAACCCGATGCGCTGCCGGCATTGGCGACCGAGTGGGTGATGCTGACCTCCGGCACCACCGGCGTGCCCAAGCTCGTCGTACACAGTTTCACAGGCCTCGCCGCCGCGATCCGCGCCCGCAGTCCTGCCGACGGCGTTGCGGTGTGGGCCACGTTCTACGACATCCGCCGCTACGGCGGCTTACAGATGCTGTTGCGCGCGGTGCTCGGCGGCGCTTCGCTGGTGCTCTCGAGCGCGAGCGAACCGGTCGCCGCCCATCTGGCCCGGCTCAAGGCGCACAATATCAGTCATCTCGCCGGCACGCCGACGCACTGGCGCCACGCGCTCACCTCGCCCGCGATCCACACAATCGCGCCGCGCTATGTGCGGCTGTCGGGCGAGATCGCCGACCAGGCGATCCTCGATGCTTTGCGCGCGACGTTCCCGCAAGCGGCGATCGGGCACGCTTACGCTTCGACCGAGGCCGGCGTCGCCTTCGACGTCAACGACGGACGCGCGGGTTTTCCGGCAACTTACGTCGGCGCCGTGCGCGACGGCGTCGAAATGAAAGTCGTTGACGGCACGATGCGCATCCGTTCGCCGCGCATGGCGGCACGCTATGCCGGTAGCGACCATGCGCTCGCCGGCGCGGACGGCTTCGTCGATACCGGCGACATCGTCGAGCTTCGCGGCGACCGCTATTACTTCGCCGGTCGGCACGGCGGCATCATCAATATCGGCGGGCTGAAGGTTCATCCCGAGGAGGTCGAAGCGGTGATCAACCGGCATCCGTCGGTGCGGATGTCGCTGGTGCGGCGCCGGCAAAGCCCGGTGACCGGCTCGGTGGTGGTCGCCGACGTGGTTCTCAAGGCCGACACACACG
>DATKRE010000045.1:0-5532 GCA_035532335.1 Xanthobacteraceae bacterium | reverse complement strand
CGCGCTCCGGCTCCGCGAGGGCGGTGGCGACGCGCCGCCAGGTGTCCTCGATGGTGCGGTCGACCGCGCCGCCTTCCGGCGTCTTGAGGCGGTATTTCATGTCCCAGATCTGCTGCGAGATCGCGGCGACGGAGGCCATGGCGGCGGGTCCTGAAAGCGATGCGAATGCCGCGTCCGGACGGGACGCGGCTTATGGCTTCAATATAATCGAGTTCGCGCTTTGTTTCCACCGCCGGTTAGGTCCGGCGGGCGGGTCGTCGGCTACGCCTTTCGATAGGGGCAGTTCGGCAGCGCCTGTAGCCTCGTGATATACCGATTTACGGCGTCAAATTCGGCCGTCAGCCCATCCCATGACGCCCAGCAAATCGCCAGGCCGGAAAATATGTCCGTTACGGAAAATCGGCTGCCTACCAGCCATTCCCGATCGCGCAGATGCTCCTCGAAAACTGCCAGCGCACGCCGCGATTCCCGTGCGTTCTGATCATACACTTGCGGAACCTTGAGGTGTTCCGGGTAGAGGAACTTGTTTCGTGCGGTGTGCCATAGGTTTGCTTCCAGTTCGGCCAAAGTGAAGGCCGTCCATTGGTCATGGAGCGCGCGCTCCCACGTTCCCGCACGCCAGCCGAGCTTCCGGTCGGGATGCGAGTCCGCGAGCCAATTGCAGATCGCAAGCGACTCAAAAAGCGAGCCCTCGGGCACTGTGATTGCCGGCACCTTGTTCAGAGGATGCGCCGCCTTCAACTCCGTCAACCTGGAGGTCGCTGGCTCCGAAATCAAATCGTGCTCTATCTGCAATTCGCGAAGCATCCAGCGCACTCGCTCGGATCGGGTCCCACCGACGTGAAACAGCTTGAAATTCGGTGTTTTGAGGGCTGTGTTCGCGGTCGTGTCCATAATTCGTCCCCTGTGCAACTTTCCCTTTATTAAATCAAGACGGCTGCGGCAGCGGGCTTTTGGTCCAACGAAACTCGACGATAACGCCGTGATCGAAGCGGCATTCGGCGCCGACTTTGCCCGTGCCACTGTTCGCCGGCACCTCCGGCCGCACTGCCTGCACGGTGACGACGCTGGTGCTTATGCCGGTGCTGAAGTGCTGGTTCGTGACCTGGAAGTCGCTGTCGGGATAGGCGCGATGCATGAGATCGACGCACCGGCTGACATAGCTCGGCGAGCCGACCGCCAGCTTGGCGTTCTCCACCTTGTTCTCGACCGAACTGCAGGGCGATATTATACTTTGCGTACCCATGCGCAAGGCGTAGTCTCCCCGGCCGGGGGCGGTAGATGCCCTGGCGGTATCCCCACGACATATCTCCGCAACTCCCGTTTTCGGGCTGGCGGAGGCTGTTGTTGGTTCTCAAGGTCTATGCGGACGAGAGTGGCAAGGGCGGTCGCGATGTCTTCGTGATGGCCGGCGTGCTCGCGCGCGCCGAAGACTGGGCAAGCTTCTCCGAAGACTGGCAACGGCTCGTTCTTGATGTACCGCCGGCCGTTAAAGCTTTCCACATGAACGAGATTGTCGCGTCGAAAGATTTTGCCCGCATCAAAGCCGCATCGGGCGTTTTGAGAAAATACAAGTTCTCCGCTGTCGCGGTCTCCATGTTCATCGACGATTTCAATGTTGTCCTTAAAGGAAATATTGGCCCGAAGATCGACACGCCGTACTTCCCCGCGATGCAGATGTTTATGGAAGAATGCGTAAAATGGCAGATCGCCCACGGCGTCGATGAGCCGATGGACCTCACGTTCGATGAACAGCTTCACGAAAGCGATTATCTGCAATCGATCTGGACGCCAATGCTTAGCGCCATGCCGGACGCGATCAAACGCAAGTTCGGCGCTCGCCCTGCGCATGTAAACGACGTCGGGCACCCACCAATTCAAGCGGCAGATATGCTCGCGTGGTCAATGCATCGAATAGAGTTCTGCAACGCCAGAAGCCAACCGCTTGATGATTTTATAGTTGGCGTTTTCGATGGCATACCAATGCGGCACCTCCTCTGGCGCCGCGAGGAAATGGCAGCGTTCCTAGATTACGTCCGCCATCAGAACACTGAATTGGGCCGCTTAACGCAGTATGAGGGCGAGCATTATTTGCGGAATCGTGATCTCGTCATCACTGGATCAAACCGGCTGAAGCTTGATAGAGCTAAGCCCGGTGAGACGGTGCGTCTCGTTTCCATTCCGGCCAGCGGAGTCGGACGATTTCTTCTGGTCGATAAATGTCCTCGGTCTGACATGCCACATTTGCACAGGCGATCTGGAGATGAGTGTCTGGGGGAGCCCCCGAAGTGAGCGGCGTGTTATTTTCGCCAGTTATGCCGATTGGAATTGGGGAGCCGCATGCGTGACAACGCACCGCCCAATATAGATTGCCCTGGCGAAGTTGAAACGGCTTCCCGCTTTCACTATTTGCCTTTGCGCTCGGACTTAGCGGCGTCGGTGATTTTTTGGAAGGCACGCTCGAAATCTTTCTTGCTCTCACTCGCCCCGATCTCGCGGGCGGTTTCGCGGATGCGCTTCGCGCGCTCTTCGTCGGTTAGTGGGGGCTCAGACTTGCGAGGCATCAATCAGGCTTTTGCTGCTGGTACGCACTCTAAACTAACCGGAACGGTACTGAAACCTCCAACTTGTGCTGCTAATGCCGCCGTTTTTGAAACGATGGCCATGGCTGACAAGCAAGCGGCTTGGTTGTCAAAGCGGACGCTATCAACATGGTCCAGCCGAGAGGGCGGCGTGGAAGCAACAAACAGCATAAGCAAAATATATTGCATTGAGTTTTCCTTTCGTGGGTAAGCCCTTGGCGACGGATGAGGCGGTAGAGGAACTAATGCCCATTCTGGTAGACGCCGTTCAACGCGCTACCAGCGAATGGGCGCGGTCAATATTTGTACCCGCGAGCTTTTTCAATCGTGAACCGCAAGAGGTTCGCAAGGTTGCAATGTCCCCCTCGCGTCCCACAGAACCTGGCGAACTCGTCAGGGTCTACTGGGATTTCGCTGACGCTGGCGGTGGCGCCTCGCCTCAAACAATCGCGCGTCTCGTCTTGGTGCGCTTGGAGCCACTCCTGGTAGGTGGCCGAAAGCTCATTGCCGAGCAGTTTGCGGAAGGCATCATAATCCGCAGGGGCGATGAGCGGGAGTTCGGTGGTAGCCATGTTCGCTCCTGAGTTGGTTGCATCAACTTGGAAAGCGAGAGAGGGGCACGGTTGCCGCCGCGCCTCTCTCACCTACTTCAATGGCAGCTTGAGTTGTCTCGGGTCGCTTGGCAACTCAGGCCCTCGCCAGCGGCGCTTGCGATGCACACCTAGCGGCTCACGCTTGCGCGCGCCGTTCTCCACTAGTCGTTCGGTAGGTGAGCCGCTTGCCTTTGGCGCCGGTCAGGATGCGGGTCGCGCGGCCGGCGTCGTCAACGCCAACCCCGGCGCGGTTCGAGTAACGGAAATCGAACTCGGCCAGATAGCGTTGCAGATGTTCTTCGCTGACATGCTGGTACACGCCATCAATGCCGCGCTTCAAAATCGAGAAGTAGCCCTCGATGGTGTTGGTATGAGCGGTGCCGCGCACGTATTCGTCGGCCGAGTGCTTCACCGCTTCATGGCTCGCGAAGTTCCAACCGATCTCCTTGTAAGCCGCGAGTTCGTCGGTGCGGAAATGCGAGGCCGGGGAAGCGTTGCGGGCGATCACCGCGCGCAAAGTCTCGCCGCGCACGTTCGGGACATGGAACGATCGGACTTCGCCGCTCTCGCGTTCCACAAGCGCCACAACCGCATTCTTATGTCCCGCACCGGTGCGAACCTTAGTGCCCGGCTTGCGACCGACATAGGTTTCGTCAACTTCCAGGGTCTTGCCTTCGCCGCCCATGCGCGGGGTGAACATGTCGTCTTTCCGCTTCATCGCCTCACGAATGCGGTGCGCCATGAACCAAGCCGATTTAAGGGTGATGCCCAAGGTGCGGTGAAGCTGGTTCGCCGAGATGCCTTTCTTGCTCGATGCCATCAGATGAATGGCAACCAGCCAATCGCGCATCGCGATATGCGAGCCCTCAAAGATGGTGCCGATCTTGACGGTGAAGGGCTTCCGGCAGGCGTAGCATTTGTAGAGGCCGATCCGGTTGCTCTTGCCCTGCAACGGCGCCGACTTCCCAACCACGCCGCAATGCGGGCACGACCGATCCGTGCCCCAAACGCGCTCTTCCACAAAGGCATATGCGGCGGCTTCATCGTTGAAATGAGGGGCAGAAAGAATGGACTTGGACATGGCTAACTCCTTGAATGAGCTAACCCTACGCCTAGGTGGTGGGGATGGCAAGTATAATATCGCCAACTGCAGCCGGCGAGTAACAGCAGGCCGGCCGCGGCGGCCACTACATGACGCATGCTTCACCCACCGCCAACGGACCCATGACCAAACGCGGCCGGCGGGCGTCGGTTGCTCAGGGCCCGTCGGCGCCCGGCGTCTTCTTCACCTGCTCGCGGAATTGCCGCACCGCGGCCGAGCGGTCGCCGCGCCGCGTCGCCAGCAGCAGCGGCGCGGTCAGGCCCTTGGCGCCGGTCAGCCGCGCATAGGCGACCGCTTCGGTATTGAGCCGCCGCATCGACGCCGGCACAAGCGAAACGCCGAGACCGGCGCCGACCAGGCTCAGCGTCGACGGCAGCCGCGGCGCCTCCTGGCCGATGGTCGGGCTGAAGCCGGCGGCGCGGCACGCTGCGATGATGGCGTCATAGAGGCCGGGCCCGCTCGGCCGGCGATAGAGCACGAAGGTCTCGTGCGCCAGCGCGGCGAGCGTCACCGTCTTGGCCCGAGCGAGGCGATGGCCGCGCGGAAATACCGCCAGCATCTCCTCGGTCAGAAGCGGCTCGACCAAGAGATCGGGCGTGCCGCCGGCCGACGAGCGCACGAAGACCGCGTCGAGCCGCTCCTCGCGCAGCGCGCGCGCCAGGTCGCCGGTGCTGTCCTCCTCGAGCGCCAGCGCCACGCCCGGCCACGCCTGGCGGAAGCCGCGGATCGCGCGCGTGACGAAGGGATGGAACGCCGCCGAGCTGGTGAAGCCGATCGCCAACCGGCCTTCCTCGCCGCGCGCCGCGCGCTGCGCCACCGCCGGCAGATTGGCCGCCCGCGCCACGATCGCCCGTGCCTCCTCGACCAGCGCGCGTCCGGCCTCGGTCGGCTCGACGCCGCGCGGCAGGCGATGGAAGAGGCTGACGCCCAGCTCCGCCTCGAGCGCGCGGATCTGCTGCGTCAGCGGCGGCTGCTGGATGTGGAGCCGCTCGGCCGCGCGGCTGATGTTCTTCGCGTCGGCGACGGCGATGACATAGCGCAGCAGGCGGAGGTCGAGGGGCATAGCATACGTGCAAGATATGGATAATGATCTAAACATATATTGGACGCGAACGCGAGCGCGGCGTACGAATCCGGCATGATGCGAATCGAGCCGGTCCGGCCGGAAGCGGCGCCCAGCGATGCGCTGTTGATCCAGCTCCTCGCCTGGGTGGCGGCGCGCCGCCGGCTCTATGGCGAGACCATGGATGCTTGG
>DATKRE010000044.1:0-15487 GCA_035532335.1 Xanthobacteraceae bacterium | reverse complement strand
CTGAGCCCCATCTGCTCGGCCCAGCGCTTCAAGGTTCCATAGCGCGCGATCTCGTAATGCTCGACCGCCTGCGCCGCCGAAAGCAGGCCGGCATCGAGCGCGGGCGCGCCCTTGAACTCCTTCATGATTTCGGAGCCTTCTTCGATAATGCCCTCGATGGCCTCGCACTTCTTGCCCCTGGGCGCGGTATCGATCAGCTTGAAAACCTTTTCCAGCCGCGAGACGTGCTGTTGGGTTTGCTTTTCGTGCTTTTCGAAGGCCGCCTTCAATTCATCGGAATGCGCCGCTTTTGCCATCTTGGGCAGCGCCTTGAGGATTTTATTTTCGGCGTAGAAGATGTCTTTGAGGGTGTCCTCGAACAAATCGTCGAGCATTCTTTCGTTCGCAGCCATGCGCGCCTCCTGAGCGGGTCCGTTGAGATACCCGCTCAACTCGCGCTTGATGGGTTGGTTCCGCGCGGCGCGCCGACCGCAGTACCGAACAATCGGCCGTTTCTCACCACGCCGCGGCGCCGGTGAGGGGCGGCGGGCTCATGGCCTGCCAATGATCGCCGCAGCGATCACGACGCGACCCGCGCTTGACCGCATGCAATACGCGCGGTCGTTACGTCTTCTTGGTGGTCGAGGCTGAGCCGGATTTGCCGTAGGCTTGGGAATATGCCGATTGGCCGCCGGTGCCTTGCTTGTTTTTGTCCTGCTTCGGTTTCTTCTTTTCCTTGGAAGGTCGCTGCTCACCTTTCGCCATAACGTGCTCCTGTTCTCGGTCAGTGATTTGTCATCAGTCGGTGAACTCTAGTCCATTTTACCGATCAGCGCCAAACGTGCGCCTCGTGGTCCGATTCTAACATTCGCAGCCGTATTCGGCAGCTTCTCATGCGAATGTTAGAATCAAAAGGACCACTAGCAAATATAAGTCTTAGTGGAGCTTTGGATTTGACATTCGCTTCACGAGTCTGCCCCCAGGTGGGTAGCGAATGTTAAATCCGCTCCACTAGCGCCCGCGTGGTTTCCAGCCGCCGTGCATGCCGGGTTTGCCGTGCGTGGAGCGCGGACCACCTTTTTGGGTTCCCGTCGCCTGCGCCCCCTGTTTTTGTGTCCCTGTCGCGCCGGAGCCTGCCCCGGCCCCCGAGCCGGGGGTGCTCCGCGCGTCTTGGTTGCCGGGCCGATGCGGCGCGGCTTCGTGGTAAAGCGCAATCCCCATCTCGTCGAGACCGGGCTTGTGAACTTTGCTTTTTTCACCCCCACCCTTTCCGCGCATGCGGGGAGAGGGGGAATTGGGCGAAAATTTCGCGGTCGGATCGTCGGTCACCGCCAGCTCGGTTGAGCGCAGCCGCTTGATCTCGTCGCGGAGCCGCGCGGCTTCCTCGAAATCGAGATCGGCCGCCGCTGCCCGCATGCGGGTTTCCAGATCGGCGATCACCGCCTCGAAATTGTGGCCGATCGTTGCGGCGTCGCCGAATTCGCCGTCGGCGCCCGCGCCAGTCGCGACCAGCACATGGTCGCGCTCGTAAACGCTATTGAGGATGTCGGCGATGCCCTTGCGTACGCTCTCCGGCGTGATGCCGTTCTCGACGTTGTAGGCTCGCTGCTTCTCGCGCCGGCGATCGGTCTCGGCCATGGCGCGTTCCATCGAGCCGGTGACTGCATCGGCATAGAGAATGACGCGGCCGTCGATATTGCGCGCGGCGCGGCCGATGGTCTGCACCAGGCTGGTCTCGCTGCGTAGAAAGCCTTCCTTGTCGGCATCGAGAATGGCGACCAGCGCGCATTCGGGAATGTCGAGGCCTTCACGCAGCAGATTGATGCCGACCAGCGCGTCAAACGCGCCGAGCCGCAGATCGCGAATAATCTCGATACGCTCGATGGTGTCGATGTCGGAATGCATGTAGCGGACGCGGATGCCCTGCTCGTGCAGGTATTCGGTCAGGTCCTCGGCCATCCGCTTGGTGAGTACCGTGATCAGCGCGCGGTAGCCCTTTTGCGCCACCTGGCGCACTTCGCCGACCAGATCGTCAACCTGGGTGCGGGCCGGCCGCACCTCGACCGGCGGATCGATCAGGCCGGTCGGGCGGATCACCTGTTCGGCGAACACGCCGCCGGCTTCGTTGATCTCCCACGGGCCGGGCGTCGCCGAGACGCAAGAGGTTTGCGGCCGCATCGCGTCCCATTCCTCGAAGCGCAGCGGCCGGTTGTCCATGCAGGACGGCAGGCGGAAACCGTATTCGGCGAGCGTCGCCTTCCGGCGGAAGTCGCCACGATACATGCCGCCGAGCTGCGGCACGGTGACGTGGCTCTCGTCGACGAAGACCAGCGCGTTGTCCGGCACATATTCGAACAACGTCGGCGGCGGCTCGCCGGGCTTCCTTCCGGTCAGATAGCGCGAATAATTCTCGATGCCGGCGCAGGCGCCGGTCGCCTCCATCATTTCCAGGTCGTAGAGCGTGCGCTGTTCGAGCCGTTGCGCTTCCAACAGCCGGCCGGCGGCATTGAGTTGGTCGAGCCGCTGTTTCAGCTCGAACTTGATGCCGGCGATCGCCTGCAACAGCGTCGGCCGCGGCGTCACATAATGCGAGTTGGCGTAGATTTTGACGAAGTCGAACTCGTCGGTCTTCTGGCCGGTCAGCGGATCGAATTCGTGGATCGACTCGATTTCGTCGCCGAACAGCGACACCCGCCAGGCGCGGTCCTCGTAGTGGGCCGGGAAAATCTCGATCGCGTCGCCGCGCACCCGGAACGAGCCGCGATAGAAGTCGGCGGCGGTGCGTTTGTATTGCAGCGCCACCAGGTCGGCGAGCAATTGGCGCTGATCGAAGCGCTCGCCCCGCTTGAGCGAAAACGTCATTGCCGAATACGTCTCGACCGAGCCGATACCGTAGATGCACGATACCGAGGCAACGATGATCACGTCGTCGCGTTCGAGCAGCGCGCGCGTCGCCGCATGGCGCATGCGGTCGATCTGCTCGTTGATGGAGGAATCTTTCTCGATGTAGGTGTCGGTGCGCGGAATATAGGCTTCCGGCTGGTAGTAATCGTAGTACGAGACGAAATACTCGACCGCGTTGTCGGGAAAGAAGCTCTTGAACTCGCCGTAGAGCTGTGCCGCCAGCGTCTTGTTCGGCGCGAGAATCAGCGCCGGGCGCTGCGTCGCCTCGATCACCTTCGCCATCGTGAAGGTCTTGCCCGAGCCGGTGACGCCTAGCAGCACCTGCGTCTTATCGTTGCGCTCTACGCCTTCGACCAATTCCTTGATCGCCGTCGGCTGGTCGCCCTTCGGATCGAATTCGGACTTGATGACGAACCGGCGGCCGCCTTCGGATTTATCCGGTCGCGGCGGCCGATGCGGCGTCCATAATTGCCCGGTGAGTTCCGGCCGGCCTTCGCGCAGCAATTTGTCGAGCGATTGCTGGCTGGCCAAACCGGCGACGGTTCCGACTTCGCCGCGGCCCGATCGCGCCAGACGCAAGTGGGCGGGGCCCATATCCGGGGTGATTACGTTGCGCGGATCGTCGGTATTGCCGTCCTGCTCCTCGATGCCGAGCGCTTTCGCCAGATCGGGATCAAGCTCGCCGGGTGGTATCGGGGTCTTGCCGACGTAGGCTTGCTGCGGCGCTTCACCGAAGCCGCGCGCGACCGAAGCGCGCGCTCGATGCGCCTTGGCGAAGTCGGCGCGGCGGTCGAATGAGTTGTCCGGCGGCGGCGCAAGCTTCGATGTTTGCTCTGTTGATGCCACTCGCCGTTCCCCTCCCCCCGTTCGCGTCGCGAATGGCGGGGAGGGGTTAGGGGTGGGGGGCGTTGCGTCTCCTCGCGCGTCAGTCTGTCCCCCCACCCGACGCATCGCCTGCGCTTCACTTTGGCGATGCGCCAGCCTCCCCGCCGCTCCGCGGGGGGAGGGGATAGAAGATTGGTCGCCTTGTACGGCGATGCCGGTCTGCGAGCCAACGCCGGCGCGGCCCCGGCCGATGGCGGGATTGAGCAAATCGGCGAGCGCCGAATCAATCGCCGGCGCGTCCGGGCGTGCCGCTTTCGCGCGCGTCGGCCTGGCTGGGTCTTTTTTCGAGTGTTCGGCCGGGTGCCGCTGCTTGGGCGGCTTCGGCCGATCGGGGCTTTTCGCCATGCCACCAATATGGGCCGAGTCCGCTAGCGGTGAAAGTGACGCCGCTCAACCAAAACTCAAGACCTGATTGGTGTGCTGGACGTCCGGCGGCGTGGCGAAGCAATGCCCGACCAACTTGCGCCATTCCTGGAAGCCAGCCGAGCTGCGAAATCCGACGGTATGATCCTCGATCGTTTCCCAGACCACGAACAGCCAGTAGCGGGTTGGATTTTCGACCGAGCGCCGCAAATCCACGCCCTGGCAGCCCGCGGCGCGCTCGAATATCGGCACGGCTTTTTTCACGCCGGCTTCGAATTCGTCTTCCGTACCCGGCTTGACGTCAAATTGCGCAATTTCAGTGATCATGGTTCGCTCCTGCCAGGACGGTGTACGCAGCCGGCGTCCCGCGGTCCAGACCCCGTTGCAGGGGCCCACATGACTGACATGCGGCATGGGGGGTTAAATTCCCACCGTGTGCTGCGTACATTGGTTTCTTCCGCCACCAAAAGCAGGCTCGTTATGATCGATTTGCATTACTGGACCACGCCGAACGGTCACAAGGTCACGATTTTTCTGGAAGAGGCCGGACTGCCTTACAAAATTTTTCCGGTCAATATCGGTAAGGGCGAGCAGTTCAAGACGGAGTTTCTCGACGTCGCGCCCAACAACCGGATTCCCGCCATTGTCGACCGCGCGCCGTCCGACGGCGGCAAGCCGATTTCAATTTTCGAGTCCGGCGCGATCCTGGTCTATCTCGCCGACAAGACCGGAAAATTCATCGGCAAGGATTTACGCACGCGTACCGACACGCTGCAGTGGCTGTTCTGGCAAATGGGCGGCTTGGGACCGATGGCAGGTCAATACAATCACTTCGGCAACTATGCGCCCGAGAAACTGCCGTACGCCATCGACCGCTACCGCAACGAGGTCAACAGGCTTTACGGCGTGATGAACAAGCGGCTCGCCGATCGCGATTATCTCGCCGGCGAATATTCGATCGCCGACATGGCGAGCTACCCTTGGGTGGTGCCGTGGGAGCGGCAGGGACAGAACATCGCCGACTTCCCGCATCTGAAAAAGTGGCTGGAAGCGATTGCCGCGCGCGACGCGGTCAAGCGCGCTTACGCCAAGGCGAAAGAGGTCAATCCGAATCCGGGCGGCATCCGCACGCCGGAAGAGCGCGCGATCCTGTTCGGCCAGACCGCCAAATCGGTCGAGCAGTCGGTGACACGATAGCTTTCCGGTGCGGATTCCCGCGCCAGCGGGAATGAGCGGGCTGTTTGTTTTTTCAGTTCTGCCGCACGATGACCCGGGTGCCGATCGAGACGCGGTCGTAGAGGTCGATTACGTCCTCGTTGACGAGGCGAAAGCAGCCCCACATCAGCACCTGGCCGATGGTTTCCGGCGCGTTGGTGCCGTGGATGCGGTAGGTGGTGCCGTCGAGATCCATCGCCCGCGCGCCGAGCGGATTGCCAGGGCCGCCGGCCATGACGCGCGGCAACGACGGCTCGCGCGCCAGCAAATCCGGTGGCGTCTGCCATGGCGGCCATTCGACCTTGCGGGTGATCGACACCAGACCGGCGCGGTCGAAACCATTGCGGCCGACGCCGATGCCGTAGCGCAGCGCGCGGGTTTCGCTTTCGATCAGATAAAGATGGCGATCGGCGGTATCGATGATGATGGTGCCAACCGGGAGCTGCGAGCGGTAGAACACGGCCCGACGCTGGAACTGATCCGGCAGATCGTCGCCGGAATTGCCGTGATCGACGCCGGGCGGAACGTCAGCCATGGTCGGCTGAAAATTGGCCGGCGCCAGTGGGCGCGGCGCTGCCGGCAGCGGTACCGAACAAAAACACAGCAGCGCGGCGCCGATCCACGCCGCACAGACCGACTGCGTCAAAACTTGCCGCACCTGAGCCAGTGTTGTTCCTGCGCGCCGCATCCGGCTATTTTTGTCTCAGCAGCGCGGCCGGATGCAATGGCCTTGCGCCGACTATTGCCCAGCGCCGCCGAAGTAGCCGGCGATCTTCCAGCCGCCCGCGTCCTTTGTGTAACACATCTGGTCGCCGGCCAACGATGAGATCGCCTCCGCCGGCACGTAGCCGGCTTTGCCCGACGGCGTCGCGATGTGCAGGAAGGCCGGCTGCTTGGGATCGTCCGGCGGCGCGCTATCGGGCAGCACACGCACCAAGGTGAGACCGAGCTTGTCGACGACCGCTGCGTCCGGCTTGGCGGCGTCGCGCACTTCAATGCCGCTCTTGGCGGGATAGCCCCATTCCGGCGGCTCGCTTTGCGTGGCCTTGATCAGGGCCTCGAAAGCTTTGGTATCGACGCCGGGTTCCGCCGGTGCGCAAACGATAGCCGGATGGTCTGGCAGCGGCTCACCAGTCGAGTCGCCGGCGTAGCCGGCCAATGTCGCCCAGCCGGAGCCATCCTTGGCATCGAGGCCGATCGCCTTGGCGAGGTTATCGACACCGGGCTTGCGCTTGTCGGCGAGGTCTTTGTCCTGCACCCAAAAGAAATCATGCGCGACGATCAATTTGGCAAGCGCGCCGCGGTCCTTGTGTTCGGCCACGTCGGCCAGTTGCTTGCGGAAGGCGACGAAGCCTGAGTCATTGACGTTTGTCGGCGGCGTCACCGGGACCGCCACGTACGGTTTAATCGGCGGTGGCGGCGGCGGCCGCAGCGTCGGCAGTTGCGGCTCGGCGCGGCCAACCGCAGAGCCGAGCGAGATAGCGGTGAGGATCAAGGTCGAGGCAATGAGGGTTTGGCGCATCGCGCGGTCTCCGCTTGGTGAGGGCAATTCAATCGGAATTATTCAACGGAACCAATTCAAAGAATAGTCATTGCTTAGCCGGGAAGTACGGTCATCAAATCCACCAAAGCGGACTTTTTTGCGGGCGGCCTTCGTTCCGTGCATAAAGTTTTGCGGCTCGCTCGTGGATTTGATTCTAACATTCGCATGAGAAGCTGCCGATACGGATGCGAATGTTAGAATCGGACCGCTAGTGGAGCGGATCGCCCGGATTTTCACGACACGGATTCAAGCCATGCCAGCGCTACCGGTTTCGCCCTACATCCTCACTATCGTCTTGCTGATTGGCTCCAATGTTTTCATGACCACGGCGTGGTACTGGCACCTGCGCTTTCGCGAGGTGCCGCTGTGGCAGGTCATCCTGATCAGTTGGGCGCTTGCGTTTGTCGAATACTGCCTGGCGGTGCCGGCGAACCGCTACGGCAGCTATGTCTACAACGCGGCGCAACTCAAAACGATTCAGGAAGTGATCACGTTGTCGGTGTTTGCGGTGTTCTCGGTGGTCTATTTGCAGCAGCCGATCACCTGGAACCAGGCCGTCGGTTTCGCATTGATCGCGGCCGGCGCATTCTTCGTGTTTCGCGCGCCGATCTGACGCAGCATGAATTCCCTGTTCGCGTTGAACGCGCTCAATTTCTTCATGGCCGACGTGCAGGGCGGCCTGGGGCCGTTCCTCGGCGTTTTCCTGCAAGCGCGGCACTGGTCGCCGGCTGAAATCGGGATTGTCATGACCATCGGCGGCATCGCCGGTATGGTGGTCACAGCGCCCGCCGGCGCGCTGGTCGACCGCACGCACCGCAAGCGCGCCGTCGTCGTCGCCACGGCGATTATCGTCAGCGTGGCTTCGCTGGCGATCCTGATCCGGCCCGATTTTATTGTCGTGGCCGGTGCACAGATCGTCTGCGGAATTGCCGGTGCCGCGATCGGGCCGGCGATCGCCGCCATCACGCTGGGGCTGGTTCATCAGCGCGGTTTCGCGCATCAGCTCGGGCGCAACGGAGCTTTCAATCACGGCGGCAATGTCGCGGCGGCGGCGCTGGCCGGCGGTATTGGATATGTTTTCGGCCTCGGCGCGGTCTTTGTAATTCTGGCGGTCATGGCGGTGCTTTCCATCGCCGCGACGTTTGGCATCGATGCGCGCGAGATCGATCATCGCGCTGCGCGCGGCGCCGCCCCGGACCGAGACGTCGGCGCGGCCAAATTTGCCGTTCTGTTTCGGTCGAAGGAACTGATGCTGCTCGGCGTCACGCTGACCCTGTTCCATCTCGGCAACGCCGCGATGCTGCCGTTGCTCGGGCAGGCGGGCGTCGCCCATGACGGCGGCAATCCAAGCGCCTTTACCGGCGCAACCATCATCGTCGCGCAAGCCACCATGGTGCCGATGGCGCTGGTGGCGGCGCGGCTTGCCGAGACGCGCGGGTATTGGACGGTGTTTCTGCTGGCGCTGATCGCGCTGCCGATCCGCGGCATCGTCGCCTGTTTGGTCACCGGGCCTTGGGGCTTGGCGCCGGTGCAGGTTCTCGATGGCGTCGGCGCCGGCATTCTCGGCGTCGCGGTGCCGGGGTTGGTCGCGCGCATCCTTGCCGGGACCGGGCATGTCAACGCCGGCCTCGGTGCGGTGATGACATGTCAGGGCATCGGCGCCGCGCTCAGCACCGCCGTCGGCGGAATCGTGGCGGAACGCTACGGCTATCCGGCGGCGTTCCTCGCGCTTGGCGCGATCGCTGCGATTGCGCTCGCCCTTTGGCTTCTGGCGCGGCCGCTGATGGCGCCGGTCTGCGCTCATCCGCCAGCAGCAGTCGAACAAGGGTCGGCCGGTTGACCGCTTTTATTTCAAACCGAAATAGGCGCGGCGCAGCGCGTCGTTCTGCTGCATCGCTTCGACCGTTCCGGCGAATCCGATTCGGCCGTTATCGAGGGTGTAGACGTGATCGGCGAGCGCGAGAAATTTTACGTTCTGCTCGGCGATCAACATTGCGAGCTTTTTGCCGCGGAATTGCGCCAGCACGCCGATCACTTCCTTGACCAGCAGCGGCGACAGGCCGGCGGACGGCTCGTCCATAATCAGGAGCTGTGGGTCGCCGGCCAGTGCTTTGGCGATGCCCAGCATCTTGCGCTGGCCGCCGGACAGGCTGCCGGCGAGCGCGCGGCGGCGCGCGGTCAGCGCCGGAAACACCGCGTAAAGATCGTCGATCCGCCCACGCGCGCGGCCCTTCGGCAAAAATTGCGCGCCGATCAGGATGTTCTCTTCGATCGTCAGTCCGGGAAAGCCGGAGCTCTCCGACATGAAGACGATGCCGCGCCGCACCCGCTGATCGGTGCGCAGACGTGTGATGTCTTCGCCGCCGAAGCCGACCCGGCCGTCCCAAATCTCGATCAGCCGCATGATCGCCTTGAGCAACGTCGTCTTGCCGGCGCCATTGGCGCCAAGCAGCACCACCGATTCGTGCTCGTGAATGCGAAGATCGACGCCCCACAAAACTTGCATGCGGCGATAACCGGCGGTGATGCCGGTGATGTCGAGCAAGGGTCGCGCCGGCTCAGGCTGCATGCTCGTCTCCGAGGAAAACTTCGACGACCCTGGTATTTTTGAATGCTTCCGCCAGCCGGCCTTCGAAAATCTCCTTGCCGGCATTCATGACGATCAGCCGGTCCGTGATCTGGTCGATGAATCCCATCAGATGCTCGACCACCAGCAATGCAATGCCGGAGCGCGCCAATTCCTTGAGCTTTGCCGCGACGCGATCAAGCTCCACCGGGTTCAGTCCGGCCGCCAATTCATCGACCAGCAACAACCGCGGGCCGGTGGCGAGCGCGCGCGCCAAGTCGAGCATTTTTTGCTGTGCGCTGTTGAGTTCGCCGGCCGGCTGATCGGCGAGGGTGGCGAGATCGAGCGACGACAATAACGTGCCGGCATCCGCGGCGCCGTCGCGGCTGCGGCCGTAGGCGCGCGCAATTTCGACATTCTCGCGCACCGTCAGCGTATGGAATGGCCGCGGCACCTGAAAGGTGCGATTGATCCCGGCATGCACGAGGCGGTGCGAGGGCAGGCCGCCGATCGGCCGGCCTTCGAAGCGGATCGAGCCGGCATCGGGCCGGTACAGGCCGGAAATCACATTGATGCAAGTGGTCTTTCCCGATCCGTTCGGTCCGACCAGTCCGAGGATTTCTCCAGCCGCGACCGAAAAGTTTAAAACATCGAGCGCGCGGAAGCCGCCGAAGCTTTTCACCAGGCCGTCGACTTGCAGCAGTGGTGCGTCAGGGGACATCGATCCCCCATCGTTGCAGCAGCGAGGCAAGCCCGTTCGGCAGGAACAGCACCAGCGCCATGATCAGCGCGCCGTAGATGAGCTGAAAATATTGCGGCGTGGAAATGCCGACAACATTGTAGATACCGTACAGGACAATCACGCCGAGGATCGGGCCGACTACCGTGGCGCTGCCGCCGAACAGCACGAACACGATCGAAAAAATCGTGAACTCGACGCTGAAAACCGTCTCCGGATAGAACACCGACACGTACCAGGCGAAGACGCCGCCGGCGAGGCCGGCAACCAGCGCGCTCAGGAGCCAGGCGATGATGCGTTCGCGCACCACGTTGATGCCGGCCATGCCGGCGCTGATCGGGTCCTCCCGGATCGCTTTGAGCGCCATGCCGAAATGCGAATTGCGCAGGTAGATGACGAGCGCGAGCGTTGCCGCCAGAATCGCCAGCGCCGTTGCATAGCTGAGCGTCGGATTAAAAACGCCGCTGAGCGTGATGCCGTACGGGCCTTTGGTGATGTTTTCCAGACTGGGGTTCGACACCACCTGCAAGACGGCGAGCGCAGCGGCAAGATTGGCGATTGAGAAATAAGCGCCGGAAAGCCGAAACAACGGCGTGAGCAGAACCGCCAACGCGACGGCCGCGGTGGCGCCGCCCGCCAGCGCCGCGAGCGGCGGCGCGTGCAGATGGATTACCATCAGCGAAAAGCCGTAAGCGCCGGCGCCGAAAAATCCGACATAGCCGAACGGCAAATAGCCGGTGAAGCCGTAAATGATGTTGAGGCCCTGCGCCAGCGTCATGAAAATGATGAAGTTGAACAACAGCAGGTGATTGCTGTAGAGGCCTGGCAGAATCGCAAACGCCGCGACCACCGGCAGCAGGATCAGGGTGAGATCGCGGGCGATCCTAGGCACGGCGCACCTGCCGTCCCAGCAAGCCGCTCGGCCGCACCAGCAAGATCGCGATCAGCAGAACGTCGGGCAGCAGATTGGCCCAGGTGCTGTAATAGCTCTGCATCAGCATATAGGAGACGCCGTAGATAACGCCGCCGAGCACGGTGCCGAGTGGGTTGCCGAGCGAGCCGATGACGATGACGGCGAAAGCGGTGATGGTGACGTCGGCGCCGATTGCCGGAGTGATGCTGCCGAGCATGAACGGCGCGAACACGCCGCCCACCGCCGCGAGTCCGAGCCCGACACCGAACGCCGCGGCGGAGACGCGATGGACGTCGATGCCGGCGGCGATCGCCTCCTCGCGGTTGTCCATCACCGCGCGCGTCAGATAGCCGAGCCGCGTGCGGTACAAATAAACATAGACCAACAGCACGGCGCAGCCGCTGGCAATGCCGCTGACCACCCAGGAGGCTGGAAAGGTTTGGCCGAAAATCTCGACCGGTCCGCTTTCGACCGCGTGCCCGGCGAACAGACTTTCGACCGTGGCGATGGCCTGGCCGAGCTGATTGCCCGGGATCGAGCGCTCGCTGGTGCCGAAAGCGATGGTGGTGACTGCTTCGATCACCTGCGACAGGCCAAAGAACAGGATGAACGACAGCATCTCCGGGTCTTTGGCGCGCAAGAGCCGCGGCACCAGCAGGTAATAAAGCGGCCAGCCCACGATCACGAAGCCGACGAACGCAATGAACACCGCCGGAACCGGATTGATGGCGAACAGCGTGAACAGCCAGAACGCCAGGAACGCGCCGAGCATCAGAAAATCGCCATGCGCCAGATTGACGATGCGCATGACGCCGAAAATGAGATTGAGCCCGAGTCCGATCAGCGTGAAGTAAAGGCCGAACAGAAGCCCGGCCAGCAAGCTGTAGGTCAGCATCGGGGTGGGCCGCGATTATGCCATCGTTACGGACGCGGGTAGACCGGCTTGGCGTTTGCCAGGTCATGCGGCCAAATCACTTTGAGATTGAGCTTGTCGCTGTCGAGGATCAACTGGCCGATCGGGGTGGCTTCGCCGATCTGTGCGCCGGTTGAATCGAGCTCGAAGGTGCCGTCCAACGTCTTGAGCTTGCCGGAAAGCGCAAACACCGCCTTGCGCAAATCGAGCTGAGCGAGGCTGTCGGCGGTCGCCAACGTCTTCTCCAGCACGAGGCCGGTGGTGTAGCCGGCGACCGAGTTAAATCCGAACTCCACATGTCCGCCGGAATATTTCTTGTCCCAGGCTTCCTGGAACTCCTGCCGGGGCATGCCGAAGTTGGTCTGGTATGAGATTTTCGACGCGGTGACGTAGGTGAAAATGAAATTGAGCGCCTTGTTGCCGAGATTTTTCTCCAGCAATTCGGTTTCCGCGCCGGGATAGATGCAGAACAGGAACTTGAATTTCAGGCCGTTGTCCTGGACGTTGCGCAGGAAGGCAATATCGTTCGACGGATAGCCGAGATGGATCACGGCATCCGGGTTCGACGCCCGAATGTTGTTCAGCAGCACAGTGTAATTCGAGGTTTCGGTCGGCACGCCTTCATCAAACACAAGCTGGACGCCGGAATTCGATTCCTTGAGGAATTTGCGCACCGCATTGGCCTGGGTGCCGGTGAAATCGTTGGTGGCGTAGAGCATGGCGACGCGCTTGATGCCGAGAGCGGGGCCGTCGTGGGTGAGGAAATCGGCCAGCGGCTTCGGCCAGATGCTCGACACCGGATCGGCCATCAGCGCGATGTAGGGATTGTCGGGCGTAAAGAAGGTCGCGCCGGTGCCGGTCTGGTCGAACAGAAACATCTTGTGGTCGCGGGCGATCCAGACGGCGACCGAGGTCAGCACCGAGCCGGAATCGGAGATCAGGATGTCGACCTTGTCCTGGGTGATCAGCTGATTGTAGAGGGTCGCCGCGGTCGCGGTGTTGCTTTGGTCGTCGTAGGCGACGAGCTTGAGCGGAATCTTTTTGTTGAAAGCTTTGACGAAGACGCCACCACCGGCGTTCATCTGGTCGATCCAAAGCTTGAGGCCGTAGTGAACCGGCAGCGAAATGCTGGCATAGCGTCCGGACGAGGCGTACAGCGTGCCGAGCTTGATTTCGGCCGGTGCGTCAGCCGCTTGCGCCGAGCCGATTGCCGTCAATGCGAGCAATGCCGCAGCCGTCGAAAGCCGGATCATGAGCGTTCCTCCCAAAGTCTTTAGTCTTGACCGCAGGCTAGGCCATCGGACTTTGCCCGGCAATGCGCTGTGACAGCGCGGGCTCGCTGCTAGTCTTGAGCGCGCCGTCGATGGTGGCGCCGCCGCGCAACAACGCCTCGACCTCGGCCGCGGCGATGCCGGCAGCGGTGAGAATTTCAACGCTGTGCTCGCCCAAAAGCGGCGCATGGCGGCGGATCTTCAAGCCGGTTCCGTCCCAGCGGCTGGGAATGCCGGTATAGCGGATGCGGCCCTCGGTCGGATGGGTCAGCGTCTGGAAGAAGCCGACCGATGCGAGGTGCGGGTCGTCGATCAAGGCGTTGAGGTCGTTCATCGGCGCGCAGGGAATATCGCAGCGCTCGAACAGCGCCAGCCATTCGGCGGTGGTGCCGCTGCGCAAGATGTCGGCGATGATGCCGTACACTTCGTTGTAATGCAGCGCGCGTATGGTGTGATCGGACAACTTCGGACTGGCCGCGAACTCGTCGAGACGCCCGATCGCCTCAAAGAACGAGCGCCAATGTTTGTCGGTATAAATAAGCGCGCACACATAACCGTCGCGTGTCGCATAGGGACGCCGGTTCGGCGTCAACAGCCGCGCATAGCCGCCGTCGCCGAGCGGCGGCTCGAACGACCGTCCGCCGAGGTGATCGCCGAGCACCAATTGCGCCATGGTTTCGAACATCGGCAGCTCGACGGCGCTGCCGTGGCCAGTGCGATCGCGTTGAATGAGCGCGGCGAGGATCACATGCACGGCATTAATGCCGACAATACGGTCCGACAATGTCAGTGGCACGTAGCGCGGCTGTGCGCCTCCGGCTTGAGCGGCGAGCGACGGCAGCCCGATGGCGCCCTGGATCAGATCGTCGTAGGCCGGCTTGCCGGCATACGGGCCGGTTTCGCCGTAGCCGAAGAGACTCACATAGATCAGTCGTGGTTTAACCTTGCGCACGGCCGCGTCGCCGAGACCGAGCCGCCGCATCGCCGCCGGGCGATTGTTGTGGACCAGCACGTCGGCATTGGCGCAGAGCCGCAGCAGGGCCTGTCGCGCCGCGGGCTTTTTCAGATCGAGCACGACGCTGCGCTTGTTGCGGTTGAGGTGCAGAAACAGCGCGCCCATGCCACGGCTTTTTTGCGCGCCGCCGGTGCGCATCAGGTCGCCGCGCGGTGGCTCGACTTTGACGACGTCGGCGCCATAGTCAGCGAGGATTTGCGTGGCATAGGGGCCGAGCACCATCGCGGTCAGGTCGATGATGCGCAGTCCGGCGAGCGGTCCGTTTTCGGTCATTGGTGGAATCAATACGACTTCGGCAGCCCCAGCACCTTCTCGGCGATGAAGCAGAGAATGAGCTGCGGCGAAACCGGCGCAATGCGCGGGATCAGGCTTTCGCGCAAATAGCGCTCGACGTGATATTCCTTGGCGTAGCCATAGCCGCCGTGGGTCATCACTGCGGTCTGACAGGCTTTGAAGCCGGCTTCGGCGCCGAGATATTTGGCGGCGTTCGCCGCCGGCCCGCAGGCAATTCCCCGGTCGTATTGCCAGGCCGCCTTGCGCACCATCAGCTCGGCGGCTTCCAGCTCCATCCAACATTCCGCCAGCGGATGCTGGATCGCTTGATTTTTCCCGATCGGCCGGCCGAATACGACGCGCTCCTTGGCGTAAGCGGTGGCGCGGCGAAGCGCCGCGCGGCCGAGCCCGATCGCCTCGGCGGCGATCAGGATGCGCTCGGGATTCATGCCGTGCAGGATGTATTCGAAGCCGCGGCCTTCCTCGCCGATGCGGTCGTCGGCCGGGACTTCCAGACCGTCGATGAAGACCTGATTGGAATCGACCGCGTGGCGGCCCATCTTATCGATCGCGCGCACTTCGACGTGGCGGCGGTCGAGCGCGGTGTAGAAGAGGGTTAGCCCGTCCGTCGGCTTGCGCACTTTCTCCACAGGCGTGGTGCGCACGAGGATCAGCATGTTGTCGGCGACTTGCGCCGTCGAAATCCAGATTTTTGCGCCATTGACGACGTAACGGTCGCCGCGGCGTTCGGCGCGGGTCTGCAATTTCCCGGTTTCCAGTCCGGCGTTCGGCTCGGTCACCGCGAAGCAGGCTTTCGCCTCGCCGGCGGCGATCGGCGGCAGCATCCGCTGTTTCTGTTCTGGCGTGCCATAGACCGCGACCGGATTAAGCCCGAAGATGTTCATATG
>DATKRE010000043.1:0-18299 GCA_035532335.1 Xanthobacteraceae bacterium | reverse complement strand
CCCCGCTGGATGTTCCACTTCACCCCAACCTCAGCATCCTGGCTCAATGCCGTCGAAGGATTCTTCGCCAAACTCACGCGCCAGCGCCTCCAGCGCGGAGTGTTCAGATCAGTCGTTGACCTGCAACTCGCCATCAATCGCTTCGTCGCCGATACAAATGCAGATCCCAAGCCCTTCGCATGGACCGCAGACCCAAAGCGCGTGCTCGCCGCTGTCAAACGCGGGAAGCAAACGTTAGAGTCAGTCCACTAGGTGGGTAGCGAATGTTAAATCCGCTCCACTAGCCCAGGCCCCGGAACGCGCGGCTCAGCCACGAAGCCTTGTTCTCGTTCGGCTCGACGCCGGCGGATTTCACCAGCTTGTAAGCGTCTTTGTACCAAGGGCTGTCGGGGAAATTGTGCCCCAGCACCGCAGCCGCGGTTTGCGCTTCATCGACGATGCCGATCGAAAGATAGGCCTCGGTCAGGCGCTCCAGCGCCTCCTCGACCTCGCGTGTGGTTTGGTATTGGGTCACTACGACTTTGAAACGGTTGATGGCACCGGTGAAGTCGCGCTTCTTCATGTAGAAACGGCCGATCTCCATTTCCTTGCCGGCCAGCTGATCGCGCGCGATGTCGATTTTTTTCTTGGCGTTGAGCGCATATTCGGTGTCCGGATATTTGCGCACCACCTCAGCGAGAGCCCCGATCGCCTTGTCGGCGCGCGCTTGATCGTGAAAAACGTCCGGAATCTGGTCGTAATAGGAAGCGCCAATCAAATACTGCGCATAGGCGGCGTCGGGACTGCCGGGATGCAGCGTCACGTAACGCTTGGCCGCGTTGATGCAGTCATCGTATTTCTGCGCCTGATAGTAGGAGTAAGCCGACATTAGCAGCGCTTTGCGCGCCCAGTCGGAATAGGGATTTTCGCGGTCGACCTGATCGAATTTCTTGGCCGCATCGTCGTATTCCTGCTTGTTGTTGAGCAGGAACAGGCCCTCGTTATAGAGCTTGTCGGCGGAGCCTTCGGGTACGGCATCCTCGTCCTTGCTAAACATGCTGCAGCCTAAAACTGGCGCCGCAATCATCAGCAATGCCGATACGCTCGCGAGCGCACGTAGCCTGCGCCCGGACCGCCACGATCCCTTTAACCGCCGTATCATGACCGTAATGAAAACCCCGTCCGCAGCAGCATAAGCGCCGTTTCCTGCCGCGTTTCACGCGGGCCAGTATACCCGGCGATCCCAATGCTGATTAGGCCGATAATTCGGCCCGGATTAAGGCGAAAAACTTAACGAAATCAAGAGATGTCGGGGCCGTAGGCCACCGTTGCGAAGCCGGCAGCGATGTCGGCATGGCCGCGAGCGCGCCGCAGCGGCTCTTCCAATTCGCTATAGGTCCAGGCGCTCGGATCGGCCATCAGCGCCGTGACCACGGCGTGATTGAGCTTATGCCCTCCGCGTACCGACCGATAAGCGGCCATCAACGGGGCGCCGGCGAGCGCCAAGTCGCCGATGGCGTCAACGACCTTGTGGCGGACGAACTCGTCGGGAAAGCGCATCCCGTCACTATTGAGGACGCGATTATCCGCGACCACAACGGTATTCTCGAACGAGGCGCCAAGCGCATAACCGGCGCTCCAAAGCTTCGCCACGTCGCGCATGAAACCGAAGGTGCGCGCGCGCGCCAGATCGCGGCGGAACAGTTGCGGCTCAATGTCGAGCGCAAAGCTCTGCCGGCCGATCGGTGAATCGGCGAACTCGATCTCGGCCTCGACGCGCAGGCCGCGCGCGTAGGGGCGCAATTCACCGTAGCAGCCGTCGGCATTGACCCGTACCGGCCTTAGCACCTTGATATAACGGCGCGTCGCCGACAGGGTTTCGATGCCGGCCTGATCGATAGCCTCGACGAAGGGCGCGGCGCTGCCGTCCATGATCGGGACTTCGGGACCGTCCACTTCAACGACGGCATTGTCGACGCCGAGAGCGTACAACGCAGCGAGGATGTGCTCGGTGGTCGAAACCGCCGGACCATCCCGATCACCAAGTACGGTGGCGAATTCGGTGGCCGTCACCGAGCGAAAACTGGCCGGGAGTTGGCGGTCTTTCCCGCCGTCAATTCCGCCACGCCAGAAGACGATGCCGGTATCCGCTTCGGCCGGATGAAGGGAGACAGTAACGGGCGAGCCTGAATGCACGCCGACGCCAGACACGCTGACTTGCTCGCGCAGCGTCGTTTGCCTGCCGGCGTACGTGCCCCTTGTCATGCCCTACACCTCACAGCCGGATTGCGTTGAGCAATCGGCTAGCCCCAACTTGAGGAACGCGAAGGTCTGTACGAGGAGCCATTCGCCAGCGGCAAGACCCCGATGCACTAACCCCCGACGCAACAACCCCCAAAACTGGGCAAACCATACTGACCACGCACTTTCCGGCCAACTCACGGTTTCTTACCAAATGTTACCTTTTTCGGCCGAATTTTTGCCCTCGGAATAGCCAAAACCCCGCAGCCGCAGATGTGCTGCGTTTAGGCCGGTTAAGCGATTGGGTGCCAGCTCGAATATAAGATATGCTATAAAATTCAAATACTTATCATTAAATAAAACCACGCCGTGGCTACTTGCCACGGCGTGGGGAACTAAGCTTGGTAAGATTCGTCAGTTCGCCTGCCGGCGCAGGAAAGCCGGGATGTCGAGCTGATCCTCCTCCGCACGGTTATGCACAGGGGCCTGCCGGCCGTGCTGGTCGAGACCCTGCGGGGCCGCGCGCTTGGCGTATTCGGAGACCGGCTCCTGGCGCGATTCTGTCCGCGCTGCAGGTCGCCCGGGCAGCCGTTCGGCAGCCGGCGGAAGCGGCGGCGCTGTGCGCGGCGCCATCGGCGCTACGTCCTCATCTTCACGCCGGCCGAGGCCAACCGCTGCCAGACGTTGCAATAGAGTCATGCGACGCTTTTCAGGGTGGTGCTCTTCGGAGAGCTCGCCGCGCCGGGCGCGAATCTCGTTTTGCGCGGGGACCGGCAGTTCGTCGATGCGTGGCATGCGCGTGCGCACCGGCATCCGTTCCGGTTGCGGAGGAATGAACGCCTCCGGTTCGGGCAGCTCCGGCTGCTCCGGCCCACTCGCCGGCGGGTCCATGAACAGCGTGGGCTTCTGACCGAGCGGCCGGATAGTCACGTCATGAGCGGCCGGCGGCAGGATCGCCATCGCCATTGCGGCTTTGGCGGATTCGATTGAGTCGTTGACGGACGCGGGCGTCGCCGGCGCCGCCGCAGCGGCGACCGACCGGACCGGCTCTAACCTCTCCACCGGCTCCGGCTGTTTGGCGGATTCGGCGCGCAGTCCTTTGGCGACCGCGGCAATACGCATTTCTGGATCTGCCGCCGGCGAGCGCTGCGCCGCCAAAGCATTATCGATGCCGGTGGCGACGACCGAAACGCGAATGATGCCATCAAGATTTTCGTCGAATGTCGCACCGACGATGATGTTGGCATCCTGATCGACTTCTTCGCGAATGCGCGTTGCCGCCTCGTCGACCTCGTAGAGCGTAAGATCGCGGCCGCCGGTGATGGAGATGAGAAGACCTTTCGCGCCTCGCATCGAAGCGTCGTCGATCAACGGATTGGAGATCGCCGCCTCCGCAGCGGCCAACGCTCGCTTTTCGCCCTCGGCCTCGCCGGTCCCCATCATCGCCTTGCCCATTTCGCGCATGACTGCGCGCACGTCGGCGAAGTCGAGATTGATCAGACCTTCCTTGACCATCAAATCGGTGATGCAGGCGACGCCGGAATACAGCACCTGGTCGGCCATGGCGAAGGCATCGGCGAAAGTCGTCTTCTCATTCGCCACCCGGAACAAATTCTGGTTCGGGATGATCAGCAGCGTGTCGACGCACTTTTGCAGCTCGATGATGCCGCCTTCGGCGATGCGCATCCGACGCTGGCCTTCGAAATGGAACGGCTTGGTGACGACGCCGACGGTGAGAATACCGACCTCCTGCGCCGCCCTGGCGATGACCGGCGCCGCGCCGGTGCCGGTGCCGCCGCCCATGCCGGCGGTCACGAACACCATGTGCGCACCGGAGAGGTGATCGCGAATTTCGTCGATCACTTCTTCGGCTGCCGCGCGGCCAACGTCGGGCTGTGAGCCGGCACCCAGACCTTCGGTCACTTGCGTGCCCATTTGAATGATGCGCTCGGCCTTCGACATCGTGAGCGCCTGCGCGTCGGTGTTTGCCACAACGAAATCGACGCCCTGGAGACCGGCGTTGATCATGTTGTTGACGGCGTTGCCACCCGCACCGCCGACGCCGAACACGGTTATGCGCGGCTTGAGCTCACGGATATCGGGAATCTTCAGGTTGATGGTCATGGTTGCCTCTTCTTTCATGCACGGGCGCGTTCAACGCCCGGCCCCGGCCAGTCCGGCACTAGCCGTTGTGATGATTTGGTTGCGCGTCTGGGGGCCATCAGAAACTTTCGCGCAGCCACTGTCCGACCCGGGCGATGTAGCCGCCCGTGCCATTCGCCAAATGCCGCTTATTGCGTGCTTCGAAATATTCGAGATGCGCCGCCTGCGGATAAACCAAAAGCCCGGTCGCGGCGGCAAATGCCGCGCCCTTGGCCGCGTCCGGCAATCCGGCAATTCCAAGCGGGCGGCCGATACGCACCGGCCGTTTGAGAATTTGCGACGCGAGCTCGGACAACCCGGTCATCTGACTCGCGCCGCCGGTAAGGATCACGCGCCCGCGTGGCTCGCCCGCGAACGACGACACCGCCAGGCGGTCGCGCACCATTTCCAGAATTTCTTCGACACGCGGCCTGATGATGTGTCCGAGCACCGACCGCGGCACGAATTGCATCTGCTCGCGCTCATCCTCGCCGACTGACGGCACCGTGATCATATCGCGTTCGTCTGATCCACCAATCAGGACACTGCCATAAAACGTTTTGATTCGCTCGGCGTCGGCGACGTTCGTGTTTACTCCGCGCGCGATGTCAAGGGTGACGTTGTGTCCGCCCACAGCGAAACCTTGCGAGTGAACGAACCGGCCGCCGAGGAATACCGCCGTGGTCGTCGTGCCGGCGCCCATATCGACGACGGCCGCGCCCAGATCGGCCTCATCGTCGGCCAGCACCGAAAGCGCCGACACGTATGGGCTCGCGACCATCGCCTCGATGTCGAGATGACAGCGCTCCACCGCGAGCATCAGGTTGCGCGCAGCGGCGATGTCGGTGGTAGCGACATGCATGTCGACGCCGAAGCGCTCGCCAAGCATGCCGCGCGGATCGCGGATGCCGTTGCCGCCGTCGATCGAGTAACCGATCGGTAGCGAATGCAGAACCGCGCGCCCCTCGCGCAACGAGTGGCGATGGCCGGCGCTCAACACGCGAGCAATATCGCTTTCGGTCACCGCGCCGCCGGCGATTTTGATTTCAGCGGCGAACAAGTCGCTCGCCAGCCGGCCGGCTGAGACTGACAGCACAACCGATTCAATTTCCACCGAGGCCATGCGCTCGGCGGCATCCACCGCCTGCCGGATCGACTCTTCGGCCTGCGCCAGATTGACCACGCCGCCCGCTTTGGTGCCGCGCGCCGCGGCGTGCCCGAAGCCCACCACCTCGATGGCGTGGGTTCTGCGGGTCAACACTTGCTGCGGCGGATGCGGCCGTAATCGGGCGATCAGACAGGCGACCTTGCTCGAGCCAATGTCGAGGGCGGCGATCAACGCGCTCTTACGCGGCGAGACCGGCTTCATCTTGGGCGTAAGACCGTAAGAGAGGGCGCTCATGCGTCGCCTCCCTTTTTCTTCTTGTCTTTCGCCTTGAGGGCGTCTTCACGCGCCTGCGCCGCCACATCCGAGAGCCGCACGCTCACCCGATCAGGCAACCGCAGATCCACCGCGACGATGTCGCGTGACAACAGCTTCTTTTCGCGATCGAGCGCCACCAGCCGGTCGAGTGCCGGCGCGACGTCACCTTCCGGCAAACGTACGTCGATGCCGTTGGTGAGGCGCAGATTCCAGCGCCGCTGCGCGACCAAGATCGAGGCCCGCACGAGTGCGCGGATACCCGGGTAGCGATCGACGACGGCGAGGAAGTCTTTGGCTTGCAGCTCGGCACCGCGCCCGACGACGAGCGGCAAACTGCGATAGCGGTTTTCGACAAACGGTTCGAGTACGGTGCCGTCGACGGCAATCACGCTCAGGCGGCCGTTTTCCTGCCACAGCGCGAAAGCCTGCCGCTCGGTGACGGTAATCTGGAGCCGATCAGGATAGAGTTTGAGGACGGCCGCATCGGCAATCCAAGGATTAGCCATCAAGCGGGCGCGCGCGGCATCGGCGTCGAGGAAAAGGAGTGAGGCCCGGCCGGTCACGCCGGCGGTAGTGAGAACGTCCTCGCGGCTGACTTCCTTCGGTCCGGTCAGGGAAACCGCGGCGATACCAAAGCCAATTGCGCTGGCTGCTTCATCGCGGGCATCTTTCAGCCAGGCGACCACGTCGGTGACGTGACCGCCGGCGATCACGCCGTAGCCGAGGGTGGCGGCCAGCAATAAGGCGGAGGCGGCGATACCGACGCCGGGCGGGGGCGCACGCACGATGCGCGAGCGCCAGCGGCCGAAGCGCCGTCGATAATTGGTGAAGCCGGCAAAACGTTCGAACGCGCGCGGATACGACCGCCCGTCAAACGGCGCGCCAACGTCTTCCGCTGCGTCTGGCCTCGACCGCATCAGCGGTTGGTCGAGGCGTCCTCCACCATCCATCGCACCAGCTCGTCAAAGGTGATGCCCGCATACGCCGCAAGCTCCGGCACGAGCGACGTTTCGGTCATGCCGGGTTGCGTATTGATCTCGAGACAGACCAGTGTTCCCGTTCCCCGATCGTCGTAACGGAAGTCCGCGCGGCTTACGCCGCGGCAGCCAAGCGCGCCGTGGGCAGCCAGACTCAATCTGCGGACTTCCTGGTAAACATTTGGTAAAATTTGCGCCGGCAGCAGGTGTTTGGAGCCGCCGGCGGCATATTTGGCCTCATAGTCGTAGAAGCGCACCGCCGGCACGATCTCGATCACGTCCAGCGCGCGGTCGCCAAGAACAGCGCAGGTCAGCTCCTTGCCTGGAATATAGCGCTCGATCAGGACCTTATCGCCGAATGCCCAATCCTCGCGAAACAGCTCTTGCGGCGGATGCGGGTGTTGTTCGGTGATGATGAAGACTCCGACGCTCGAGCCTTCCGCCATCGGCTTGACCACATAGGGCGGCGTCATCAGATGCCGTTCTGCCGCTTCAAAGCGCGACGCCACCAAATCGTCGGCGACGGGAATATCGGCGGCGCGAAACACCGCCTTGGCGTACCCTTTGTGCATGGCAAGCGCCGAGGCGAGCACGCCGGAGTGGCTGTAGGGGATGCCGAGGATTTCGAGCACGCCTTGCAGGGTGCCGTCCTCGCCGGGCCGGCCGTGCAGAACGTTGAGGGCCGCATCGGGCTTCGCCGCCGCAAGGGCCGCCGCCACGTCACGGTTGGCGTCGATTTCGGTAACCCGATAGCCGATACGGGCGAGCGCGTCGGCACAGGCCCTGCCCGAACGCAGCGATATCTCGCGCTCGGCCGACCAGCCTCCCATCAGAACGGCGACGTGCTTGGCCATACCCCAGCCTGGTTCGTCAGCGATCCCGCTGATTCGCTGGATGACCAATAGAATCCACTATTGGCGAAAAATCGAGAGTCTCAGGGCCCTTTGGCTTCCGGCACAGCGGGCCCGTCATAGAGCCACGCCAGGCAGTTAAACAAATGCGCTTCGTCCCAATCGGCTACCGTCGCATTGCGGACGTCGCGGGCAACGCCTTCGTCGAGATGGTAGAAATCCCAGATTGCCCGGGATTCGAGTTGGACGCGCGCGGTGCGCAGCAGCCGAGCGGCCTCGAAACGACGGAAGGCGCCGGTGAAGTCGCCGTCCGTGGCGGCGATCAGTTCGCCGAGGCAACAGCCGTCTTCGATCGCCATGCCGGCACCCTGCGCCAGCGATTGCAACGGCCCATGCGCGGCATCGCCGAGAAGGACGACGCGGCCCCGGTGCCAGTGACGAACCGGATCGCGGTCGGATACAGCCCGCCGCCACCGCATGTCGAACATGCCGATCAGCGAACGGGCGGCGGGATGCACATTGCGATAGGTATGTTCAAGCTCCGTCCGATACGCAGCCGGATCGCCGCGTTCTGAGTGGGTAGCGGTGCGGAACACCGCCACAATGTTGAATTCCGTTCCGCGACGCAGCGGATAATGCACCACGTGCAAGGCCGGCCCCGCCCATAAGGTAACGTTGTCGCGCGACAAGTCGGCTTTTACCTGCGCCATTGGAACGATGGTGCGAAACGCCACATAGCCGCTCGGACGCGGATCGCCATCGCCGATCAGCCTGGCGCGAAACCAGGAACTCAGTCCGTCGGCAGCGACGAGTGCAGCGCCGGAAAACGCGCTGCCTTCTTTTGTCTCGACCGCAACCGCGTCGCCGCGGTCTTCAAAGCCGGTCACCATCGCATCGGGAACAAGCTCGATGGCGCCATTCTGCCGGCAGGCGTCGAGCAGGATATTGTGGAGATCGATACGATGCACGACGATGTAGGGATACTTAAACCGCGCGCGGAACGAGGGACCGGTCGGGACGTGAACAAGCTCCTTGGCGCTGAGTGCATCCATCATCGAAAGCGCCACCGGAAAATCCGCTATCGCCAGCACCTTCTCGCTGAGGCCGAGCCGGTCGAAGGCATGGAAGACGTTGGGCCCGAACTGAATGCCGTAACCGATGGCGCCGAATTGCGGTGCGCCTTCCAATACGCGCGCCGGCCAGCCGCGGCGCGCCAAAGCGAGCGCCGTCGTCAGCCCGCCAAGCCCGCCGCCGACAATGAGGATGGGGTCACGCTTCGCCATGCGGAAAGACTACGCTAGTGGAGCGGATTTAACATTCGCTACCCCCCTAGCGGCAGACTCGTGAAGCGAATGTCAAATCGAAAGCTCCACTAAACTCATATTTGCTAGTGGTCCTTTTGATTCTAACATTCGCATGAGAAGCTGCCGAATACGGATGCGAATGTTAGAATCGGACCACTAAGTTTATCAGTGCCGCGCCCGCGAGGAAATGACCGGGAGGAAGCATTTGGAGCCGTTCGACCTCTACTCACGGGCAATCGACGCCGATCCGTTCCCCTACTACGCCGAATTGCGCGATAAATATCCATGCTATTGGAGTGAAAACGCGCGGCTTTGGATCCTCTCGCGTTACGACGACATCGTCGAAGCGGCGCGCGACTGGCAGACCTTTTCGTCGGCGCAAGGCAACATGATCGACGAACTGCCCGGCCGCGCCGGCGCCACGCTCGGCACCACCGATCCGCCGCGGCACGACCGACTGCGCGCGCTAAGCCAGGCCGCCTTCCTCAAACGTAATCTCGACCGCCTGGTCGAGCCGACGCTGCAAATCGCCGACCGCGCGCTCGACCGCATCACCGTGCAAGGCACATTCGAGTTCATCAACGATTTCTCCAGCCAGATCACGGTCGGGCTTTTGTTCCGCACCATGGGCCTGCCGGCACGCGACCACGGCGACATCCGGAAAAAAGTCATCCTCGCGGTCTCGACCGATAAAAGCGCAAAGGGACGCACGCCCGAACACATCGCCGCGTTCAAGGAATTAAGCGACTTCCTCACCGCCGAGGTCGCGGTGCGGCGGGCCAATCCAACCGATGATCTGATCACCCATCTCGCTGAAGCCGAGATCGGCGGCGACCGGCTCAGCGAGCGTGAGATCGTGCTCACCACCGCGACTTTCGTCATGGCCGGCGTGGAATCGCTGTCGAGCTTCATGAGCATGTTCACGCTCAACCTGCACGATCACCCCGAGGCGCGCCGCAAGCTGGTTGCCGATCCGGCTCTGATCGCGCCCGCGATCGAGGAATCGCTCCGCTTCAACACGTCGGCACAACGCTTCAAGCGCACCGCGACGCGCGATGTCGAACTGCACGGCGAAACCATCCGCGCCGGCGACAAGGTGGCGCTTGCCTTCGGCTCGGGCAATCGCGACCACCGCAAATTTCCCGATGCGGACACGTTCGATATCGCGCGCCGGCCGCAAGGCCATCTCGGTTTCGGCTCGGGCAAGCACTTTTGCCTCGGCGCTCAGATGGCGCGGATGGTCACCGAAATCGCCATGCGGCGCTTCCTCGAGCGCGTGCCCGATTATGGCCTGACCACCGACACGGTGGCATGGAATTCGTCGTCGAATTTCCGGAGCCCGAGCGCGCTGCCGTTTGAACGCGGCTAATCCTGCTTCGCGTCAAACTCATCGCCGCGCAGTTGCCGCGCCAGCTGATCGAGCACGGCGTTGACCATCCCGGTCTCGTCCTTGTCGACAAA
The DNA here is from genome assembly GCA_035532335.1 of Xanthobacteraceae bacterium. Classification (GTDB taxonomy): domain Bacteria; phylum Pseudomonadota; class Alphaproteobacteria; order Rhizobiales; family Xanthobacteraceae; genus BOG-931. The sequence goes on along the minus strand of DATKRE010000043.1, from coordinate 7,921 downwards.
GGCGGCGGCGACATCGACATATTCCGAGGCGACGACGCGCGCCGGCACATCGCGCCGGTGGGCCAGTTCGTAGGCGCCGGCGCGCAAAATCGCCCGCAGGACGGTTTCGATGCGCTTGAGCGGCCAGCCGCGCGCCAGCGCCGCGTCGATCAGCGGGTCAAGCGTGCCCTGCTCGCGCACCACGCCGCCGACGATGTCGCGAAAGAACGCCGCCTCGGCCGGCAGGTATTGCGCGCCTTCCACTTCACCGTCGAGCCGATGACCCTCGAACTCGGTCAAAATATCGTTCAAGCCGGTGCCGGCGAGGTCCATCTGATAAAGCGCTTGCACGGCGGCAAGCCGCGCCACGCCGCGCTTGTTGGCCTTGCGATCTTGGTTCGCCGCCGGGCGCGCCATCTGCCTACTTTCCCCGCGCCAGCCGGCGCTTGAGCTGCACCATCGCCAACGCCGCGCGTGCGGCATCGCCGCCCTTATCCTGCTCCTCAAGGCGCGCTCGGGCGAGCGCCTGTGTCAGCGTATTGACGGTGACAATGCCATTGCCAATCGGCAGGGCGCGCGCGACCGAAAGGTCCAGCAACCCCTGGGCGGAGAGTTGCGAGACGATCTCGAAGTGGATGGTGTCGCCACGGATCACGCAGCCGAGCGCCACCACTCCGTCATAGGGTCGCCCCTTGTGCTTGGCCGCATCGCAGGCAATGACGATGCCGGCGGGAATTTCGAGCGAGCCGGGCACGGTGATGCGTTCGACCACGGTGCCGGCTTGCGTGAGTACTTTCATCGCGCCGGCGAGCAGGAAATCGGCGATATCGTCGTAATAGCGCGCTTCGACGATCAGGATGCGGGCACCCTTCGCAACCGGCTTCTCGCGCTTGCCCTTCCGTGCACCAGCCATCACGCTACTCCCCGTATTCAATGCGGCGCCGCCGCTTGCAAAAGCCGCGCTGCGTAACGCGCCATCCGGTCCACTTCGAGATTGAGCCGCGCCCCGGCACGCAGTTCGCCAAAGGTCGTGACTTTGAGCGTATGCGGAATGATCAGCACCGAAAACGTCTCGCCTTTGACCTCGTTGACCGTCAGCGAGACGCCATCGAGGGCGACCGACCCCTTCGGCGCAATGAAGCGCGCAAGCTCGGCTGGCACCCGCAACGTCAGGCGCGCCATGTCGGCCAAATCCTCGCGCGCGGTCAGTTCGGCGACGCCGTCGACATGACCGCTGACCAGGTGGCCGCCAAGTTCGTCGCCGAGCCGGAGCGAGCGCTCAAGGTTGAGCCTGGTGCCGCGCCGCCACGCCCCGGCGGTGGTCACTTGTAAGGTCTCCGCCGCGGCGTCCACGGCGAACCAGGGACGATTGCCTTGGCCGCCGCGCGCCACCACGGTCAGGCACGGTCCGGAGCAAGCGATCGAAGCGCCAATATCGATGCCGTCGGGGTCATAGCCGCAAGCGATGCTGAGGTGGCGCAGGCCGGCCGCCTGCTCGCTCACTTCAACAACCTCACCTATGTCGCTGATAATACCCGTAAACAATGCCGTCACCTTCGCCCGTAAACGTCGCAGACATCATCGCCGATTGGCGCGGCCGCGACCGCCTTCAATCGTGGCGATTGGGTCAGTGCCGTTAGCGGCAAACCCTCGAGCGCGTCGATACCGGCGGCGCCCACGCTCGTTGGCGAGCGGAACAGGATGGCTTCGTCGACAAGATCGGCGGCGACAAGCGAGGCCGCAACCGTCGGGCCGCCCTCGACCATCAGCCGGGTGATGCCGCGCCCCGCGATCAATTTCAGCACGGCCGCAAGATCGAGGCGGCCTGCCTTTTGCTCCGGTCGGGACATCTCCACCCGGAGAACTTCCACGCCGTGCGCCAGCAGCGCCTGCTCCGCCGCACGCGGAGCGTCCGCCCCGCAGACCGCCCATACCGGCGTTTGCCGGGCCGTCTGCGCGAGCCGCGACGACGGCGGTAGGCGCAACGCGCTGTCGAGCACGATGCGTACCGGCGAATCCTTCTCCATGCCCGGCAGGCGGCAGGTCAGGAATGGATCGTCAGCGAGCACGGTACCGACGCCGACCATGATCGCATCGCTTTGCGCACGCAGCAGATGGACGCGCGCCCGCGTTTCGGCGCCGGTAAGAGCCAGCGGTTTTCGCCCAGCGGCGCCGACCTTGCCGTCGGCCGAGACCGCGAGCTTAAGCGTCACGTTCGGGCGGCCGTCGCCCATGCGCCGAATGTGGCCGGCATGATCGCGGCGCGCCTCGTCGGCGCCGACGCCGGTTATGACCGTAATTCCCGCGGCGCGCAGCCGCGCGTAGCCTTGCCCGGACACTTTCGGGTTGGGATCGTCCAGCGCCGAGACGACGCCCGCGACGCCGGCGGCAACGACCGCATCGGCGCATGGCGGCGATTTGCCGTGATGCGAGCAAGGCTCAAGCGTGACGTAAAGCGTTGCGCCGCGCGCCGCGTCCCCGGCGCGGCGCAAAGCTTCGACCTCGGCGTGTGGGCGGCCGCCGGTTTGCGTCCAGCCGCGTCCGACAATAATGCCGTCGTTGACAATGACCGCACCAACCGCGGGATTGGGCCAGGTGCGGCCAAGACCGCGGCGGCCCAATGCCAGCGCGAGCGCCATGAACCGCCGGTCGTCGGCGGCGTCCGCGCGCGCTCCCGCCGACCCATTCGCCGGCCGCGTCATCTGGATACTCGCCTGCGCATTCACTTGCGTGCGATCTCCGCCGCCTCATCGGCGGACAGTTCCGCAAGCGCGGTCTCGAAATCCTTGGCTTCACGGAAGTTGCGGTAGACCGAGGCGAAGCGGACATAAGCGACGTCGTCGAGATCGCGCAGATAGGCCATCACGGTTTCGCCGATCGTCTCCGAGGAGACTTCGCTTTCGCCCTGGCTTTCCAGTTCGCGCACGATTTTCGACACCATCTGGTCGATGCGCTCGGGCTCGACCGGGCGCTTGCGCACGGCGATCTGCACCGAGCGCAACAGCTTGTCGCGATCGAATGGCACGCGCCGGCCGTTGCGCTTGATCACGATCAGCTCGCGCAATTGCACGCGCTCGAAGGTCGTGAAACGGAAATTGCACGATAGGCATACGCGGCGCCGGCGGATGACCGACGAATCCTCGGCCGGTCGCGAATCTTTCACCTGGGTGTCGAGGCTTGCGCAACTCGGACAACGCATCGCTCGCCCCTACGCCTGGTGGTCCGATCCAAACATTCGCATCCCTTTACGGCCAGCACCTTGTGCGAATGTTTGGATCAAAGGACCACGAGTAAATATAAGTTCCTAGTGGAGCTTTGGGTTCGGCATTCGCTTCGTGAGTTTGCGGCAAAGGATGGCGAATGTCGAACCCACTCCACTAGTAAATCGGGAACCGGCCGACCAGACGTTTGACCTTTTCGCGCACGCTTGTCTCGGCGGCGGCATCGGCCTCGGCGCCGTTTTGCGACAGCGCATCGAGCACTTCGGCGATCAGCGCTCCGACCTGGCGAAATTCGGCAATGCCGAAGCCGCGCGTGGTGCCGGCCGGGGTGCCGAGCCGGATTCCCGAGGTGACGGTCGGTTTCTCCGGATCGAACGGTATGCCGTTTTTGTTGCAGGTGATGTGGGCGCGCCCCAGTGCGGCTTCCGCCACCTTGCCGGTCAGCCGCTTTTTACGCAGGTCGACCAGCATCAAATGCGTATCGGTGCCGCCGGAGACGATATCGAGGCCGCAGGACTTCAATGTTTCCGCCAGCGCTTTGGCATTCTCGACGACGTTCTTCGCGTAACTCTTGAACGACGGGCGCAGCGCCTCGCCGAGCGCCACCGCCTTGGCGGCGATTACGTGCATCAGCGGACCGCCCTGCATCCCCGGGAACACCGCGGAGTTGAGCTTTTTCGCCAGCTCGTCGCCGTTGGCGAGGATCATGCCGCCGCGCGGCCCGCGCAACGTCTTGTGCGTCGTGGTGGTGACCACATGCGCATGCGGGAACGGCGACGGATGCGCGCCGCCGGCGACGAGGCCCGCGAAATGCGCCATGTCGACCATCAGGTAAGCGCCGACCGCCTCGGCAATCTCGCGGAAACGGCGGAAGTCGATGATACGCGGATATGCCGAGCCGCCGGTGATGATGACCTTGGGCCGATGCTCCTTTGCCAGGTGGTCGACCTCGTCCATGTCGATCAGATGATCGTCGCGGCGCACGCCATAGGGCACCGGCTTGAACCAGCGTCCCGACACGTTCACCGGCGATCCGTGGGTGAGATGGCCGCCGGCGGCGAGATTAAGCCCCATAAACGTGTCGCCCGGCTGCATCAGCGCCAGGAACACTTCGGCGTTGGCGGACGCGCCGGAATGCGGCTGCACGTTGGCGAATGAGCAGCCGAACAGCTTCTTGGCGCGATCGATGGCGAGCTGCTCGGCGATGTCGACGAACTGGCAACCGCCGTAATAGCGCTTACCCGGCAAGCCTTCGGCGTATTTGTTGGTCAGCACCGAGCCCTGCGCCTCGAGTACGGCGCGGCTGACGATATTTTCCGAGGCGATCAGCTCGATTTCGTCACGCTGACGGAAAAGCTCAAGCCGGATGGCTTCGGCGATTTCCGGATCGCTTTCGCCCAAAGCAGCCGAGAAAAAACCCTCCGGCAGATCCGCTGCATCGTGCCGAACCGACATGGTTTTTCCCTGCCTTACCCCGTTGATCCGCCTGGAGCGGGCGCTTTCCAGCGGGCGACCGCCCGGCGATAGCATACCGGGGCGCGGACGCAAGGTCTTGTGAAGGAAGCGGGGCCAACCCCGCTACATTTGGGGATATTTAGCCGCGGCCGCGCCGGCGAAAGTGCTATAAATTCGTGGTTGCGGTCTGCGCGCCGGCCAGACCGTCCTTGCCGTAAATGTCCTCGCGGAATTGCACGACGCCGTCGGGCGTCTCCCAGCCGGTGATGTAGACCCAATGGAGCGGCACCGGCTTTTTCAGCTCGACGTTCTTTTGCTCGCCGGACTTGATCACCCGATCGATGTCTTCGAGCGACCAGCCCTTCATTCCTCCCAATAGCCAGGCGACCAGCTGGCGCACGTTCTGCACCCGCACGCAGCCCGAGGAGTGGAAGCGGAAATCATCGCCGAATAGATTTTTCAGCGGCGTATCGTGCATATAGACGCCGTAGGAGCTCGGAAAGTTGATGCGGATCGAACCGAGTGAGTTGAAGCTGCCGGGATCCTGCTTGAACGAAAAATGGGTCGCGTCTTCCGAATACCAGTTGATCTGCGACGGCTGCAGCTCCCGGTGTCGTCCGTCGAAGATGCGGATGTGGTTGCTGGTGAGATAATCCGGCTGATCCTGCATCTTCGGAATGAGATCGCGTTGCACGATCGACGGCGGCACCGTCCAATACGGATTGAAGTTGATCTGGATGATCTTCGAGTTGATCTCGGGCGACGCCCGGTCCGGCTTGCCGACAACGGCGGTGTGGCGCGACACCGCCATGCCGTTCTCGATCGCTTCGATGCGGGCCGCCGGGATGTTGCAGACCACGTAGCGCGGCGACAAATTCGCGCTCAACACCCGCAGCCGCGTCACGTTGATCTTGAGCTGCCCGAGCCGCGTCGGCGCCGGCACGTTGATCGCCGCCAAAGTCTCCGGCCGGATCACGCCGTCGACGGTCAGGCCGTGCCGCGCCTGAAAGCGCCGCACCGCGGCCTCGACATAGGAATCGTAGATATCGTTGCCGGCCGCATTCGGATCGATGTCGCCGGAGGCCGCCAGGCGGGCGCGCAGCACCGGCACGGCGGCATGCCGGTCGCCGACGTGAAGCGCGCTGACCGAAGGCACCGAGGGCCAGCCGCCACGCGCGACGATGTCGGCATAGCGATCGATCGCCTTCTCGGTGGTTTGCGCGGTCGCGGCGGAAACCGTCGGCTCGGTGGCCCGCGGCATCCGGATGGTGCGCGAGGCATCGTCGAAATTCTGTCCAAACCCGCCGTGCTGCGTGTCGCCGATCAACCGGTCGAGCGCGGCATCCTCGGCGGCGGCGGCGCGCGCAAAGGCGCCGCTCAGCACGGCAGCGCCGGCCAGGCGAAGAAACCCACGCCGGTTGGCGCGACGGTTATGCGGCTCGTCGGTATCGCTCATCAAACGTCGATTCAGCACAGCAAAAAGGCCGAATTTGGCCGGGAACGGTGTATGCGCGGCCGGTGGTTAGCACGAGGAGGCGACCGGCCAAAGCGGCCTTAGCGCCTCACGCGCGGCCGCTCTGTTGTATGATCGCGCACCTTGCCTGGAGAATCTGGCAGGAGAACCGGCAAGAGAACCGGCAAGAGAACCGGTAAGAGAAACTGGCAGGGGAATTATGGGCCCGATCCGGCTTATCGCCGCCCCGATCCGCGCCATCGCGCGATCGTGGCTGGTCCAACTGGTCGCCGTGCTGGCGATCGTCCTGTTACTGGACCACTACTCCTTCGACTACACGCTGCTGCATCAGGTTTCCGCAGCCCTGAAGGCGCTGGTCGACACCACCGTGCAATTCTGCGCCAAGCTGTTTCGGGTCGGGATATTGACCGATCCCGTGCTCGAGGTCGGCCTGATCATCGCCTACGTCTATTCGGCGTGTCTGCTCATCGCCCTCGTTCTGCGCGCCGTGATGAGAGGCTTCGTCGACCTGGCCGGTCGGCATAATTTCTTGTGGCTGCGCAACCCGATTGCGCACGAGCGCGGCATCGCCGCTTATCGCGCCTGGGAGCCGCTTGAGAACATCCGCCCGGCTCATATTCCGCAGGCGAAGTGGGAGGAAACCTTCGCCTGGCCGCCCGATAACAAACCACCCTACCCGCCGCTGGCGATGCAGATCGTCTATGGCTTGTTGGTTTATCTGATCGTGGCCGCGGTCGCGGTCGTTCTACTGCAAGTATTCACGCGTTTCCGGTGGGGACCTGGCTGACCAAGCTCGCGCAATAGAATTCCGCGCGCAGCAAAAAGACCCCGGCGGTTACGCCGGGGCCAGTTCGCGCCAGTACGACGAAAAATTCCAACAAAAGGACAAATCAGCGAGGCATGATCTTTTCCGAAAACCGGCATCCACTTTTCGGGATCATGCTGTTCAGCGAGGCACGATCTTTCCCGAAAACCGTCCACTTTTCGGGATCATGCCTTAAAGCCGATAGAGAATTTGATCGGTCCAGAACCGCTCGAGCCGGTGCAGCGCTTTGTTGAGCACGCTGAACTCGTCGGCGTTGATGCCGCCGACCTGCTCCACCGTGCGTACATGCTTCTGATAAAGCGCATCGACGACGTCGCGCACCTCGCGGCCCTTGTCGGTCAGCTTGATGCGCACCGAGCGCCGGTCGACGCGGGAGCGTTGATGATCGAGAAAACCCATCTCGACCAGCTTCTTGAGATTGTAGGAGACGTTGGAGCCGAGATAATAGCCGCGCGTGCGCAATTCGCCCGCGGTCAGCTCCTTGTCGCCGATATTGTAGAGGAGTAGCGCCTGCACCGAATTGATGTCGGCGCGGCTGCGGCGATCGAATTCATCCTTGATGACGTCGAGCAGACGCCGGTGCAGACGCTCGACGAGCGTAAGCGCCTCCAGATAGTGAGGACGAACATGGTCGAACCGCACCTCGCGTTCGGCGGGCTCGACCGTCTTGACGACGGCTTTCATCGGTGACGCCTTTCCCAAAATTCTTTTGTTTGCGACGGGCCCTGTTTCCCGCCGTATGGCGGAAACCTACCGTTGAGGGTCTAAGATCAGTTTAAAAGACAGGCTAAAAATAGCGTTTATTCGCGGCGCTGCGAGCTGTGATTAAGCGTTGATTTACGCGGGTTTTCGAGAGGTTTTGTTCACCGTTTTAGCGCCACAAGTCCCGCGTTTCGCGTGCCTGATTGCGCCCTGTTCAATCGCGTAGCGCGCCTTGGCGCAGGAAGACTGGTGGGAGAGGTAGGA